>NZ_JBLIWA010000018.1:50721-181170 GCF_047525675.1 Streptomyces sp. 796.1 | reverse complement strand
CGCCTTCCCCGCGCTGACCCCGACCGTGCGCCCGGCCGCGACCGCCGGGCCGGCCCCCCGCGGGGACTCGACGGCCGGCGGGGCGGGTGCGGGCGGCAGGGCAGGTGCGGGCGGCGTACCCGGGTCCGGAGCGGGCTCCGACGGCGCACGGCCCCCCGCCACACAGCCCCCGGCCGGCGGGCCGGGCCACCCGCCGGCCGCGCCCCAGGCCCAGCAGTCGTACGGGGCGTACGCGTCCCACGGGCAGCAGCCGCACGGGCCGTACGACCCGCAGCAGCCGTACGCCGCGCACGAACCACCCGCCCCCCACGAACCAAATGAGCTGAACGAACTGAACGAGCTGGATGAGTTGGACGAGCCCACACTGGACATCTCGGCGGGAGCGGCCGACGGGCCGGGGCGCGGCTCCGGTGTGCCGTCGGCGGCGCCGGCGGGGGCCGGCGGCGCCGGGCCGCGGGACACCGAGCCGCGCCGGTGCGCGGAGTGCCGGGCCGGCGCCATCGACGACGACGGATACTGCGAGAACTGCGGGCACGCCCAGCCGCGGGAACGGGACCACATGGAAGAGGAGTTGGCGTTCGTCGCCGCCGCCAGCGACCGCGGGCTGCGGCACCGCCGCAACGAGGACTCGTTCGCGCTCTCCGAGGCGGAGTTGCCGGACGGTACGCCGGCGGTGGTCGCCGTGGTGTGCGACGGGGTGTCGTCGGCCACCCGGCCCGACGACGCGTCGGCCGCCGCCGCGCGGGTGGCCGGCGAGCGGCTGCTGACCGCGCTGCCGCAGGGCACCCACCCGCAGCAGGCCATGCACGAGGCGATCATCGCCGCCGCCGACGCGGTCAGCGCACTGGCCCTGGAGGCCCGCCCGGCCCAGCGCGACCCGCACCGCCACGAGAACGCGCCGGCCTGCACCATCGTCAGCGCCGTGGTCGCCTCCGGCATCCTGACCGTCGGCTGGATCGGCGACAGCCGCGCGTACTGGGTCCCCGACGACCGCGCCACGCCCGCCGCCCGGCTCACCGAGGACGACTCGTGGGCGGCGCAGATGGTCGCGGCCGGGTTGCTGTCCGAGGAGGAGGCGTACGCGGACGAGCGGGCGCACGCCATCACGGGGTGGCTGGGCGCCGACGCGTACGAGATCGAGCCGCACACCGCCGCGTTCAAGCCCGACCGGCCCGGCGTGGTCGTGGTGTGCACGGACGGGCTGTGGAACTACGCCGAGTCGGCGCCCGAGATGGCCGCCGCGGTGCCGGCGGACGCCCGGGCCCGGCCGATGGAGAGCGCGCGCAGCCTGGTCGGCTTCGCGCTGGAAGGTGGTGGCCACGACAACGTAACGGTGGCCGTGGTGCCGTTCCCGATCACGACGGGACGGGCAGCCTCGCACTGAGCGGCGCTGAAGGCGCCGGACGGCGGCGAACCGCGACGGACGACGCTGGGCGGCGCTGCGGAGCACGGGGAGCCCCGCAGGGCACCGGGCAGCGTCGCCGGAGCGCCGCACGGTGCCAGACAGCACCGGAACAGCTCGCGGCAGCGCCGAGCAGCACCACGGCAGTCAGCAAGGCAGTCAGCAAGCAGTACTGATCAGTTCTCAGCAGTTCTCGGCAGCTCAGAACGGTTCCGAACAGCCCTGGACAATCCGGGGCCACTCGGATCAGCATCGGGGCAGCTCAGAGCAGTCTGAGGAGGAGGGTGGGCCGCGCACTGCGGCCCACGGCGGTCGGCCGGCACCGGGGGGTGCCGCGGGCCGCGGAACGGGGGAAGGCCCCGGCGTCACCGTTCGCGGTGCGGCGGGGCTCGTACAGGAGCACCCGATCGGGCAGTGCCCGGTGCGGGAGCGCGGAATTCCGCGGGGGTGAGGGGCCCCCGCGGCGTCACGGGGGATCAACGGGGACACCCGCACGCAGTCAGGGAGCCGTCGGCGCGTACGTCCCGGTCCGCCCCCATCCTCATGGGTCACAACGGAGCGTCACGGACGTCAAGGAGCGGATCAGATGGCCAACTTCGCCAAGTCGCACGGGCCACGGTTCTCGGTCGACGTGTACCAGAACGTGTTCCTCCCCGAGGGCGGGCGCGAGGTGAACGCGATCGTCACCGTCACCGCGACCGGCGGGGGCACCGCGAGTTACCAGGCGCCCTCGCAGGCCGGGCCGCGCGACGCCCAGCCGTGGTGGGAGGGGCCGAGCGCGGCGGTGGCCGTCATGGTCGACTGCTCGGGCTCGATGGACTACCCGCCCACCAAGCTGCACAACGCGCAGGAGGCGACGGCGGCGGCGATCGACACGCTGCGGGACGGGGTCGCGTTCGCGGTGATCGCCGGTACGCACAAGGCCGTCGAGGTCTACCCGGGCGGCGGCCGGCTGGCCCGTGCCGACGCGGGCACCCGGGCCGCGGCCAAGGACGCGCTGCGCACCCTGAGCGCGGGCGGCGGCACCGCGATCGGGAGCTGGCTGCGGCTCGCCGACCAACTGCTGCACACCGAGGACGTGGCGATCCGGCACGGCATCCTGCTCACCGACGGCCGCAACGAGCACGAGGAGCCGCAGGCGCTGCGGGCCACCCTGGACGCCTGCTCCGGGCGGTTCACCTGCGATGCGCGCGGCGTCGGCACCGACTGGGAGGTGAAGGAGCTCAAGGCCATCGCATCGGCCCTGCTGGGCACCGCGGACATCGTGGCGAACCCCGCCGAGCTCGCGGCCGACTTCCGCCGCATCATGGAGTCCGCTATGGGGAAAGAAGTGGCAGATGTCGCTTTGCGCATCTGGACTCCGCAGGGCACGGACGTCACATTCGTGAAACAGGTCGCCCCCCGCGTCGAGGACCTCACCCACCGCCGCACCACCTCGGGACCGCGCTCCGGCGACTACCCGACCGGCTCGTGGGGCGACGAGTCGCGCGACTACCACGTGGCGGTGCGCGTCCCGCCCGCCGGCATCGGTCAGGAGATGCTGGCAGCGCGGGTGGCGTTGGTCCTGCCGGGCCCGGACGGCGGCGCTCCGCAGCCGCTGGCGCAAGGGCTGGTACGGGCCGTGTGGACGGCCGACATGGAGGCGTCGACCTCGATCAACCGGCAGGTCGCGCACTACACGGGGCAGGCCGAGTTGGCCGCGGCGATCCAGCAGGGCCTGGACGCGCGCAAAGCGGGTGACTGGGACGAAGCGACCTCGAAACTGGGGCGCGCGGTGCAGCTCGCGGACTCCCTGGGGAACGCCGAGACCGCGAAACTGCTGTCGAAGGTGGTGGACGTCGTGGACCCGGTGACGGGTACTGTGCGACTGAAGGCCAAGGTGGAGGACGCGGACGAGATGACGCTCGAAACACGTTCCACCAAGACCGTTCGCGTAAAGAAATAACGCGGTGCGTACCCGGCCGGCCGGTCGGGGCGAACCGCTGCACAGCGGCACGAACCCGTCGCGCCCCGGCCGCCTCGGCCCGGGCCGGCACCCGAACCACCTGCTCCGTCAGCTCCACCAGCACCAGCGCCAAGAAACGGCACACGAGGGGGAATCACCGACATGCCGACTTGCCCAAACGGCCATCAGTCGTCGGCCGAGGACTATTGCGAGGTGTGCGGCCACCGCATGTCGGCCGCACCCGCCGGCGTCGTTCCCCCGCCCCCGCCGCCGCCCGGCGTGATGGGCGTGCCGCAGCCTCCGGCGCCCCCCGCCCACCCGGGCCAGCCGGGGCCCGGCGGCTTCGACGGTCCCGGTGGGCCCGGACCCGGCCCCGGTCGCTTCGACGGCCCCGGTGTGCCCGGCGGCCCCGGTGGCCCCGGTGGCTTCGACGGCCCGGGGGGTCCCGGTAGGCCAGGTCCCGGCGGGCCCGGTGGCTTCGACGGTCAGGGCGGGCCCGGCCGGCCGGGCCCCGGTGGGCCGGGTGGTTACGACCGTCCCGGCGGCCCGGGCGGGTTCGACGGTCCCGGTGCGCCCGGTGCCTTCGGCGGGCCCGGCGCTCCCGGCGGTTTCCCGCCGCCCGGCGGCCCGGGAGGCCCCGGCGCGCCGGGTGCTCCCGGCGGCCCCAGCCCCTTCGCCCCGCCCGGTGGCCCGGGTGGTCCCGGGCACGGCGGTCCCGGCGCGCCGGGCGGCTACGGCTACCCCGGCGGCCAGCCCGACGCGACCTTCCAGGCGGAGCTGTGCCCGCAGTGCCGTACGCCGCGTGAGGCGCAGGCGCCGTTCTGCGAGGAGTGCCGCTACAACTTCATCACCCAGTCGGCGACCTCGTACACGCCGTACAGCCCCACCCCCGCGCCCGGCCAGCCCGGCCAGGGTGGCGGATTCCCGCCGCCGCCAGGTCCCGGGCAGCCGCACGGGCAGCCCGCCCACCCGCACGGTTCCGAGTCCTCCCGGCCGCCGGGCCCGCCGCAGCCGGGGCCCGACTACCCGGGCCCGCACCAGTCGAACCGGCCCGGCGACCCGCAGGCGCCCGCCCCGCTGCCGCCGCACGCCGGCGGTCCGCACGGTGGCCCCCACAACCCCGGTCCGCACGGGCCGGGTCCGCACGGTGGTGACGGCCGGCCGGCGGGCCCGCCGCCAGGTGGCTTCGGGGGCGACGACGACTGGATGCTCTCCCCGCCGGGCGCTCCCGAGGCGTCGGCGGCCCCGCCCGGCGCTCCGGCGCCGGCCGCGCCCCGGCCGTTCCCGGACGCTCCGGGGCAGGGCCCCGGGGGCGCTCCGGGCGGGCGTCCGCCGTTCCCCGGCGACGGGGAGTTCCCGGGCGCGGCGCCGCCGCAGCCGGGCCCTCCGCACGCCGGTCCCCCGCAGCCGGGCCCGCCGCCGTTCCCCGGCCAGCCGGGTCAGCACGGCCAGCCGGGTCAGCCGAGCCAGCACGGCCAGCCGCCGGCCGGTCCGCCGCAGGGCCAGCCCCCGCAGGGTTCGGCGCAGCCCGCGGGTGGCTACCGGCCCGACGGCGGGTACCAGCAGGGCGGCCCGGGCGGCGGCCAGCCGTCGGCCGGCAACTGGGTCGCGGTGATCGCGCCCGACCGCGAGTACTTCACGGCGATGATGACCCGCAGCGGCCCCGAGGCCGCCGGGCTCAACCTGCCCGCGTACTCGCCCGAGCAGCAGTTGCCGCTCTCCGGCAGCCAGATCACCATCGGCCGCCGCCGGCACAGCACGGGCGAGGCCCCGGACATCGACCTGTCCCGTCAGCCGGAGGACCCGGGCGTCTCGCACCAGCACGCGGTGCTGGTGTCGCAGCCGGACGGGGGCTGGGCCGTGGTGGACCAGGACTCGACGAACGGCACCACCATCAACGGTGGTGACGAGCCGATCCAGCCGTACGTACCGATCCCGCTCCAGGAGGGCGACCGGGTGCACGTCGGCGCCTGGACGACGATCACGGTGCGCCGGGGCTGACCCCCGGCCCGCCCGGCCGGTGGCCGCCGGTCGGCGGACCGCAACCCAGCACTGGGCCCGCTCCCTCGTGGGGCGGGCCCAGCCGCGTTCGGGGCCGCTGCGAGCCGCGCCCACCAGCGGCGGGCCGGCCGCGTGGCAGGGGGCCCGGCCCGTACGACCCCGGTTGCGGCGGGGCGGGCGGGGGACCCCGCGGGGGCCTAGGACCTCCGGCCTCCGCCGTGGCATCTGCGACCATGGAGGGGTGAATGAGATTCCGCGCGGCACGGTGCAGGAGCAGACCTTCTACGAGCAGGTCGGCGGCGAGGAGACGTTCCGGCGGCTGGTGCACCGCTTCTACCAGGGGGTCGCGGACGACCCGCTGCTGCGGCCGATGTACCCCGAGGAGGACCTCGGCCCTGCGGAGGAGCGGCTGGTGCTCTTCCTCATGCAGTACTGGGGCGGGCCCCGCACCTACAGCGACCAGCGCGGCCACCCGCGGCTGCGGATGCGGCACGCACCGTTCGCCGTGGACCGCGCCGCGCACGACGCCTGGCTGCGCCACATGCGGGACGCCGTGGACGAGCTCGGCCTCGCCCCGGAGCACGAGCAGCAGTTGTGGAAGTACCTGACGTACGCCGCCGCCTCGATGGTCAACACCCCGGGCTGACCGGGCCGCGCTGCCGGCCCGGCCCCGGTCCGATCGGGCCGCGGGTGGGTCGTACCGCGCGGTGACCGCATACGGGACGCGCCGCACGCCCGCCCACCGGGTCGGCCGCGCGCGGGGCCGGGTCGCGTGCGGGCCGGTCGCGTACAGGGCCGGATGCGTACGGACCCCGTCGCGTACGGGCTGACCGCGCGGCGGGTCGGCCGCGTGCGGGCGGCCACACCACGGCCGGGCACGTCGCGGCCGATTCCACCGCAGGCCAGTCGCACCGAGGTCCACACGCGCGCCGGACGCCCTGATCGCGCCCCGCACGCCAGCCGCAGGACGGGCAACGGAGACAGGACGAGCGGCAGGGCAGCCGCAGGCCAAGCGCAAGGCGGGCACAGCGCAGGCCAAGCGCCAAGTGCCAAGCAGACCCAGCGACCAGCAACGACCACTTCCGTACGCTCCGTATCGAATAGCGGACGATCTGTATCGAATTTCGGTCACAATCCGATCAAGTCCCGACCGCAACCGCTTTCAGCCCCCACCTTTCTCTGACAACATCCAGGCACGCTGCCGAGGCCGAGGCCCGTCATCCCGACCAGGGTGACCCCATGCCCGCCGTCGGCCGGCGAGACCGATGGTGGGGAAGCGGCGCGGGGGGTTCAGTGGCGGGCTTTGTGTTCCTGCGTGTCCGCGCGCATCGATTGCTGTTGGCCGCCGCGCTCTTGACCGTGTTGCTCACCACCGCGGTGCTGGCCACGCTCTCCGCCTTCACCAGCGCCATCGGCGACGCCGGGCTACGGCACACGCTGCGCGAACGTTCCGCCGCGCCGGCCGCGTTGCGGGTGGCCACCGACCTCCCCGACGCCGAGCGGGCCGCCGGTGAGCAGGCCGTACGGCGCGGCGCGGCGCGGGTCTTCGACGGGCTGCCGGTGACGCTCAGGTCGATGACGCGCTCCGGCCCGTACGCCCTGCCGCGCGAACTCCAGTCGCCCGCCGCCCGGCAGGGCGAGCCCGATCTGACGCTGTTCGCCGCCCTCGACCGCTCTCGCGTCACGCTGGCCACCGGTGCCTGGCCCGACGCCGCACCGACCACCCCCGCCACGGGCGGGGACGGGGCCGGGGGCAAGGACGGGGGCAAGGCCAGGACCACCGTCCCCGTCGCGCTCCCGGAGACCGCGGCGGCCCGGCTCGGGCTGAAGGTCGGCGCCAAGCTGACCCTCGCCGACCGGCTCTCCGGGCCTCCGGTGCAGATCCAGGTCACCGGCGTGTACCGGCCCAAGGACCGCACCGACCCGTACTGGCGCCTGGACGAACTCGGTGGCAGCGGCGTCCGCACGCTGGCGTTCACCACGTACGGACCGCTCCTCACCGATCAGGCCACCTTCGGCGGCCAGCAGGTCACCCAGGCCGGGGTGTCGTGGCTGGCCAGCGCGGACTTCTCCGGGGTGCGGGCGGACGACGTGGACGGGCTGCGGGCGGCGGCCGAGCGCGGCCGGGCCGCACTGGCCGAGGACGACGCGCTCGGCTCCCCCGAGGTCAGCACCGGGCTGCCCACCGTGCTCGACCAGGTGGACCGCTCGCTCCTCGGCGCCCGTTCGACGCTGCTGATCGTCACGCTGCAACTGGTACTGCTGGCCGGGTACGCGCTGCTGCTGGTGGCGCGGCTGCTCAGTACGGAGCGGGCCGGCGAGACCGATCTGCTGCTGGCCCGCGGCGGCTCGGGCGCCCATCTGGCCAGGCTCGCCGCGGCCGAGGCGCTAATGCTGGCCGGGCCCGCCGTGGTGATCGCGCCGCTGCTGGCCGGGCCGCTGATGGAACTGATCGCCGCACACGGCCCGTTGGCCCGTATCGGACTCGACCTGGACACCGGGCTGACCCTGCAAACCTGTCTGGTGGGCGTCGCCGTGGCGCTGGGTTGCGCGGCGGCCGTGGTGGCGCCCGCACTGCTCGGCGCGCGCGCCCGGAGCGGCCCTTCGGTGATCCGCGCCCGCAGCGGCAGCCTGCCGGCGCCGCTGCGCGCCGGCGCCGACGTCGGCCTGCTCGTCATCGCCGGCGTCGCCTACTGGCAGCTCGACCAGCAGGCCGGCGACGGCTCCGGCGTGCTCAGCGGCGACGGCGGGGCGCTCGGCGTGGACCCGGTGCTGGTCGCCGCGCCCGCGCTCGCCCTGCTCGCCGGCACGGTGCTCACGCTGCGGCTGCTGCCGCCGGTGGCCAAGATCGCCGAGCGGCGCGCGGCCCGCGGCCGTGGCCTGCCCACCGCGCTCGCCGGCTGGCAACTCGCCCGCCGTCCGCTGCGCGGCGCGGGCCCGGTGCTGCTGCTCGTACTCGCCGTGGCGATGGGCATGTTCGCCGTCGGCCAGGGCGCTTCGTGGGAGCGGTCGCAGGACGACCAGGCGGACTTCGCCGCGGGCGCCGGCGTCCGCGTGCTCTCCAGCCGCACCCCGCAGTTCGGGCAGGGCGGCGCGTTGGAGGCGGTGCCGGGCGTGGCCGCGGCGGCGCCCGCCGCCCGGGTGCAGTTCGGGCTCTCGGGCGGGCGCGGCGCGACGCTGCTGGCGCTGGACGCCCAGCACGCCAAGGACTCCCTGCTGCTCCGCGACGACCTCGCCGACCGGGACGGCAACGGGCTGCTGTCAGCCGTCGCACCGCAGCCCGGCGGCGACCGGCCCGGCATCGCGCTGCCCGGCAACCCGGACGAGCTGCGCATCACCGCGCGGCTCGGGGTGCTCACGGCGCCGCGCGACGCCGCCGAGGAGCAGGGCGACACCGCCGGGGACGAGACCTCGGCCGGCTCCGCGGACAAGGCATCCGCCAGCGTGACCGCGACCGTCGAGGACCGCTACGGCGTCCCGTACCGGCTCTCGCTCGGCGCGCTGCCCGCCGACGGCAAGCCGCACGCGCTGGTCGCCGGCATCGCGCAGGCGGCCGGCGCGCCCACCGGCCGGCCGGCCGGGCCGCTGCGGCTGGCCGCGGTCGAACTCGACCTGGTCCAGCCGGCGCAGCAGGAACGGCACCGGTTCGAGGTGACCGCGCTGGAGGCGGTGGCCGCCGGCGGGAAGTCCACGGCGGTTTCCGTACCGGCGGACTTCGGGTGGCGGGCCGCCACCACGTTCGCCGAGGACCAGCCGGGCGACGTGGAGGTCAAGCCGCGTGCTCAGCAGCCGCGGCGGACCGCGGACCGTCCGCTGACCGTCACGTACGAGACCGGGCACCACCGCCCCGACGTGCCCGAAGTGGGCCGGCCCACCGCCACGTTCACCTTCGGCGCGCCCTGGCCGAAGCAACCGGCCGCGCTGACGGCCGTCGCCACCGACCGCTTCCTGGACTCCAGCGGCGCGAAGGTCGGCGCGACGGTCAGCGTGCCGGTGGCGGGCGAGTCGCTCTCGGTCCGCGTCGTCGCCGCCGTACGCGGTCTGCCCACCACCGGTGCGGCGGCCGACCGGCTGGCCGGCACGGCCACCGAGCCCGCGGACGGCGAGGCGGGCCCCGAGGGCGCGCCGCAGGACGACGCGTCGGACCGGGACGGCGGGGCCTTGCTGGTCGACTTCCACGCCGTCAACCAGGTGTTGGCCGCCCGCGCCGGCGCGTCGCTGCCGCCCACCGAGTGGTGGTTGCGGCCGGCGCCGGACAAGGACGATGCGGTGGTGACGGCGCTGCGGCAGCGGCCCGACGTCGATCCGGCGCTGGTCATCGCCCGCTCCGAGATCGCCCACGAACTCCACGACGACCCCTTCGGCGCCGGCCCGCAGGCCGGTCTCGCCGCGGCGGCGTTGGTGGCCGCGGCGCTGGCGGCGGTCGGCTTCGCGGTCAGCATGGCGGGCTCGCTGCGCGAACGCGGCGCGGAGTTCGGCGTGTTGCGCGCCCTCGGCACCCCGCGCCGCCAGTTGGCCCGGATGGTGGCGGCCGAACAGGCCCTGCTCATCGGCCTGGCACTGGCCGTCGGCGTGGCCCTCGGCACCGTACTGACCCGGGCGGTGGTCCCGCTGATCGTGCTGACCGGCGAGGCCGCCAAGCCGGTTCCCGAGGTGCTGGTCGAACTGCCGCTCGGGCAGGTCGGCGGGGTGCTGGCGGCGGTGGCCGCGGTACCCGTACTGATCGTCGCGGCGGTGGCGCTACGACGCGGCGACCCGGCCGCCACACTCCGCCACCGGGGAGGTGAGTAGGCCATGCCCACGCCAGAGAGAGACCCGGCCGAGGCCGAGCGGCCCACGGCGGCCGAAGGTGCGGGGACGGCCGAACGGCCTGGCCCCGAGGGTGAGTTGCCTGGGGTGGAGTCACCTGGGGCGAACTCGCCGGAGGCGGAGCGGGCGACTGCGGCCGACCGGTCGACGGACGTGGAGCCCGCTGCGGCGGACGGCCCGTCGACGGGCGCGGACGGCCCGGTGCGTGCGGATGCGGCGGGGCGTGCGGAGGCGTTGACGGGTGCGGGGGAGCCTGCCGGTACGGACGCGTCGGCGGGTACGGGCGAGTCTGGTGGAACGGACGCATCGGCCGGAACGCGCGGCTCGGCACGTACGGACGACTCGTCCGGTGACGGCTCATCGGTGAGCACCAACGGACCGGCCGGTACGGACGCACCGGCCAGTACGAGCGAGCCTGCCCGTACGGATCGGCCAGCCAGCACTGACGCATCGGCCAGTACGAACCAGTCGGCCAGTACGGATGCATCGGCCAGTGCCAACCAGCCGGCCAGTGCCGCCCCGTCGTCCCCCGCCGGCGAGGCGCCCCCCACGGAGCGGCGGACGCCGACCGGGGACGCGCCCGCTCCGGCCCGGGCCCGGGTCGTGACGGGGTGGGTGAGGTTGCGGCTGCGGGCCGCTCCGGGGGCCGCGGTCGCGCTCGGCCTGTTGGTGCTGCTGACTTCGTTCCTGGCCGCCGCCTTCCCGCGCGGCATCGACGCGTACCAGACACATGCGATCCGCGAGCAGATCTCCGACGCCTCACCGGCGCACAGCGCGTACCAGATCACCTCGGGTCCGCCCGGCGCGCAGCGTCCGCAGCACGAGCGGGCCGCGGCGCTGGCACCGGGGCCGCTCGCCGCGCAGTACCGGGTACTGCGCGAGCGGCTGCCCGACCTGGTGCGCACCGACGACGCGCAGTCGGCGCACGGCGTGCGCACGCCCGAGCCGCTGGTGGCCACCGACGCGTACCTGCCGCGGCCCGACGGGCTGCCGCCCAAGCTGTCGCTGACGGCCCAGTCGGGGCTGACCGAGCACAGCACGGTCAAGGCCGGGCGGATGCCGCGCGGCTCCAACCCGTTCAGCGACACCGACGAAACCACGGGCCGCGGTCCGGAGCGGCTTGAGGTCGAGGTGGCGGTCACCGCTGAAACGGCCGAGGCGCTGCACCTGCGGATCGGTTCGCTCATCCACCTCGACGCGCCGGGCACCACCGCGCTCTCCGCGAAGGTGGTCGGCATCCTCGTCCCGAAGGCGCCCGAGCGGGCGTACTGGTCCGTGGATCCGCTGCTGAACGCGCCGGGCCTGGCCTCGGTGACTCCGCCGGGCGACACGCCCAAGGAGTTCTGGGTCGGCGGGCTGCTGCTGGCCCCGGAGGCGGGCCCCGCGCTGCTGGCGGCGAGCGGCGCGCCCGAGACGTTCTGGCGGCTCGCCAACGATCCGGACGCGTTGACCGGCCGCGACGTGTCGCGGCTGCGCGCGCAGATCGCCTCCCTGGAGAGCGGCCCCGCGCTGGTGGAACTGCGCAAGGCGACCGGTCCCGGCACCATCGTCAGCACCGAGGTCGACACCATCGTCGCCGACTTCGGGTCGATGCGGGACGCGGTGGCGCCGGTGGTGGCGGTGGCCGCGTTCGGGGTGGGTACGGTCGCCGCGGTCGTGCTGCTGATGGCCGGTGGCCTCGCCGCCGCCCGGCGCCGCGCGGAGTTGACCCTGCTGCGTTCCCGCGGCGGCTCGCTGGCCGGCGTCGGCCGCCGGCTGCTCGCGGAAACCTCGGTGATCGCCCTGCCGGCCGCGGCGCTGGGCTGCACGATCGCCGTCGTGACGGTGCGCGACGCGCGGCTGTTGCCAGCGCTGCTGGCCGCGGCGGCGGTGGCGGCACTGGCCTGTTTCGCCCTGCCGGTGCGGGCGGTCGCCGCCCACCGCCGCCCGCTGACCAGCGTGGAACGCACCGACGCGGTACGGGTACGACCCTCGCGGCAGCGCACGGTGGCCGAACTGACCGGGCTGGTCCTGGCCGTCGGCGCCGTGGTCGCGCTGCGCCAGCGCGGCACCGCGAACGGCGAGGTGGACGCGCTGGTCAGCGCGGCGCCGGTGCTCATCGGCGCGATCGCGGCGATGCTGCTGGTCCGCCTCTACCCGCTGCCGCTGCGGCTCGCCACCCGTCCGGCCAACCGGCGGCGCGGCGTGGTCGGCTTCCTCGCGCTGGCCCGCGCCGGCCGCGCCCCGGCGACCGGCGCGCTGCCCCTGCTGGCCCTGATCACCGCGCTGACCACGGCTTCCTTCGGTGGCTCGGTGCTCGCCGGGGTGTCCGACGCGCGCGAGCGCGCCTCGCTGCTGGCCGTCGGCGCC
The DNA here is from genome assembly GCF_047525675.1 of Streptomyces sp. 796.1. Classification (NCBI taxonomy): domain Bacteria; kingdom Bacillati; phylum Actinomycetota; class Actinomycetes; order Kitasatosporales; family Streptomycetaceae; genus Streptomyces; species Streptomyces sp. 796.1. Next base: position 168,664 of record NZ_JBLIWA010000018.1, on the reverse strand, counting down.
GACGCCCGCATCGACGCGCACCGCAGCCTGCCGAAGGAGTTGGCCGCCTCGCTGCGCGCGGTGCGCGGCGTGCAACAGGTGCTGCCCGCACACATCGAGTACGACCTCCGGTTGAACGACGACGGGAACGAGATCGCCCTGGTGGTGATCGACCCGGACGCGTACAACGCGCTGGCCGGGAAGGTCGGCACGGACCGCATCCCGGCCGACGCGCTGCGCGGCAAGCGCGGCCCCGTCGTACCCGCCATCGCCTCCCCCACCGTCGCCAAGCGGATGGGCAAGGGGCCGCAGGACCTGCGCCCGCTGGCCGGCGACATCACCGTGCAGGTGGCGGCCGTCCACCGGGGCACGCCAGCCACCCAGGTCAGCAACTACCTGCTGGTCAGCGCGGACCGGCTGCCCGGCGCCACCCCGACGACGCTGCTCATGGCGGGCAGCGGCGACCACGGCTCCGGCATCGACGCGGCGGCGCTGCGGGCGACGGTGCAGGCCGCGACCGGTGGGGGCCCCGCGGTGGAGGCGCCGACCGGTGGCTCCGGCGCGGGCGACGGCGCGGGCTCGGGTGCGGGTGACGGCTCGGGCGGCGGCGCGGCGAAGGCCGGTGGCGCGCAGGACGGCTCCGCCGGCCAGGCCGGCGGCAACGTGCGCATCAAGGTGCGCGCCGAGGAACACGCGGCGCTGTCCGACTCGCCGTTGCAGGGCGGTACGGAGCGGCTGTACGCGGCGGCGGTCACGGCCGGCGCCGGGTACGCGGCGTTGGCCGTGCTCCTGTCGCTGCTCCAGGCCACCCCGGAACGGACGGCGCTGCTGGCCCGGCTCCGCACCATGGGTCTGAACCGGCGGCAGGGCCGGCGGCTGCTGGTCCTTGAGGCGCTGCCGCAGGCGCTGCTGGCCGCGGGCGGCGGCGCACTCGTGGGCTACGGCACGATCCAGTTGCTCGCGCCAGGGCTCGACCTGACCCGGTTGGCGCTGTCCGCCCGTACCGGATTCGACGAACTGGGCACCGTACGGCTGCAAGCGGACGCGCTGTCGCTGCTCATCCCCGCGGTGGGCGTGGTGGTGCTGGCGCTGCTCGTGGTGCTGGCACAGGCGTGGTGGAGCGGACGCCGCAAGGAGAACACCGAGCTGAGGGTGGGAGAGACGCGATGACGCAGACGGCGGCGGGCACGGGCGGAGGCGGCGAGGACCGTACGTCGCAGCGCGCGACGGGAGCCACCCCGACGGGACGTGGCACGGGTGGGAACGGTGTGCCGGGTGGTGGGGGTGCGGCTGGGGCTGAGGCTGCCGCCGGGGCCGGGGCTGGCGCCGGGGCCGGTGGGGCCGCGAAGGGGGCCGCTTCGGCTGCGGGTGGGGCGCGGGTCGCCGCCCGCGATGCCCGGCCGGTCGTCCCTTCGCTGGCGGAACTGGAACGCCGGGCCACCTCGCACCGCGACCGCCCGGCCTACGGCCACGACGCGCTGATCAGTTGCGACCGGCTGGTCCGCGTCTTCTCCACCGACGGCGTCGAGGTCCAGGCGCTCCAGGGGCTCGACCTGCTGGTGTCCGAAGGTGAGTTGATGGCCCTGGTCGGCGCCTCCGGCAGTGGCAAGTCGACCCTGATGAACATCCTGGCCGGTCTCGACGTGCCCACCGCGGGCGCGGCCTCCGTCGCCGGCAGCGACCTGCTCAACATGGACGCCAAGGCCCGGCTGCGCTACCGCCGCGACATCGTCGGCTTCGTCTGGCAGCAGACCGCCCGCAACCTCCTTCCGTACCTGACCACCATCCAGAACGTGGTGCTGCCCATGCAGTTGCGGGGCCGCGGCAAGCAGCGCGCGGCGCGCCTCGCGCACGCCGACGAGCTGTTGCAGATGCTGCGCATCGACCACTGCCGGGACAAGCGACCGCAGCAGATGTCCGGCGGCGAACAGCAGCGGGCCGCCATCGCCGTGGCCCTGGCCAACACCCCCGCGGTACTGCTCGCCGACGAACCCACCGGCGAACTCGACTCCGCCACCGGCGAGGAGATCTTCGCGGCCTTCCGCACGGCCAACGCCGAGTTGGGCACGACCGTGGTGATCGTGACGCACGACCAGGCGGTGGCGAACGAGGTCCGCAGGACCGTCGCCATCCGGGACGGCCGCACCTCGTCCGAGGTGTTGCGCCGCACCGAGGTGGACGCCGAGACCGGCCAGGAGTCGATGGTGGCCCGCGAGTACGCCATGCTCGACCGCGCCGGCCGTCTCCAACTCCCCGCCGACTACACGCAGTCCCTGGGCATGGAACAGCGCGTCCTCCTCGAACTCGAACCCGACCACATCGCCGTCTGGCCCGACCACGCCCCACCCACGACCGCGGGCTCGGGCTCGGGCTCGCCCGACTCGGCTGCCAACACCGCCTCTGGCTCCGCCCCCGCGACGCCCGCGGACGAGGGCGGCACCGCGAGCAAGGACTGAGCTGCGGGCCAAGGCCAGCGACGAGGGCTTCGGCCAGCCCGTGGGCAACGACCCCTCACGTTTCCTCAGCCCGCAGCCCCATGACCCGCCAGCCACGCCAGGGCACCTTCGGCGCCGGCCAGCACGGAGATGTGCCCGTCGTCCGGTCGTATGCGCAACTCCGCCGTGGGGCAGCGATCCGCCAACCAACGGGCGTGCGCGCTGGGAGCGATGCGGTCCCGGTCGCCGTGCAGGAGCAGGGCCGGGGCGACGACCTGCTCGGGGTCGAAACCCCAGGGAGCGACGTAAGCCAGGTCATCGTCGATCAGACCGCCGGGGCCCGCCGCCATGGCCGGCTCCACCACCTGCTCGAACCACGACCACTCCGCCGCCAGCGCCGCGTGGTCCGCCGGCGTGAACATCTGCGGGTCGAACGTCGCCGCCGCCTCGTACTCTTCCTTCGCCGCCCGCCCGGCCACCGCCGCGCGCAACGACTGCGCCCCGGCGCTCGCCATGCCGGCGAACCAATCGATCCCCGCAGCACCGAACGGCGCCAACCCGGCCACGCTCACCACGCCCACCACCCGCGCACCCAACAACGCCCCACAGGCCAACGCGTGCGGCCCACCACCGGAATGCCCCATCGCCGCGAACCGGTCCACACCGAGCGCATCAGCGACGGCCACGACGTCATCGACCACCGCGGCGACGCTCCGCCCCGGCCGCGGCGTCGAACCGCCGTACCCCGGCCGGTCGTACGAGATCCACCGCACGCCCAACCGGCGCCCGGCCAGGAAGAGCGGCACCGGCGGCGCCCCTACGTTCGGCGTGCCGTGGTGCCAGAACACGGTCACCTGCGCGTCACCCGCCGCCGCACCCGTGTCGTACACGTGCAACCGGCGCCCCTCCGCCACCTCCAGGTCCCGCTCCACGACCACCTCCCTCACAACCCAACTCCCTCCCCATCAGCATGAGTTGACCCTATCCACACGCCGCACCCCGCCCCACCACGCCCAACCCACCTGAGACACCCACCGCATCACCGAGTCACTGCCGCGCCCGGTCGCGGGGAGGGGGAGCCGGGGTGTATCCACTACCGGGCCGTCACGCCGGACGCCGCCGAGCCCCCTTGCGCTCCGGTCGGGCTCGCCCACTCGTCGGGGCCGACCGCGCTCGGCCGGCCCCCGGGGCCGTCCTGCCGTCTTACGCCGGAGTGACGGAGAGCCCGGACAGCCCTCCCGTGCGCACGGCTATCGAGCCGTACGGCGTCCGCAGCCGCAACCAGCCACGGGCCGCGAACAACACCAACGCCGAGTCCCCCACCCCGGCGGCGCCGGAACTCCCTCCAGAGCCGGAGCTGGAGCCGGAATCAACGTCCGCGCCAGTGCCGGAGCTGGGGCCGGCGCCGATGCCGCTGGTGGAAACGCGGCCGGTGCCGGTACCAGGTTCAGCGTCCGGGCCGTGCGCCGCGGCGGCGACTCCCGCCGCCGCCAGTACCGAAGGCTGCGGCCGTCCCGCTTCGGCCACCCCGGGGCGGGCGAACCTCAGGAACCCCACCGCCTGTGCCGCATGCAGGGCCCGCAACGGCAACTGCGTGTCGCCGACCGTACGGGACCAGATCTCCCGGCCGATGCGGTCCCGCTCGGCGCGCGTACGCTGCTCCGGCGCCAGCGCCTCGTCCCGGGCTCGGAACTCCGCGACCGCCGCCGCCACCATCGCGCGCACCGCCGCCGGGTCCGGCAGCCCCGGCACCCGCTGCCAGCCACCGCGGGGCGGCAGCACGCCGGCCCATGGCGGCCCGGTCACCGGCTCGGGCGCGTACACCGTCAGGCCGGTCGGCCCATCGGCCCGCCCCGCCCCAGCCCGCTGCCGCGCCTCGTCGATCGCGTCGGCGAACTGGCCGGCCGAGACCGTACGGTCCCACTCCCCCGACGCCCCGTCCACGGCTGCCTCCGCCGCCCCGGCAGACGCCCCCGTCCCGGAGCCCGCCGGTCCGGAGCCCACTGGTCCGGAACCCGTCGGTGGCGCGGCCGGGCCCGGTGTCAGCGTCGCCGTCCTGATGGCGAGCACCTCGAACGACGCCGGCCGCCCGAACACCGCGAGCACTCCGCCGGCCCGGGGCGCGGCACCGGCCCCGGTCGCCTGGACCCGCACGGCCGCGGCGCGGTCGTAGTGGATCAGCCGGGCCAGGAAGGCGGCGAGATCGGCCGCCTCCCTGGCATCGGCGAAGTGGAGCGCTGGCGCCGTCATGCGGCGACGGCCTCCTCCGACTGGTCGTCGCGCTTGCGCTTGCCCCTGACCGGCGTCTCCTCGACGAACTCCGACAGGAACTTCTCCTCCACCCGCGTGAGCCGCCGGGGCCGCCCCGCTTCGAAGTCGAAGGGCACGACGACCGTGGAGGCCCGTACGTACACGGTGTCCTCGTCCTTGATCTCGTACGCCAGCGTCAGCGACGCGGCGCCGATCTTGGTCACCCAGGTCTCCACGGTGACCGGCGCGTGTCGGTGCACGAGCGGCTTGCGGTAGTCGATCTCGTGCCGGGCCACGACGGAGCCGCCCTCGAACGCCTCGTCGTCGGTCTCGGTCGCCAGCCGCCACATCAGGTCCACCCGCGCCTCCTCCAGGTAGCGGAGGAAGACGACGTTGTTGACGTGGCCGAAGGCGTCCATGTCCGACCAGCGGATCGCGCAGGAGTACACATGTCGCGCCATGGTGGTCAGCCCCTGGTGAGCTTCTTGTACGTGGCACGGTGCGGACGCGCCGCGTCCGGACCGAGCCGCTCGACCTTGTTCTTCTCGTACGACTCGAAGTTGCCCTCGAACCAGAACCACTTCGACTCGCCCTCGTACGCGAGGATGTGCGTCGCGACGCGGTCCAGGAACCACCGGTCGTGGGAGACGACCACGGCGCAGCCCGGGAACTCAAGCAGCGCGTTCTCCAGCGAGGAGAGCGTTTCGACGTCGAGGTCGTTGGTCGGCTCGTCGAGGAGCAGCAGGTTGCCGCCCTGCTTGAGGGTGAGCGCCAGGTTGAGGCGGTTGCGCTCACCACCGGAGAGCACGCCGGCGGGCTTCTGCTGGTCGGGGCCCTTGAAGCCGAAGGCGCTGACGTACGCCCTGGAGGGCATTTCGACCTGGCCGACGTTGATGTAGTCGAGCTCGTCGGAGACGACGGCCCACAGCGTCTTCTTCGGGTCGATGTTGGCGCGGGTCTGGTCGACGTAGGAGATCTTGACGGTGTCGCCGACCTTGATCGAACCCGAGTCGGCCGTCTCAAGGCCCTGGATCATCTTGAACAGCGTGGTCTTGCCCGCGCCGTTCGGACCGATGATGCCGACGATGCCGTTGCGCGGCAGCGTGAAGGACAGGTCGTCGATGAGGACCTTGTCGCCGAACGCCTTGGAGAGGTGCTCGACCTCGACCACGATGTTGCCCAGTCGCGGGCCCGGCGGGATCTGGATCTCCTCGAAGTCCAGCTTCCTGGTCTTCTCCGCCTCGGCGGCCATCTCCTCGTAACGGGTCAGTCGCGCCTTGGACTTGGCCTGCCGGCCCTTGGCGTTGGAGCGGACCCACTCCAGCTCTTCCTTGAGGCGCTTGGCGCGCTTGGCGTCCTTCTGCCCCTCGACCTTCAGCCGGGCGGCCTTCTTGTCGAGGTAGGTCGAGTAGTTGCCCTCGTACGGGTGGGCACGGCCGCGGTCGAGTTCGAGGATCCACTCGGCGACGTTGTCGAGGAAGTACCGGTCGTGGGTGACGGCGACGACGGTGCCCGCGTACTTGGCGAGGTGCTGCTCAAGCCACTGGACGGACTCGGCGTCCAGGTGGTTGGTGGGCTCGTCGAGCAGGAGCAGGTCGGGCGCTTCGAGCAGCAGCTTGCACAGCGCCACGCGACGCCGCTCACCACCGGAGAGGTTGGTGACGGGCCAGTCACCCGGCGGGCAGCCGAGGGCGTCCATGGCCTGTTCGAGCTGGGTGTCCAGGTCCCAGGCGTTGGCGTGGTCAAGGTCCTCCTGGAGCTTGCCCATCTCCTCCATCAGCGCGTCCGAGTAGTCCGTCGCCATCAGCTCGGCGACCTCGTTGAAGCGCTTGAGCTTCCCCATCAGCTCGGCGGCGCCGTCCTGCACGTTCTGCAAGACGGTCTTGGACTCGTCCAGCGGCGGCTCCTGGAGGAGCATGCCCACGCTGAAGCCGGGCGCGAGGAAGGCATCACCGTTGGAGGGCTGCTCAAGGCCGGCCATGATCTTGAGGACGGTCGACTTGCCCGCACCGTTCGGGCCGACGACACCGATCTTCGCGCCCGGCAAGAAGTTCAGGTTGACGTCGTCGAGGATCACCTTGTCGCCATGGGCCTTTCGGGCCTTGCGCATGGTGTAGATGTACTCAGCCAAGAGAAACCGTCCGGCAATCATGAGAGTGGGCAGATAGAACCATCTTGCCGTACGCGTAGAGCTGGGCGAAAACCAGTAATGATCCCCGTCCGCCAGCCCTGCGCCCCGGCTCCTTCCCGCACTACCGCACGTGACCGACAGCAGGCCACACGTGTCCACCGCCGCCCCATCCGGGGCCACCACCCGGCGACCACGCGAACACCTCGATCACGCAAGGACACCAAAAGACTACGCTTCGGCACTGACAGTGACCGCGCCCGCGGTGCCCGGACGCCTCCCGGACACCGCTCCCCTTTGCTCCGCTCACGTCTGCTTTGCTCCGCTCACGTCTGCGGCGGCTACGCCCTCTTCCGCCGCACCAGGAACACGGTCACGCCGCCGACGAGCACCAGCGCCCCGGCTGCCCCCGCGATCAGCGGTACGGAACTGTCACTGCCGGTGTCCGCCAGGTCGCCGCCCTCGGCAGCGGTCTGCGGGGTGGCCGCCGCGCTCTCGGGCGCGCCGACCGGGGCCTTGCCGAGCTGCGCTGACGGCCGGTTGCCGGTGGCGGCCTTGGTGTCGGCGGCCCCGGTGCCGGTCGCCCCGGCGGTCGGTGTCGCCGCGCTGCCGGCCAGGCAGTGCAGCACCCCGCCGAACGTCTTCTCGTAGCCGTCGGGCCCGGTGAGCGCGAACTCGTACGCCTGGTCCTCCGCCGCGGGCACGGCGACGGTCTCGGTCTTGCCCGCCGCCACCGTGTGCGGCTGCTGCGCCAGTCCGTACGTCAGGGGCGCGTCGCCCCGGTTGGCGACGGTGACGTCCACACCGCCCTTGGCACAGTTCTTGCGGGCGAAGACGGCGGGTACGGGCCCGTTCTGCGCCCAGTTCGCGGTGGCCTTCGCCGAGACGGTGCTCTCGCTCGAACCGGCGAGTATCTGCGTCTGGCTCTTGGCGTGCTGGCCTATGCCCGTGAAAACCCGGCCGACGGGCACCTTGGTCGCCGCCTCCGCGGTGAGCACGGCCGTACCGTCCGGCGTACCCGCCGGCATGTCGAGGTAGAGCTTGGTCCCGTTGGTCGCCCGGCTGATCGGTTTGCCGTTCTTGCCCACGATCTTCACGCCCGAGGGCACGGTGGTCGTCGGCGGTGCGATGGTGACGCTGCTCGCATTCGTCCGCACGGTCACCGGGCCGATGCGCTCGCCCGGCTTTCCGGCGATCGCGGGCGGGTCAAGGGTGAGCGACGCCTTCGGTTCCCCGACCTTCCGCGCCGCCTCGTACAGGTAGTCAGCGAGTTTCTCCGCCTGCCGGTCGACCGCGTTCACCCGCACCCGGTCCGAGTAGCGCCAGATGGCCACCTGCGTACCGGCTGCTGCGGTCTTCTCACTCAGCGTGCCCGTGCCGGCCGCTCGGGCCAGTCGATCGAGGTCGTTTATCTGCGGGTAGGAGTGCTGGAGAATCCAGCGGATCTTTCCCGCATTGCGGTTGTTGTGCAATGCGGAGGCGCTCCACGGCACTTCCTGGTACTTCGCCTGGTCCTGTGTCGTGTTGTGGATGTCAACGGAGTAGCTCTGGAGTGTGCCGCCATTGTCGACGGACATCTCGAATAGGCCGGCACCGATCCGCTCCGTCTTGCCGTCCTCGCGGATGACCGCACGGTCGAAGGTGGTCAGGCCGCCGAGCGTCGCCGTCGCGCCACCGTGGTTCACGGGCACGTCATCCGCCACGGCCGGCCCCGCCAGGGCGATCACACCCGCCGCGACCAGCCCGGAGGTCAAGGCCGCGGCGGCAAGGCGGCCGGTTCCCCGCTTCATGACAGAAAGCATGGATTTCCCTTCCAGGGCAGGCGCGAGCAGTCCACCGGGTGCGGGCGCCTGGCTGGCGAACTCAAAACTCGGGAGCACTCGTTGCTAGGACGAAGATCCTAAGTAGGGTCCCGTCATGGGCCCCCAGGATCCTGGGTCCGCTCACCGATCCGAATCGGAATCGTTATCCGAATCAGGGTTCACGGGCCGCGATTATCGACAAATCCCCTGCGATTCATGGGGATGTTGTCCCCATAGTCGAGATTTCTGCCCTTACTCCCTAGCCGCCTCCTGCGGTCGCGGCCACCGCAAAGGATTCAACTCCCGTTGGCGCGGCTGCCAAAGAAGGTTCAGCAGGGGCGCCGGGCAGCGGTTTGACCTGAGTGATCCGTCGGAAGGCAGACGTTCCGCGCGAAAGGTCGTGGCCGATGCCAATGGCGTCGAGATCCGCCGAGAACCACTTCTTTCCGTCCCGCTCCTGTTCGTGAATGCGCAATCTGCCCCGCACGATGAGGGGTTCGCCGAGGGCGACGGACGCGGCCACATTCGCCGCGAGCCCCCGCCATGCGCGCACCGTGTAGAAGCTGGTGCCGCCGTCCACCCACTGGGCGCGCTCCCGATCCCAACGGCGTGCCGTCACCGCGAGGCGGAACCGCACCACCGCCACGCCCGCACCCGTCTCCCGGTAGTCAGGGGGCGTCGCCACATTGCCCACCACCGTCACTTCCGTCTCGTTCACTGCTTCTCGTCTCCTTGTGTCCACTCGGCTGCTCGTGCGCCTGTCTGCCATCGAGTCCCGCGGCAGCGCGGCAACGCACCGCGGCGGGTCAGCCCGGCCCGCCGCGACGCGTCGCGGCGCCGCGCTTCCGAGGCCGGGGGCAGCCCGAACCCCTCACTCCGCGTCGGCGCGGGGCCCGAATTGAACGCCCCACCCACACGACGCACGAACGAGTCCGGGCCGCCTGCCCCCGCCCCGACCGGCACGGCAACCACCATGCCGATCAAGGGTGTTGACCTCCGCGGCCGACCCGGAACCGCCTGCTCTGAGTGCTTCGTCGGTCGTGTCCGCCGCGGATGACCCCATCGTGGACGCCTCGCAAGAATCCCGCTGCGCCCTGTGGACAACCAGGCGCCTGTGGACAACTCCGTCACCCTTGCGAATCCGGCCTAGGCTCCCCCTCATGCAGCACGTACGGCTCGACCGCAGGCTCCGGCCTCGCCCCGAGGCACCCCGACACCGCCGCGCCGCCATACGGCCACGGCGACGCGACCCCACACCCTTGGAAGGAGCAGACCCGTGCCCGTAGCCCTTGGACCGCACGAGCGGCCATCCCGCACACCGGCCCCGACGGATAGGGGGCCGGCGGGCGGTGGGTGGTCAGGCGCGCAGCGCTGCGAGCAGTCGGCTCAGCGCCGCCCAGGTCCGATCGAGATCGGCCGGGTCGGTGGAGGAGGCGAGCCAGAGCGCGGCCTCGTTCATGGCGCCCGACAGCAGATGGACCAGCGGGGCGACGGGCTGCGGCGTGATGACCTCCGCGGCCACCAGGGACGTCAGCGCCTCGGCGAGGTGTCGCGCCGATGTCGCCTCGTCCATCTCCCGCCACTGGTTCCACCCCAGCACGGCCGGCCCGTCCACGAGCATGATCCGCTGCACGTCCGGCGCAGCGGTCGCGACGAGGAACTCCCGGCAGCCGGCGGTGAACTGGTCCCACGGATCACGCTGCGCATCGGCGGTCGCCGCGACCCGCTGCCCCACCTCCGCCTGCACCGACTCCAGGACGGCGCGGAAGAGCTCGGCCTTGCCGGCGAAGTGGTGGTAGAGCGCCCCCTTGGTCACTCCCACCGCGCTGACGATCTCCGCCAGGCTCACGGCCGCATACCCCTCATCTGCGAACCTGCGCCTGCCCTCGCGTAGCAACGCCTGCCTGGTCTGCTCCCGCTGACGTGCCCGAACGCCGTGCTGCGGCATGGTTCCCCTTCCCCGCCACCCTTTGACATACCAAGGGTACGCGAATACCGTTCTTCACATACCGAAGGTAGGCGAAAGAGGTCCTGACGTGAAACTGACCAGCTTCTATCCGGTGATCGGCACGGCCCGGCTCGCGGAGTCCCATGACTTCTACACGCGCCTGCTGGGGTTCGAGACGACGTTCTCCGCGGACTGGTACGTGAGCATGCGCCATGCTGACGACCCCACGCGCGAACTCGCGCTCCTGGACCACACCCACCCCACCGTCCCCGAGGGCCACCGCGTGCCTGCTCAGGGACTGCTCCTCAACTTCGAGGTCGCCGACGTGGACGCGGAGTGGGAGCGGCTCGTCATAGCCGAGGGGCTGCGCCCACTGCTCGCGATACGCAGCGAGGACTTCGGCCAGCGCCACTTCATCGTGTCCGACCCCAACGGCGTGCTGATCGACGTGATCACTCCCATCGAACCGACGCCCGAGTTCGCCGCGCAGTACGCCGACCAGTAGTTCACCGGCGCACGCACGACCGCCGGCGAGGCGTGGGCCGCACCCTGCCCGCGCCGGCCCCACCCTCCGCGCGGCGGCCCGTCCGGGTCAGGCCCGGCGCCGCCGTAGGGCCGGGTCGAGCAGTGCGGGCGGGGTGTCGAACTTCTCGTGTGCGGCGAGGTCGACGCCCGGGGCGACGATCGCATCGACGGCGTCGAGCACGTCCGCGGGGAGCACGGTGTCCGCGGCGGCGAGGTTGGCGTGCAGGTGGTCCAGTGTGCGCGGGCCGATGATCGCGCTGGTCACGGCGGGGTGCGCGGTGGCGAAGCCGAGGGCAAGCTGGATCAGCGTCAGGTCGGCGGCGGCGGCCACCTCGGCCAGCCGCTCGACGGCATCGAGCCTGGCCCGGTTGGCGGGGGTGGTGGTGTCGAAGCGGTCGGGCATGAACGTGGAGCGGCTGGTGGCGATGGGGGCGTTCGCACGGATCGCGCCCGAGAGCCAGCCGGAGGCCAGCGGGCTCCACACCAGCACGCCGAGCCCGTACTCCTCGGCCACGGGCAGCACGTCACTCTCGATGCCGCGTTGCAGGATCGAGTAGCTGGGCTGCTCGGTCGCGTACCGACCCAGGTGGTGCTCGCGGGCGGCCCACTGGGCCTGCACGATGCGGTAGGCGGGGAAGGTCGACGATCCGAAGGAGCGGATCTTGCCGGCGCGTTGGAGGTCCGTCAGCGCCGACAGCGTCTCTTCGTCGCTGGTGGTCGGGTCCCAGCGGTGGACCTGGTAGAGGTCGATGTGGTCGACGCCGAGCCGGCGCAGGCTGTTGTCCACTGCCGTGTACAGCCAACGGCGGGAGCTGCCGCGCTGGTTGCGGTCGTCGCCCATCGGCATGGCGGCCTTGGTGGCCAGTACGAGGTCGTCGCGGCGGCCGGCGATGGCTTTGCCGACCATCTCCTCCGATTCGCCGCTGCCGTACATGTCGGCGGTGTCGATGAGGTTGATGCCGGCCGCCAAGGCCGCGTCCACGAGGGCAGTGGCCTCCTGCTGGGTGGTGCGCCCGATGGCGCCGAAGTTCATCGCGCCCAGCGCGAGCGAGCTGACCTGGACGCCGGTGCGCCCCAGGGTGCGGTACTGCATGAGCGTGTTCCTCCACGACAGAGATCCGAACGATGACGGATGCGGGACGGGATGAGAGAGCGGGACGAAGAAGGGAGTTGACGCCGCATGGCCGGCCACAGGGCGCGCCGAAGGACGCTCACCCAGCCCACACACATAAGCGGGACGCCGTCCCATTTAACGATACGGAACGCCGTCCCACTTATCAACGCCGAACGGGCCCGGTCTGCGTCGCGGAGTGCGTTTCCCGGTCGAGCCCCTCAGCGAAAGGTCGTCAGCCATGCCCCTGACCGTGCTCGTTTCACTGCTCTTGCTGCTGGTCAGCCCCTTGCTCCGGGCCGTCGGACAGGTTTGCCCGGCCCGTCCCAAACCGCCCGACCGCCCACCGCCACCCGGCCGGGGCCACGTACGCCTGGACGCGGTCGGCGCGCGGGTTCGGCCGCACGGCACCGACGGGAAACGCGCCGCCCTGGCCACCCCGCGCCCTGCCGCACGTGCAGGTCGGCGACCTATCATCGCCAGTCCGCATACGAGGGGGGCTGGTATGACGGCAGACGGGAGCAGGGCGCGGCGGGCGCAGGAGGCGAGGCGCCAGGAGCGGTTGCTGCGCGAGCAGTGGCAGGCCGCCTGGCAGCAGGTCCAGCGGTGGGACGCCGCGCGCGAGGGCGAACGCGGTGTGCTGGCCCAGTTGTTGGTACTGACGGCGCGCGGTTGGCGGCTGCTCGTCGACCGACAGTGGCCCAGAACGCGCGGCGCGCAAGCGGGCCTGTTGCTGGTGGGGCCCGGTGGGATGTTCGTGATCGACGTCGAGAGCTGGCCCGCAGCCCCCGCCGTCGTGGACGGCACCGTCCGCACCACGGGCGCACCGCACGCCACGACAGACTCATCCGGCGACGGTCCGGGGGCCGCTGCGGTGGCGAAGTTGCTGGCGGCGACGAAATCGGTCGAGCGGGTGGTGGCGGAGCTCGGGCTTTCGCCGGTGGCGGTCCAGCCGCTGCTGGTCTGCGCGGGCCATCGGATCGACGCCGAGGCGGGCCGGGCCAGGCTGCTCGGTGGGCGCGAGATCGGCCCGGCGCTGCTCGCGGAGCGGCAGCGGCTGCACGCCGCTCCGGTGCGGATGATCGCCGGCCATCTGGAGAGTGCGTTCCCCGGGTACGTACCGGTGGAGCTCGACCGGTCGGCGCCGGCCGCCCCGGTCCAGCCGCGGCAGGAGGCGGCGGACGGCCTGTTCGACCTGGAGGGACTGCGGAACGCGGCACTTGACGAGGCATTGCGCGGGCCGATCGAGCAGTGGATGTCCTTCCTCGACCCGGACCAGGTCTCGCTGGTGCGCCGCAACTGGTCGGGCCCGGCGCGCATCAGCGGCCCGGCCGGCACCGGCAAGACGGTGGTCGGACTGCATCGCGCGGCGCACCTAGCGCGCCGTACGACCGGCCGCATCCTGTACGTCACGTACGCCAACAACCTGCCGCGGGTGCAGGGCACGTTCCTCGCGACCATGGCGCCGGCGGTCGCTGACCGGGTCGACTTCTCCAGCCTCCACGCCTGGGCGCAGGAGTTCCTGCGCGAGCGCGGCGTGCCGGTGCGGCTGCACGCGGAGAAGGCCGCGACCGCCTTCAGCCTGGCCTGGACGCGCGTCGGGCGGCCGAGCCGACTGGCCGAGGTCGACCCGACGCCGCGCTACTGGGAGGAGGAGATCGGTTACGTCATCAAGGGGCGCGGCCTGACGACGTTCGACGAGTACGCGGTGGTGCCCAGACGGCGGCGGAGGGCGCGGCTTGGCCGCACGTACCGGGAGGCGGTGTGGGCGCTGTACGAGGCGTACGAGACGCTGCGCGTCGAGCGTGGCGTGCACGACTTCAACGACGTCCTCTCGCTGGCACTGGCGGAGGCGGCACGGCCTGCGGACCAGCCCCGCTACGCGGGCGTCATCGTGGACGAGGTCCAGGACCTGTCGCTGGTCGGGGTGCGGCTGTTGCACGCCGTGGTGGGCGATGTGCCCAATGGGTTGTTGCTGATCGGCGACGGGCAACAGGCCGTCTATCCGGGCGGGTTCCGGCTCTCCGACGCGGGCATCGACGTCCGGGGCGACCGCGGGCAGGTGCTCGCCACCAACTACCGCAACAGCAGAGAGATCCTGGAGGCGGCGCTCCAGGTGGTGGCCGATGACGCGTTCGAGGACATCGACGGGCTGCGGACGCCGGGGCGCCGCGAGGTCGACCTGACGTACCACGACGGGCAGGTGGTACGGGTCACGGAGCCGACCGTGGCCGCCCACGACCAGGCCCTGTTGGGCGCGCTGCGCGAGCTGCCCGCCGGCGCCCATGCCGACGTCGCGGTGCTGTGCCCGTCCAAGCACGCCATCGCCCACTACCGCAAACTGCTCGAACAGGCCGGAATACCGGTGCAACTGCTCGACCATTACGCCGGCCATGCGGTCGACGCGGTCAAGTTGGGCACGTACCGCAGGGCCAAGGGGTTGGAGTTCAAGCGGGTCTACCTGCCCCGGTACGACGCGGTCCCGCCGTCGGAGGCGGGGGCCGGCGGGGCGGGGGCGGTCGAGACGGCGCGGGAACGTGCGGAGCTGCGCCGCAGCCAGCTCTTCGTGGCCATGACGCGGGCGCGGGACGTGCTGTGGCTGGGCAGCGTGGGCGGGTAGCGGGTGGGTGGTCGATAGCGGGTCCGGGGGTGGCGTTGGCGGTTCGGGCAGGAAGGGGCGGACGTTGGGGGTGAGGGCGCGGATGGGCCCGGTGGGCGCGTACTGCTAGTGGGCGACGTCCACGCCGTATCCGCGGACCAGGGCGTCGAGGCCGTGGTCATAGCCCTGGCCGACCGCGCGGAGCCGCCAGACCGGGCCCCGGCGGTAGATCTCCGCGAGGAGCATGGTGCGTTCGGTCGTTGCCGCGTCCAGGGTGGCGCGGGCCACGGGTGCGGCGCTGGTGCCGGGGGCCGCGCCGAGTTGGATGGCCCCGACGGTGCCGAAGGTGGCGGTGCCGTCGATGGCCGCGGCGACCACGACCCGGCGGGTCGCGGCGGGCAGCGCGGCGAGGTCGACGGCGATGGTCTGCTCGGCGGGGCCACCGGTGAGGAGCCGTACGGTTCCGGCCGGGCTCTCCGGGGCGCCGTAGAAGACGAGGTCCTCGTCACAGCTGACTTGCTCGTCCTCGTCCAGGAGGAAGGCGACGACGTCGATCTCGCAGTCGTCCTGCGGCGCCCAGCTCGCGGTGACGTGCCACGCGGGTCCGACGCCGGGCCCGTCCGGCAGGTCGAGGACCCCGCCCCGCGGCATCACCAGGGGGCCCTGCGCCCGGGTCGCGGGCGCCGGCCGGTCGGTGGTGGTCGGCGAGGCGAGCCAGGCCGCGTCGTGGACGGGCAGTTCGATGGTGGTGATGCGCTTCATCCGTCGGTCGGCTTCCCCACCGGGCAGCAGGACGACGTCGGTGACGCTGGCCGAGAGGTTGATGGCCGCCGAACCGCCGAGTTCGACCACCCGGGAGCGCGCCGCCACCGCGGCTGCGTGCACCCCGCCGAGCACCAGCACCCGGTGCCCGGCCAGCACGCCGCCGGCGCCACCTGCCGTACGCCCTGACCTGCGCGGAGCCGGCACCGGGGCGGCCGGAGGAGGCGATACGGGCGGGACGGATGGGGAGGAGGAGGTGGAGGGAGGGGCGGGGGCGGGGGCGGGGGGTACGGTCGCGGCAGGGGCACTCGCAGGTGGTACGGGCGCAGCTGGCGTCGGCACCCGCGGTGCGAGCGCCGGTGATACGGGCGTCGGCGACGTGGGCGCCGGTGATACGGGCACCCGTGGTGCAGCAGTGCGGGCGGACGGCGCGGACAGTGGCGCGGCCGGCGCGGTGAGCGGGGGTGCGGGCGAGTCGGTCCGGGGGCCGGCCGATGCGTGGGTTGCCCCTGCCGGCGGCGCGGCCGGGGCCTCGTGTGCCACTCCGGCCCGGACGTCGGCCAGGAGCCGGAGGAATATGGCCTCGTCGATGACCGGCACGCCCTCGGCGATGGCCCGCCGCGCCTTCGTGGACTGCGCGGCGGTCTCGTTGCTGACCAGGGCGCTGGTGTGGCGGCTGACGGAGCCCATCATGTTCAACCCGGCGGCGACGCCCCGGGCGACCAACTCGGCCCTGGCGTGCGCGGTCTCACCGGTGATCGCGATCTTCATGCCTTGCCGGAGCGGTCCGCCGGGCGTCCACCGCCCCGGGTTGCGGTAGCCGCACGGCGTCTTGGGAGGTTGCGGCGTGAACTGTGTCTGGGCCCGTGGCGGGCATTTCACCAGCGGCAACGGCAGGTCGAGCCGTGCCGCCTCGCGAAGCGAGGCGTGCAGGATGCCGGCCAGTACGCGCGTGTCGTCCAGCGCGTCGTGGGCGTGCCGTTGCGGTACGCCGTAGTGCGCGGCGAGGCTGCCGAGCTTCATGTCATCCGTCGGCGGGTCCACCTGACGGTTGAGGGCCAGGGTGCACAGCCGCTGCGACACCGGCAACCACATCCGGGCGCGGGCGAACTCGTGGGCCAGGAAGTCGTAGTCGAACTGCGCGTTGTGGGCGACCATGACCCGGTCCTGGAGCATCGCCGCGATCCGCCCGGCGACCTGCTCGAACGTCGGCGCGCCGCGCAGCCGCTCGGCGGTCAGCCCGTGCACCGCCACCGGGCCCGGATCGCACCCGGGGTCGAGCAGCGTGGAGTACTCGCCGGTCTGCCGTCCGTCGGGCCCCACCGTGATCACCGCGATGGACAGCACCCGGTCCCGCCGGGCCACGAGCCCCGAGGTCTCGACGTCGACCAGGGCCCAGTCGCGGGCGTAATCGCCTGTGACGGGCACATCGTTTGCGGTGGCGGCGAGACTCATGGCGCCAAGGATGATCCGATATGCGGCTCTCCATCAAGCTGCGTGACGCTATATCTCGCTTGTCCCGTGATCTCGTTCCGGCGGCGGGTGGGCGGGCGGCTGGCGCGGGGTGGGGCGCGCGGGTGGGGCGGTGGCGGTGCGGGCGTCGCCGGGAGCGGGGGTCCGGGCGTCGCCGGGAGCGGGTGCGGCTGGTCTGGCCTACGGGGGCGCCGGGCCCGCCGGAGCGGGCGGGGCCACGTCCGGGGCTCCGGGGCCGGCCGGTCGGCGCCCGTTGCGCGCTGTCCCGGGGCGGGCCGGCGGCGCGGAGCGCGCTGCCCCGGGGGAGCCGCGCCCCTCTTCGACAGCCCCTACAGGGGGCGGCAGCCCCCACCGAATCCGTTCACGCCGCGGCAGCCCGTAACACGACAGCCGTATCGCGGCGTTCCCTATCGCAGCGTTCCTTGTCGCGACGTTCCTTGTCGCAGCGCCCTTCGTCACGGCGGTCCCGAGCACAGCAGCCCACGGCACAGCGAGCCAGAATTCGGTGGCCTCCGGGCCAGAAATCTCACGCCCCGCCCATACGAATTACCATGAACCAGTGAAAACGGTTCGAATAGCACTCCCGCGGCACGCGCGGCGGTCCATGCTCACTGGGCTGGTGTCGGTGACGGTCTTGCTCGGGTTGGGCGCGGTGTTCGTACTGCCCCGCGCGTACGCGACCTCGGGAGAGAGTGGCGCCGTTGCGACCGTGGTGTTTGCCGGGATCTGGTTGCCGACCGCCTTTTATGCGTTGAACCGCGCGTTCGGCATGACCCTGCTTACTCCCGAGGGAGTACGGTTTCGGACAGCGGTGAGCCGGCGGCTGATCCCCTGGCACCGCATCACCCGATTCGAGGCGCAGGAGCGCACCGGTCGGCACGCCGTGCGCTGGTGGGTCATCCGCGCGCACCGTACCCACGGCCGGCCGCTCGTCCTGCCTGGTTCGCTGGCCCAGGGGGCCATGGACGAGACGTTCCGAGCCGCGTTGGACACCCTTGACCAGCACCTGAGGGCCGCAGCGGCCGGAGCCAGCCCCCCGGAGGACAGGTAGCCCCTGCGCGCCGCCTGCGCCCGCCCCACGCGACGGCCCGCCGGAGCGAGATGAGCCTTCGCCCGGGCTCCCACCGCGCCCGCCCGGGCGCCCGGGGCCGGCCCGCCCTGTCGCCGGGGCTCACTCCCTACCGTTGTCGTGCCTGTTTCCGGCCAACAGCGTGCCCAGGAGGACGTAGAGGACGACGGCGACGAGGGGAATGCGACCCGTACCGTCGTCGATCTCGTCGAGGAAGTATCCGGAAAGCAGCGGCCAGACCAATCCGCAGACGAGTACGAGGAGATGGTTGCCCTTTTCTCCCGACAGGCGCATCAGTACCGCCAACAGAACGGGCATCAGGGTCCAGGAAATAGCTATCGCGAGGAGGAATTCCACCGCCCCACTGAGTACGACGTCCGGCTGCTCCTCCCCGGCCTCGTGCGATTTTTCGAGCCCGTAGGACAGCACGGCGTGGCAGGCGATCGCGGCAATGGCCGTCGCCACCGCGCCTTTGATGCGACGTAAGTGATCCATGATGAATGCGTAGCCCCCGTACGAAATGGGCCCCACCGCGTTTCGGTGGGCCCCACTGGTTCCCCGTGGTGGCGGCCCTCGCGGGCAGTGCCCGACCTCGACACGGGCGGCGCCCCAGGGCGGCAGCGTACTTGCGGGCCCCGCCTCTTTCCGGGCGGAACGGCCGCCGGGGCACGGACGCGCTGGTGGGCCCCATGGATTTGCGCCATCAGGAACCGGCGCCGACCGGCACGACACGGGGCGCGGCCCTCCGGGGCCCTTGCGAGCGGGGGCGTAGCAACGACACGGCCGCGGCTGAAAGTTGCCGTGTACGGACCCGCGCTTGTGAAGATGGTGTGAGAGTCTTCGCGTGGGCGCCGCGTGACACGAGCAACGCGTGCGCTCCGCCCCACGGCCCGCCGGACGCCCCGCACCGTCCGGGCGGCCCCGAGGACGCTGCGTCCGCGCAGTTCAGCCCCCGTAGCTCAGCGGATAGAGCAGGTGCCTTCTAAGCACTTGGCCGCAGGTTCGAGTCCTGCCGGGGGCACCGCCGTCGCCCTCTCCGGCATGGCCGCGTCGGTGCAGGTCAGGCCATTTCCGCTGGCTCTTCGCCGGCCCCCGCCGCGGCCACCTCCCGCCGCTCCGGCGAGCCCGGTCGCGCGCAGCCCGGCGCCGGGGCCCGCCCGGCAGAGCCCCGCCGCCGCCGTCCGGGCCGACGAGGGTGGGTGTGACAGGGCCACGCTCCGCGCGCCGACCGCGCCTACGTTGGTGGCCGTGCACACGCAACGGCTCAGTGAGTTCCTGCGGGCCCGGCGTGCGTTGGTGCGGCCCGAGGGCCACGCGCTGGCTGCTGGCCGGCGCCGTACGCCCGGTCTGCGGCGGGAGGAGACCACGGCCCCCGCGCATCACGCCCCCGCCCATCAAGCCACCCCGCCCCAGGACGCTCCGCCCCACGACACCTCGTACGGACACACCCCGCCCCACGACGCCCCACACCAAGCCACCCCGCCCCACGACACCTCACGCCAAGTCCCCCGCCCCACCCCAAGAATCGCCGCACCGAACCACCCCGAGCGAAGGGCACGTCCCGCATGACCTCCCCTGACACACCTGACATACCCGACACGCCTGACACGCCGGTCTGGTTCATCACCGGCTGCTCCTCCGGCCTCGGCCGGGCGCTGGCCGGTGCCGTGCTGGAGCGCGGCTGGCGGGCCGTGGTCACCGCCCGCGACCCCCGTACGGTCGCCGACGTGGTCCGCGGGCACGACGGGCGCGCCCTCCCGCTGCCGCTCGACGTCACCGACCCCCAGCAGATCGCGACGGCGGTCGCCCGAGCGCAGACCGTCTTCGGAAGGATCGACGTCCTGGTCAACAACGCCGGCTACGGCTATCTCGCCGCCATCGAGGAGGGCGTCGACGAGGAGGTGCGCGCCCTGTTCGACACCAATGTCTTCGGCCTGGTCGACACCGTCAGGGCCGTCCTGCCGGGGATGCGCGCCCGCCGCTCCGGCCACGTCGTGAACGTCTCCTCCATCGGCGGCCTGGCCGGCTTCGGCGCCACCGGCTACTACCACGCGACCAAGTTCGCCGTGGAGGGTCTTTCCGAGTCGCTGGCCGCCGAAGTCGCCCCGCTGGGCATCGGGGTGACGATCGTGGAACCCGCCGCGTTCCGCACCAACTGGGCCGGGTCCTCCATGCACCAGTCCGCCACCAGCATCGACGACTACGCCGCCACGGCGGGCGCCCGCCGCGCCAGCACGCTGGCCAGCTACGGCCACCAGCCCGGCGACCCGGTACGCGCCGCCCGCGCCGTCATCGACGCCGTCACGGCCGAACGGCCACCGCTACGGCTGCTGCTGGGCAAGGCCGCGTACGACATCGCCACCGCCAAGCTCGACTCCCTGCGGACCGTCTTCGACGACTGGCGAGAGGTCACCCTCGGTGCCGACTTCCCCGCTGCCGAACCGCTCGCGGACCGCTGAACCGCCGGGGGCGGGACTGGGCGAACTGCGCGCGGGCACGGGACGGGCGCGCCGCCGACCGTCGGCGCGAGGCATTCCGTACGAAGCATCTGGTACGAGGCGTTTAGCACGCGCATCCGGCACGGCCGAACCGCGGCCGGGGCCATTCCCGCAGCGGCGAGGCCCGCCGGCAAGAGCTGAGCAGACACGGCCCGACCTGCAACGACGCAACCATTGCGGATGGCCGACGGTGGCGCCCCCGGCAGGACTCGAACCTGCGGCCAAGTGCTTAGAAGGCACCTGCTCTATCCACTGAGCTACGGGGGCCGGTGGTGGCCGCGGACGGCCGGTGAGCCCCAGGTGGTGCGTTCCGACCTGCGGCCGTTGCGCTGGTGGCCTAGCGGGCGGAACCGTGCCGTTGCCGGGACAAGGATAGGGCTCCTTACGCCTCGTCCCGGTTGCTTCACCTCCGTGGCACGATGTGGAGGTTCCGTGAAGCGATGCCGATAATCGCAGGCAGGTGCGAATCCTGCACGGGTTTTCACGGATCAGGGGGCGGGTGTTGTGCACTCGTTATGCCTGCGACTCAGGCCCCGCGCGACCCCCGCGCCCCTTCTGTGGTGATCCGGGTGGGTCTCATCGGAGAACAGACGGGGCTATACGCTTCAAAAGCTAAGCAAAATTGGGCATTGTTCCCATGTGGCGACCTTGGACGTACGGCCCCGACTGCTCGACGCGCTGTCCGCACTGCGTGATCGTGTTGACGCCACACGCTTCCCGCTCCCGCTCCCCGGCGTGGCCCGCGCCCGGCGCAGCCGCGCCGAACTCCTCGCCCAGCTCGATGACTACGTGCTGCCCCGGCTGCAGGCCCCCGAAGCGCCGCTGCTCGCGGTGGTCGGCGGCTCCACC
The DNA here is from genome assembly GCF_047525675.1 of Streptomyces sp. 796.1. NCBI lineage: Bacteria > Bacillati > Actinomycetota > Actinomycetes > Kitasatosporales > Streptomycetaceae > Streptomyces > Streptomyces sp. 796.1. The sequence goes on along the minus strand of NZ_JBLIWA010000018.1, from coordinate 147,236 downwards.
GGGGCCGGCAAGTCGACGCTGGTCAACTCCCTCGTCGGGCGGCGGGTCAGCGAGGCCGGGGTGCTGCGGCCCACGACGCGTACGCCGGTCCTGGTCTGCCATCCGGAGGACCGCCACTGGTTCGCTGACCGGCGGGTACTCCCCCACCTGAGCCGGGTGTGGATGCCCTCCCAGGAGCGGCAGGCGGGGCCCGGGCGAGCACCGTACGCGGGCGCCGCCGGCGGGCTCGGGGTCGACCCCTACGCCGGGCGCGACGCCTCAGGTCGCCGGGGCGGCCACGACGACCGCGGGCCGCACGACGCGTACGGCGCACCCGACACGTACGGCGGCTGGGGCGGCTACGACGGGCGCGGGGCGGCGGAGTACGACGCGTACGGCGGGGCGGGTGAGCTGGGCGGGGTCGGCGAGCTGCGCGGGGTGGAGCGGGGCGGGGGCCGTGGGGCGGAGGCGGATGAGGCGTACGACGCGCTGGTGGACTCGGTGCGGATCGACGTGGATCCGGCGCTGCCGCGGGGGCTCGCGCTGCTCGACGCGCCGGACATCGATTCCCTGGTCGTCGAGAACCGCGAGCTGGCCGCCCGGCTGATCTGCGCGGCCGACATCTGGGTGCTGGTCACGACCGCGACGCGGTACGCGGACGCGGTGCCCTGGCATCTGCTCCGTACCGCCAAGGAGTACGACGTCACGCTGGTCACGGTGCTCGACCGGGTGCCGCACCAGGTGGCGACCGAGGTGGCCGGCGCGTACGCCGCGCTGTTGGACGAGGCGGGGCTCGGGTGCGTGCCGCGGTTCACCATTCCGGAACTGCCGGAGTCCGTCGCCGGCGGCAGCGGGCTGCTGCCCGCGACAGCCGTGGCCGGGCTGCGCGAGTGGCTGGCGCGGCGCGCCGAGGACCCGGTGACCCGGGCCACGTCCGCCGCACGCACGGCGTACGGGGCCGTCGCCGCGCTGCGTACCCAGGTTCCGGCGCTGGCCGCAGCCGCCGCCGCACAGCACGCCGCCGCCACCCGGCTGACCCGGCGCGTGACGGAGGCGTACGCGGGGGCGGAGCGGCGGGCGCTGCGGGAGATCGCGCAGGGCGCGCCGCTGGCCGGGGACGCGCTGACGCACTGGCGCTGCCCGCCGTACGACAGTGGTCGCGGCCGGGCTATCGGCTACCACCCCACGCGCAGCCACCACGCGCTCGTCGGGGCGCTGACCACCTCCCTCGGCACCCTGTTGAGCTGTGTCATGGGCGCGGCGGACGCGCAGGTCAGCGCGGTGGAGCGGCAGGAGTCCGGGGCTGGCGCCACGGTTTCGGACGGGGTGGCCCGGGGGGCGGCTGGGGTGGCTGGCGCGCCGGGCGGTACGGCTCCCGCGCCCGGCGAACTGGCGCGGGTGCCGGCCGATGCGGTGCTCGTACCGGCGGACGCGGCGGAGGTCGCGGGGCGGGTCGGGGTGTCGGTACGGCGCTGGCGGCGGTGTCTTGAGGAGTTGGCCGAGGCGGCTGCGGCCACCACCGACCAGCCGGAGCCGCCCGATCCGGATGCGGTCGCGGCGCTGCTCGCCGTGGCGCTGCTCGGCGGCGAGGGGGCGCGCGCCGCCGCTGAAGGGCTCACGGAGGCATTGGGTGCGTCCGGGGCACTGCGGGTGCGGGAGGTCGGCGACCAGTTGCTCGCGGAGTGCGTACGGCGCGTGGTGGACGCGGAACGGGAACGGTTGCTCGCCCCGTTGGTCGCGCTCGACGTCGCACCGGAGCGGCAGGCCGAGTTGATCGCCGCGCTGTCCCTGCTGTGGAAGGAACATCCCCCCTCGGCCGCGTCGCCCCTCGCACGGCACGCAGCGGAGCGAACAGAGAGGTGACCGAGGTGACGACCACCGAGCCCGGCCCGGAGCTGTCCGGCGACCGCGCCCCCGCGACGGGGCCGGACGACGGCGGGACACCCGCCACGTCGCCCCACCAGCCGGCGGCCGAACCCGACGCCGACGCTGCGCCCCACCAGCCGGCGGCCGACCCCGCACCCGGCCTCGCGCCCGACTCCGAGGGCGATCCCGAGGCCGCCTGTGCTCCTGACCCCGTCCCCGCTGTCGGCGGCGACGGGGCGGCAGCCGCGCGCGGGCTGCCCGGCGCCGCGGCCCCCGACACCGACGCCACCCCGCCCGCTGCCGCGCCCGTGTCCCCGTCCCCGTCCCCGTCCGCGATCGGGCCGGAGCCCGGCCGGGGGCCCGGTGCCGGAGCGGCGCTGGCGTCCGACGCGTACGCCCTGGCCAGGGCCGTGGTGCAACCCGAGGCCGGGGGTGGGCCGGCGCGGGGACGCCGGTACGGGCACGGGCACGAGTACGGGCAGGAGCAGGGGCGGGCGCCCGGGGCCGGCGGCGGGCTGGCGGAGGCCGTGTTGCGGCGGCGGCTCGTGGCGTTGCGCGAGGTCGTGGCGGTCTCCCGGACGCGGGTGCCGGGGCCGACGCTGGCCGGCGCGGAGAAGGTGCTGGACGAGGCGGCGGCGCGGGACCGGTACGCCCGCGGGCACACCGTGGTCGCGCTGGCGGGTTCGACCGGGAGCGGGAAGTCCACGCTGTTCAACGCGTTGGTCGGGGCGGAGCACGCGGCGGCCGGTACGGAGCGGCCGACCACCTGTGCGCCGTTGGCGTGCGCCTGGAGCGAGCGGGCCGACGGGCTGCTCGACCGGCTCGGCATCGAGCCGGCCGACCGGTTCCGGCCGGCCAGGCCCGACGATCCGGACCTCGCCGGTCTCGTCCTGCTCGACCTGCCCGACCACGACTCGGTCAACGCAGGGCACCGGGCCCGGGTGGAGCGGCTGCTCGGGCTCGTGGACGTCATGGTGTGGGTGGTCGACCCGGAGAAGTACGCCGATGCGGTGCTGCACGAGCGGTATCTGCGCCCGCTCGCCGGGTACGCGGAAGTGCTGGTCATCGCGTTGAACCAGATCGACAGGCTGCCGGGCGACGCCACCGATCAGGTGCTGGACGACCTGCGCCGGCTGCTGGACGAGGACGGGCTCGCGCTCGGCGAACACGGCGACCCCGGGGCGACCGTGCTCGCCCTGTCCGCGCTGACCGGTGCGGGCGTCGACGAACTGCGCGAGACGCTGGAGCAGTTCACGGCCGAACGCCTGGCGGCCGACCGCCGACTCACCGCCGACCTGGACGCGGCCACGCTCCAACTGCGCCCCGTGTTCCTCACCGACGGCCCGACCGGGCTGAGCGCACGCGCCTGCGAGGACTTCGAGGACCGGCTCGCCGACGCGGCGGGCGCCGTCGCACTCGGCCAGGCCGCGGAACGCGCCTGGCTCCGCGCCGCAACCCAGGCGTGCAGCACCCCGTGGTCCCGCCTGGCCAGCCGAACCCCTTGGGCCCAGCGGTCCGATCAGCCCCAGCGCTCTCGACCTTCACAGGAATCGCAGGAATCGCAGGAGTCGCAGGAGTCGCAGGAACTGCCCGGGTCGCCGGAGGTGCGGGAGGTACGGGAGGCGCCGGAGCCGCCGCGTACGGAGGGTGGTGCTGGCGGTACGGGGCGGGCGGCCGGTGGCACGAGGGCGGAGGACGGCCCCGGGGACCGTACTTGGGCTGGTGCCGGTACTCGTACGGGCGCTGACGCGGTGCCGGCTGGGCGGGGCGTGCTGCCCGGGCCCGGCGGGCCGCTCGGGCAGGACCGGGACGCGGGGGCCCTACGGTCGGCCGCCTCGTTGCCGGCCCCCGCCGGGCCGAACGAGCCGCAGGGCGGGGCGGACCAGCCCGCCGGCGCACTCGCCGCGCGCCTCGCACCGCAGGGCGGGGCCAGGGCCGGCGCGGTGACGGCGGCGACGGCAGCAGCCGCGGGGCCGCCGGCGGCGCGCACCGCCGGGGACACGCCGGGCGGCGGCGCGCGGTACGCGCCCGGTGGCGGTGGGGACGCCGGCTGGAGTCCGTACGGCGGCCTCGAACTGGACGCCTACGAAGACGCCGACCTGGCCGCCTTCGAGGCCACCGGGCCCGGCCCGTACCCGGAGGTCGACTGGCGGACGGCCGCGGCCCCGGAGGCCGGCGGCTGGTGGGGCGGCAGGGGCGGCGACGACCTGACGTGGCGCGACGGCGCGGCAGGCGGGGCCGACGGGACGGACCCCCTGCGGCCCTGGGAGGCGGGCGCCACAAAGCCCCGGGAGACAGGCGCCGCACAGCCTCGGGAGGCGGGCGCCGCACCAGCGCCGGCCTCCGCGCAGCCGTCGGCCCCCGACTCCCCGACCGGCGCCGTGCCCGCCTCAGTACCAGCACCACCAGCACCACCAGCCGCACCGGGCGTCGTCGCCCCACGTGCCACGGACGGCCCGCAGCGAGTGGCCCACGCACCCGACGACGCCACGGGCCCGCCCCGCGCGCCGTACCCGCCCGACCCCACGGCCACGGCCCACCCGCCGTACGCGTCCCACCCCGCCGGAGCCGGCACGGCGGCGGGTGCCGACGGGCCGGCCGACGAGGTGGCCGCCGGAGCCGGCCCGGACGCGGTGGCCCGGGACGGCGGCCCGGGGCAGCCGGCCGGCGGCCCCGTACGGACCGGGCGCCCGGCCGCCGTGACCGTGGCGCGGCCGGCGGTCGAGCACGCCGTACGGACGTTGGCCGACGACGCGGCCCACGGGCTGCCGCGGCCGTGGGCGAAGGCGGTACGGGAGGCGGCGCGGGGCGCGGCCGACGGGCTGGCGGAGGCGCTGGACGCGGTGGTGGACGAGGTGGCCGACGGCGCGGTGCGCACCCCCCCCCCCCCCCCCCCCCCCCCGGGCCAGCCCGGGGCGCTGGCCGTCAGGCCGCACTGGTGGGCCGCCGCGCGACTGGCCCAACGGACGCTGCTGGCGGTGCAGTTGGTCGGTCTCGGTTGGCTGGTGGCCGTCGTCGCCGGGGTCGCCGGCGGCGCCTGGTGGCCTCCGGCCGCGTTGCTCGCCTGCGGCGCCGCGGCCGGTCCCGCGGTGACCCGGCTGTGCACCAGGGCGGCCCGCGAACCGGCCCGCGACCACGGCGAGGAAGCCGAACTCCTGCTGCGCGCCGAGGTAGCGGCCTGCGGCCGGGAGGCCGTGGTCGAGGCCGCCCTCGCGGAACTCGCCCGCTACCGGCAGGTCCGCGAGCGGTACGTGGTCGCGGCGGGCGGGGTGTAGCGGCGCCGTCCCCCGCCCGGCCCCCTCCCCCACACCCGCCGCGCCCTCCGCGCCCCGCGTGCACCGCTCCGCACCGTCCAGGGGCGCGCACCTTCACAACCCCCACATCCCACACTCTGGCCACACCCCTCTTCACCTGCACCATCAGCCCCAAAGCCGGGCCAGCATCGGCCAGTTCGGACCTTCTTCCGGGGCGGCGCGGGCCGCACAATCGTCGCTGGGTGCCGTGGGCGGAGCCGACGTAGGGGAGACCAGGGATGTTGCGGTTGCACTTCACGGCCGATGACTTGGCGCGGGTGACGCTGGCGCGCGGGCCCGCGCCATTGGTGGAGCTGGGGTTGGCGATGGCCTCGCTCCAACGGTCCGACCTGCCGCTGGTGCTCGCCCGGTGGCGGCAGACGGCGTGGCGCGCGCTGCCCCGCGGGGCCAGGCCGCTGCTCTCGCTGATCCCACCGACCGTCCACGACGGGCCCGTCTTCCTCGCGCCGTCGAGCCGGGGCGTGGCCGACGGGCTCGACCAGGTGCAGTCGACGCGGCCCGCGGACGTCCGCGTACAGCTCGACATGGTGCGGTCGACCACCGGGCGCCCGCTGACCAGTTGGGCCCGCCAGTTGGGCGAGCAGGACCACGCCGCCTGGCACACCCTGACCTCGTCGATGCGCGCCACCTACGACGCGCTGATCGCACCCTCCTGGCCGCGCATCGCCGCCGGCTACGACGCCGAGTACGCCTGCCGCAGCCGTTCGCTCACCCAGCACGGCGTCCGCGCCACGCTCGCCGGCATCGCCCGCGGGGCGCGGTGGCGGGGCGCGACGCTGGAGATCCCGGGACCGCGCCCGGTGGACGTCGTACTCGGCGGCCACGGCCTCGTCCTGCTCCCCTCGATGGTGTGGACGGCGCACGCGATCGCCTGCGTCCCGCACGGCGGTTCGCCGGCCACGCTGGTCTATCCGGCGCTGACGCCGCTCCCGCTGCTCGACGCGCCGGGCGCGGACGACGCGCTGTCGGGGCTGCTCGGGACGACGCGCGCCGCGGTGCTGCGGCTGCTCACCGTCGAGCGCACGACGGGCGACGTGGCGACGGCCCTGGCCATCGCCAATTCCTCCGCGTCCGCGCACGCCAAGGCGTTGCGGGCGGCGCGGCTGATCACCTCAAGGCGGGAGGGCAAGACGATGCGGCACCAGTGCACGCCGCTCGGGCTCGACCTGCTCACCGGCGGCCTCGATCCGGCCGCGGACGGGGTACGGCAACCGGCCGGCGCCCCGGACGGGCCCGGCAGCCCGGGCCTGGCCGGCCGCCCCCACCCCGGCCACCCCGACCAGCTCGGTACGGCCGGCGGCCCCGGCGGTCCGCTCGCCCCGCCGGCCGCCGGCCACGCAGCCACCCGGGCCCGCGCGGCGGCCACGCCCGATGCCGCCCGCCCGGCCTTCCCGGCCCGCGCCACCTCCACGGGCGCCGCGGACACCGACCCGGACGCGGACGGCACGGCCGGGCGGCTCGACCGGTGCGGCTGGGTGCGGGGGTAGCAGAGCGGGAGGGCCGGGGCGGCCGGAAGGACTGGTTCGTCTGAGGGGGTCCGCGGTCGGTTCGCGGGCCCCCGCCGTGGCCGAACCACCCCCCGGCCCGCGTCAACCCAAGCGCAGGCCCAGCACGATCAACGCGCCGAGCAGCGCGAACGCCTCCCGGCGCAGCGCGCGCCCTGGCGCCTCCAGGGCGGACCCCCGCCCGAGCCGCCGCCGCGGTTGCTGGCGCCGCGGCGCGCTCCGTGCGCCCCGTTGCGCCCGATCGCCGCGCAGGGGTAGCCGACGGACCCCGTACGCGCTTCGCTGGAAGCCCCGCCTCCGCGCGCGGCCCCGCCCCGTACCGCAGCCGCCCCCCATCCCGGCCGCGGGCGACGGACGACCGGAACCCGGGTACCCGGCACCCGGCGGACCGCAGCCACCCCGGCCACAGCCCAGCCACGACCCGCCCGGCCCGTCCCGACTGGCGAGGCGGGTCCCACAACCCAGCAACTCCCCAACCCGCACCCGTAAGCCAAGCAACTCCACGAGCCCAGCAGTCGGATGACGACGAAGCAGAAGAGGAGTGAGCACATGCGACACGGTGACATTGCGTCGAGCCCGGACACGGTCGGCGTCGCGGTCGTCAACTACCAGATGCCGCGCCTGCACACCCGGGACGAGGTGCTCGCGAACGCGCGGCGAATCGCCGAGATGGTGGTGGGCATGAAGACCGGGCTGCCCGGGCTCGACCTGGTGGTCTTCCCGGAGTACTCCACCCAGGGAATCATGTACGACCCGGCCGAGATGCTGGACACGGCCGCGTCCGTGCCCGGCGACGAGACGGACGTCTTCGCCGCGGCCTGTCGCGAGGCGGGCACCTGGGGCGTGTTCTCGCTCGCCGGCGAGCGGCACGAGGAGCACCCGGACAAGCCTCCGTACAACACCCTGGTCCTCATCAACGACCGCGGCGAGATCGTGCAGAAGTACCGGAAGATCCTGCCCTGGTGCCCCGTCGAACCCTGGTACCCGGGCGAGGCCACCTACGTGACCGAGGGGCCCAAGGGGCTCAAGGTCTCGCTGATCATCTGCGACGACGGGAACTACCCGGAGATCTGGCGGGACTGCGCCATGAAGGGCGCCGAGTTGATCGTGCGCTGCCAGGGCTACATGTATCCGGCCAAGGAGCAGCAGGTGCTGATGGCCAAGGCGATGGCGTGGGCCAACAACTGCTACGTGGCGGTGGCCAACGCGGCCGGGTTCGACGGCGTGTACGCGTACTTCGGGCACTCCGCGATCATCGGGTTCGACGGGCGCACGCTGGGCGAGACCGGCGAGGAGCCGTACGGCATCCAGTACGCGCAGCTCTCGGTCTCCGCGATCCGCGACGCGCGCACCTACGACCAGTCGCAGAACCACCTCTTCAAGCTGGTGCACCGGGGCTACTCGGGCATCGCGGCGGCCGGCGAGGGGCCGGCCGGGCTCGCGGAGTGCCCGTTCGACTTCTACAAGCTGTGGGTCACCGATCCGCAGAAGGCCGCGGAGCGCGCCGAGTCGGTCACCCGTAGCACGGCGGCGGTGCCGGGGGTGCCGGCGGCACCGGGTGGTGGGGAAGGGTCGGCGGGCCCATCCGATGCGGCGGGCCCGGCCGACGTGGCGGACGGGGCGGGCGCGGGCTGAGAAGCGGGGCGCGTACGGGGCGGGCGGGCGAGGCGGCACGGGGCAGGTACGGGCCGCACCGCCTCGCCTCCCCCCGGACACGAGGGCGCCCGCCCCGGCCCGCCCCACCTCGTCCCGACCCGCCCGGGCCCCTACCCCGCCCGTTCCCGATCCGGCTCCCTGCCCTGCTCCCGGCCCGGGTCACGGCCCGCCCCGTACCCCTGTTCCCGCTCGAACTGGTGCAGCAGATAGCCCGCGCGCATCCGGTTGCGGGCGCCGAGGCGGCGCATGATCTCGTTGATGTGGCGCTGGCAGGTGCGGACCGACATGCCCATCCGGCGGGCGATGGCCTTGTCGTCCTCGCCGGCGATGAGCAGCCGTACGATGTCGGACTTCATCGCGTCGGAGGCGGCGATGGCCTGCTGGCGGCCCAGCTTGGTGGGGAAGGGCGTGGCCTGGCCCCACAGCCGGTCGAAGGTGGTGGCCATGAAGTCCACCGTGCTCGGGTCGCGGACGATGACCGCGCCGTGCGGGTCGCCGCGCAGCGGGATGACGGCGGTCTGCCGGTCCACGACCAGCGCCCTGGCGAACCGGTCGCCCAGCGTCCTGGCCTGCCCGCCGCCCTCCGTCAGCCGCTCCACCTGGGCCACCGTGGCGGGCGTGAACTGCGCCGTGTGCTGGTAGAGCGTGCGGATCGGCAGCCCGCGGGCGAGCGCCACCTCCAGCCGCTCCAGCGGGTCCCACGGCGCGTCCTGCTCGCCGCCCCCGCCGGGCTGGGCCACCAGCACCTCCCGGCCCGCGTGCGCCACCAGGTCCGTGACGCAGCCCCTGACGTGCCCGGCGCCGGTGACGACCTCGGTGCCGGCGCCGCGCAGCCGGTGCACGATGCCCTGGTGGTAGTGGTCGCCGAGGGCGGAGAGTTCGCCGCGTACGTGCGCCAGCGCCTCCTGGAGGTCGGCGATCTTGCGCGCGGCCGGGCCGAGCAGGTGCAGTTCCGCGCTGTCCGGGGAGACCGCGGCCCAGCGGGCGGCGCCGCCGTGCGTCGGGCGCAGCAGCCGCAGCCGTACCAGCACCTGGAGGCAGTGCGCGAGCTCCTCGTCCGGGCGGCCGGTGAGCCGGCGCAGTTCGGGCAGGCTGACGCTGGCCGTGCGGGCCGCGTGCTCGTACACCTCAAGGGCCGCCGGCTCCAGCGGGGTCAGCGGCACCAGCCGTTCGATCTCCTCGGCCGCCGACGCCGGCTGGTCGGCGGTGCCCCGCCCGCGCCGTGGGGCGGCGCGGGCGGAGGGGGCCGGGCGGGCGGCGAGGGGGCCCGCCGCTGCGCCCGGCCCGGGGGCCGTCACATCGATGTTGCGCGAAGAGGTCGTCACCCCTGTGCCTCCTGCCGGTGGTGCGTTACCAGCGCTTGGTTTCCCCGATGAAGTCCGGGATCTCGACGGCGCTGCCCTGCCGCCTGGCCTCGTGCAGTACGTGGTGGCCCACCGCGAGGTCCAGGATGCCGAGGCCGAACGGGGAGAAGACGGTCGGCTTGGCCGGGTCCAGGGTGACCTCGCCGCGGATGTGCGCGCCGAGCGTGCCGGTGATGAAGTCCCGTCCGCCGGTGAGCTGTTCGGCCAGGTGCGGCGATGTCTGCGCCTTCAGGCAGTGGTCGACGTCGTCCACCACGTTGTTGCTGCGCAGCAGCAGCTCGGGGGCTAGGTCGCGCAGTGAGATGTTCAACAGCACCTGCCCTGCGCGCAGTTCGGTCTCCGCGCCGACGTACGGGGTGGCGGCGGTGGTGGCGAAGACCACCAGGTCACGGGCGAGCGCGTCGTCCAGCGTGCCGAGGGCGACGGGCACGTCGAACCGGGCGGCGGCGTGCTCGCCCAGGTGGCCCGCGCTGGCCGGATCGAGGTCGTGCACCAGCACGTCGGCGACCTTGACGCCGGCCGCGTGCAGGTAGTCGACGATGGTGCGGGCGATGACGCCGGCGCCGACGACCGCCAGCCGCACCGGTTCGTCGGCGGTGACCAGGCGGGAGGCGGCGACCGCGGCCGATGCGGCGGTGCGCACGGCGCTGATGCCGGCGGCCTCCAGGCAGGCCAGCGGGTAGCCGGTGGCGTAGTCGTTGAGCAGCAGCGTCGCCGACGCGCGGGGCAGCCCCTCCTTGATGTTGTCGGGGAAGCTGGCGATCCACTTCATGCCTATGGTGTCCACGTCGCCGCCCAGGTACGAGGGCAGGGCGATGACCCGGGCGTTGGGCTTGTCCGGGAAGCGCAGGAAGTAGCTGTCGGGGTTGACCGAGAGCCCCTGCTCGTGGGCGACGTAGGTGTCCGCGACGATGCGCAGCACGTCCTGGTGGGCGTCGGCCAGGACGGAGGAGACGGCCGCGCCGGGGACGACGAAGAAGTGGGACATGGGTTCTTCCTTCTGCTGGTGGTGGACGAGTTGGCTCGCTCGGCGGTGCGCGCCCCGGGTCACGGGGTGGCGCCGTGGCCGAGTCCCGCTAGCTCGGGGACGTCGGTGTAGCGCTCGGTGACCCAGGTGTCGGAGTAGACAGTGTCAATGTATTTGTCACCCATGTCAGGGGAGATTGCGGCCACTCGGGCGCCGTCGGGCAGCGTGGCGGCCAGTTGCTGCACGGCCGCCAGCACGGTGCCGGTGGAGCCGCCGACCAGCAGCCCGTACGTGCCGGCCACCCGGCGGCACATGGCCACCGTGTCCGCCTCCGGGACCAGCACCTTCTCGAACGTGCCGTCGTCGGCGAAGATTTCGGGCTGCCGGCTGGCGCCCAGGCCAGGGATGAAGCGGGGCGAGGCGGGGGCGCCGAAGGTGACCGAGCCGATCGAGTCGACGGCGATCACCCGGGTGGTGGGGCTGTGGAGGGCGAAGTACTCGACGCAGCCCATCAGGGTGCCGGTGGTGCCGCAGCCGACGAACAGCGCGTCCACCGCGCCGAGGCCGGCGTGCACGGCGGCTGCGGTGCGGTCCCGGTGGGCGCCGACGCCGGCCGGGTTGGCGTACTGGTTGAGCCACACCAACTGTGGGTCGTCCGCGAGCCGTTGGTGGATGTAGTTGATGCGGGTGTGCAGGTAGCCGCCCTGCGCGTCGCGGGCGCTGACCACGATCACGTCGGTGCCCAGGCTCTCCATGACACGGATCGAGTGCCGGGCCGCGTTGGGGTCGGTGACGACGGTCAGTGCGTAGCCGCGGGCCGCGCAGGCCACCGAGAGGGCGACGCCGAGGTTGCCCGACGAGGACTCGATGACGCGGGAGCCGGGGCGCAGCGCACCCGTCCGCTCCAGTGACTCGATCAGGGCGACGGCGGTCTTGAGCTTGACCGACCCCGCGGGGTTGAGACCTTCCAGCTTCAGGAACACCTCGCCGCTGGCGAGGAAGCCGGTCAGCCGGAGGAACACGTCATCGGTGACGACGTCGGAGGCTCTTTCGAAGATCATGTCGATAGTCCTTCTTCCGGGCCGGCGAGATCGTCGCGGGCCCGGACCAGTCCACACCTGACAGCTTCGGGTTGTTGGGCGTGCGGGACGCGTGCGGCTGGGCGCGGCCGGGGCGCGGGCGCCGCCGCCACGGCCTGCGCCCGCGTCCGGTGGTGCGCGCTTTCGTGGTCGGAACGGCGGGTCTCGGAGGCGGTTACGGGCGCCCGGTCGCGGCTCTCCCCAAGGTAGTGAGGTGCTTCTCCACGACGGCCGCGATCTCGGCAAGCGGCCCGGAAGCTGTCATCTCCAGGTGGTGGCAGTCCACGAAGTGGTCATGGACCCGGCCGGTCACATACGGCCTCCAGAGGGCCGCGAGCGAGGAACCCGGTGGCAGGTCCCGACCGGCGGTGAAGAACAACAGGTCGCCGTCGAAGGGCCGCTCGGGCGGCTGGTCGCCGATGCCGGCCTCGTTGCGGAAGGTCGCGTACACCGCCCGCAGCGCCTCCTCCTCAAGGCCTGCGAGCGGCGCGAGGACGGCCAGCGCGTCCGGAGCCCCGTCGCCCACGGCCGCGCGCAACGCGTCGAGCGTGAGCGGCCGGTCGCCCCAGGCGGCGCGGTCGAGCCCGGCCTCGTGGATGAGGTGCGCGACGAAGTCGGCTTCATCGGTCACGTCGGGCGCACCGGGCGCGCCGGGCGTCTCCGGCGCCCCGGGCCCTCCCGAAGCGCCAGCCGCCCCGGCCGCTCCCGGCTCCAGCACCTGCGGCTCCGCATCCAGCACCGCGAGCAGCGCCACCTCGTGCCCGCCCTCCCGCAGCCGCACCGCCACCTCGTGCGCGATCCGGCCACCGAAGGACCAGCCGAGGAGGTGGTAGGGGCCGGTGGGTTGGACGGTGCGGATCTGGGCGGCGTAGTCGGTGGCCATCTCGGCGAGCGTGGCGGGGGTCGCGGCCGGCTCGGTCAGCCGGCGGGCCTGGATGCCGTACAGCGGGCGGTCGGCGTCCAGCAGGCCGACGAGCCGGGCGTACGGCCAGGCCAGGCCGGTGGCCGGGTGCAGGCAGAAGAGCGGCGGGCGGGTGCCGGTGCGGCGCAGCGGGAGCAGGACGTGCAGACCGGCCGTGCGGTCCTCGCTGCCGAGGGCGGCGGCGAGACCTGCGACCGTGGGCGCCTCGAACAGCAGCCGCACCGGCAGCCGCACGCCGAGCCCCGCCCTGACCCGGGTGGCCAGTCGGGTGGCGAGCAGCGAGTGGCCGCCGAGGTCGAAGAAGTCGTCGTCCACGCCGACTTCGGGCACCCCGAGGACCTCGGCGAAGATCGCGCACAGGGCGCGTTCGCGGTCGTTCGCCGGGGCCCGGCCGGCGCCCGGGGCCGGCAGGTCGGGGGCGGGCAGCCGGCCCCGGTCCACCTTGCCGTTGTCGCTCAGCGGCAGCGCCGGGAGCGGGACCAGGGCGGCGGGCAGCATCGCGGCGGTGAGCAGCCCGGTGACGCCGGCGCGCACCTCATCGGGTGCGGCCTCGCCCGCGTAGTAGCCGATGAGCCGGTCGTGCCCGGCCGGGTCGGTGCGGACGGTGACGACCGCGTCCCGTACGCCGGTGACGCCGCGCAGCGCCGCCTCCACCTCGGCCAGTTCGATGCGCTGGCCGCGGATCTTGACCTGGTGGTCGTTGCGGCCGAGGAACTCCAACTGGCCGTCCGTGCGGTAGCGGGCCTGGTCGCCGGTGCGGTAGAGGCGGGCGCCGGGGCGGCCGGAGAACGGGTCGGGGAGGAAGGCGTCGGCGGTCTTCGCGGGGTCGCCGACGTAGCCGTATCCGACGCCGTCGCCGCCCACGTACAGCTCGCCGACCGCGCCGAGCGGCACCGGGCGCAGCAGCGGGTCGAGCACGTACAGTTCGGTGTTGCGGATGACGCGGCCGATGGGCACCCGCTGGCCGGCGGCCGGTGGTGCGTCCGCGGTCAGCCAGGCGTGCGTGACGTCGTCCGAGCACTCGGTGGGGCCGTACGCGTTGACCAGCGGGATGTGCGGGTAGCGGGCGAACCAGCGCGCGCACAGGTCGGCGGGGAGCGCCTCGCCGGTCACCATCAGCCAGCGCAGGTGTGGCAGCGGCACGCCCTCGCCGGTGGTGTCCCAGCCGTCCAGGGCGGTGCGCAGCAGCGAGGGCACCACCTCGACGCCGGTGGTCCGTTCCGCCGCGACCTGCCCGAAGAGCCGGTCCGGGTCGGCGACCAGGTCGTCGGCGGCGATGCGGGTGCAGCCGCCGACGACGAGGGCGGCGAGCATCTGCCAGACCGAGATGTCGAAGCTGAGCGGCGCGTTCTGGAGCACGCTGTCGGCGGCGGTCAGGTCCAGGTCCTCCACCTTGGCCAGCAGGTGGTTGTGCATCCCGCGGCGGTGCACCATGGCGCCCTTGGGGCGGCCGGTGGTGCCGGAGGTGAAGAGCAGGTACGCCAGGTCGTCCGGGGTGCCGACGGGCGCGGCCAGCGCGGTTGCCGCATCGCACGCCGCGTCGATTTCGAGGACCCCGACGCCCCCAGCCGACTCGCCCAACTCCCTTGCCGTAGAAGCAAATTCGGGCTCCGCGAGCACGATGGTCGCGCCGCTGCGGGCCAGCATGTCGGCGTTGCGGGCGGCGGGCCCGGTGGGGTCGATCGGCAGGTAGGCAGCGCCGGCGCCGAGGATGCCGAGCAGCGCGGTGGGCACGGCGGCCGAGCGGCGCGCGCAGACCGCCACCACGGCGCCGTGGCCCGCGCCGGCCGCGGTCAGCCGGCGAGCGAGCGCGGAGGCCCGGCCGGCCAGCGTCGCGTAGTCGACCGGGCCGCGGTCGTCCACCAGGGCGGTGGCGCGGGGCGTGGCCGCTGCGTGCTGCTGGACGCGGGCGACCAGGTCCGTCAGGTCGGCGGGCCGCCGGCTGCGGTTGAAGTCGACCAGCAGCCGTTGCCGTTCGGCGGCGCCGAGCACGTCGAGGTCGCCGACGGCGGTCGCCGGCGCGGCGGCCACCTGGCGCAGCACCAGCAGCAGCCGCTCGACCAGGGTGCGCGCGGTGTCCGGGTCGAAGAGTTCGGTGCTGTAGTCCAGCCGGCCGCTGATGCCGGCCGGGCCCGCGGCGGTGTGGCGTGCGGTCAGTTCGAAGGAGAGGTCGAAGGGGACGGTGGCGGCGCCGACCGGCAGGGTGGTGGCGGTCAGCCCGGCGAGTTCCACGGTGTCGCCGGGGTCCTCCAGTACGCCCAGTTCGATCTGGAAGAGCGGGTTGCGGCCGGGCACCCGGGCCGGGGCCAGCTCCTCCACCAGCCGCTCGAAGGGCACGTCCTGGTGCGCGTACGCGGCCAGGTCCACCTGCCGCACCCGGGCCAGGAGCTGCTCGAAGGTCGGGTCGCCGGAGACGTCGGTGCGCAGCACCAGCGAGTTGACGAAGAAGCCGACGAGGTCGTCCAGGGCGGCGTCCACGCGGCCGGCGACGGGGGTGCCGATGGGGATGTCGGTGCCGGCGCCCAGCCGGTGCAGCAGCGCCGCGAGCGCCGCCTGGACCACCATGAACAGGCTGGCCTGCCGGTCCGCGGCGAGGCGGGTGAGGGCCGTGTGGAGTGCCGCTTCGATGGTGAACGGCTCGACCCCGCCGGCGTTGCCGCTGGTGGCGGGCCGCGGCCGGTCGGTGGGCAGCGGCAGTTCGGCCGGCAGCCCGGCGAGCGCGGCGCGCCAGTGGGCGAGCTGGGTGGCGAGCGGGCTGCCCGGGTCGTCGGCCGCGCCGAGCCGCTCCTGCTGCCAGGCGGCGTAGTCGGCGTACTGGACGGGCAGCGGCTGCCAGTCCGGCTCCCGGCCGGCGCGCCTGGCCGCGTACGCCAGGGACAGGTCCCGGCCGAGCGGGCCCATCGACCAGCCGTCGGCCGCGATGTGGTGCACCACGAGCAGCAGCACCTGCGCCTGGTCGCCCAGGTCGAACAGGGTGGCGCGCAGCGGCGGTTCGGTGCGCAGGTCGAAGGGGCGCAGCGTCTCGGCGACCAGCGCGGCGGGCAGCCCGTCCGCGGTGGCCGGCCGCGCGGCCAGTTCGGGGGCGGCGGCGCCGGCGTCCAGCACCACCTGGTGCGGTTCGCCGTCGCGCTCGGGGTAGACGGTGCGCAGCACCTCGTGCCGGCCCACCACGTCGGCCAGCGCCCGCCCGAGCGCGGCCCGGTCCAGGGTGCCTTCGAGCCGGATGGCCAGCGGGATCTTGTACGGGGAGCGCTCGGGGTCCAGGGTGTCCAGGAGCCACAGCCGGCGCTGGCCGAAGGAGGCCGGGGCGCTGGCGCCGCGCGGCCTCGGCCGCAGGGCCGGGGCGCTGACGGTGCCCGCTTTGGCGCCCGTCGCAGCGTCGAGCCGGTCGGCGAGGCCGGCCACCGTGGGGGCGTCGAAGACGGCCCGTACCGGCAGGTCGGCGTCGAGCACGGTCCGCACCCGGGAGGTGAGGCGCATGGCGAGCAGCGAGTTGCCGCCCAGGTCGAAGAAGCTGTCGTCGATGCCGATCCGGTCGCCGCCCAGGGTCTCGGCGAACAGCGCGCACAGCGCCTCTTCCAGCGCGGTGCGCGGCGGGCGGCTGTCGGCCCGGCCGGCGAGTTCGGGCGCGGGCAGCCGGCGGCGGTCCAGCTTGCCGTTGGGCGACAGCGGCAGCGCGTCGATGACCACGACGGCCACCGGCACCATGTAGTCGGGCAGTCGGTCGGCGGCGAAGCGGCGCAGTTCGGCGGGGAAGGCGCCGGCGCCCGTGGTGGGCGCCACGGGTGCGCCGTCCGGCGGCACGACGTAGGCGACCAGTTGCTTGCCGCCGCCGCTGGCGCCGTCGCGCGCGACCACGGCCGCCTGCGCGACCTGCGGGTGGTGCAGCAGTACGGTCTCGATCTCGCCGAGTTCGACCCGGAAGCCGCGGATCTTGACCTGTTCGTCGGCCCGGCCCACGTACTCCAGGGTCCCGCCGGGCAGCCAGCGCACCAGGTCGCCGGTGCGGTACATGCGCCCGCCGGTGCCGTACGGGCAGGGCAGGTAGCGGTCGGCGGTCAGGCCCGGGCGGCGCAGGTAGCCGCGGGAGACGCCGGCGCCGGCCACGTACAGCTCGCCGACGACGCCGACCGGGGTGGGCGCCAGGTCCTCGTCCAGTACGTAGACGCGGCCGTTCCACACCGGGCGGCCGATGTCGATGCCGGTGGAGCCGCGCAGCCGTTGCGGGCTGGTGGCGTCCGCGGTGCACTCGGTGGGGCCGTAGCAGTTGTAGACCTCAAGCCCGGGCACCGCCTCCAGGTCGGCGAGGAGGCGTTCGCCGACGGCCTCGCCGCCCATCACCAGGACCGCCGGGTGGCGGCCGGTGAACAGCCCGGCGAGCACCAGTTGTTCGGCGAAGGAGGGCGTGACGTCCACGATGTCCATGCGCGCTTCGCGGGTGAAGCGGACGAAGGCGGCCGGGTCGTACCGGCTCTCCTCGTCCACCAGGTGCACCTCGTGCCCGTCGAGCATCCACAACATGCCGGCGACGGAGGCGTCGAAGGAGATCGAGGCGGCCAGCGCGAGCCGCAGCCGCTCGGCCCCGGCCCGGCGGGCGGCCGGCCGGAAGAACTCGCTGCGGTGGTTGTGGAACAGGTTGACGGCGTTACGGTGCTCGATGACCACGCCCTTGGGGGTGCCGGTCGAGCCCGAGGTGTAGATGACGTACGCGGCGTTCGCCGGGGTCAGCGGCGCGGTCCGGTCGGCGTCGGTGAGGTCGGTGGTGGCGCGCCCGGCGAGGTCGGCCGGCAGCTCCGGGGCGTCCAGCAGGAAGGTGGGCGTGCCGGCGGGCAGGACGGCCGCGTCGGCGGCGGTGGTGACCACCAGGACCGGCGCCGCGTCGCCGACCAGGTGGGCGATGCGGCTGGCCGGGTACTCCGGGTCGACGGGCACGTAGGCGGCGCCGGTCTTCTGGATGGCGAGCACCGCGGGCATCAGCTCGGCGCAGTGCCGCAGGCTCAGGCCCACCAGGCGTTCGGGCCCGGCGCCGCGCTCGACCAGCACCCGGGCCAGCCGGTTGGCCTGCGCGTTGAGCTCGGCGAAGGTCAGGGCCCGGCCGCGGAAGGCGGTGGCGACCGCGTCCGGGGTGCGCGCCGCCTGCGCCTCGAACAGGTCGACCAGGGTCAGCGGCGGCACGGAGCGGGCGGTGTCGTTCCACTGCACGAGCAGCCGGTCGCGCTCGGCCGGGCCGAGCAGGTCGACGGCGTTCAGCGGCTGCTGAGGGTCGGCGGCGAACGCCCGGAGCAGCCGGACCAGCCAGTCGGTGAGCCGGTCGGCGGTGCCCGCGTCGAGCACGTGCGGCTGGTGGTCCACGCGCAGCACCAACTCGGCGCCGGGCAGCACGGTCAGGCCGAGCGGGTAGTGGGTGGCGTCGATGTCGTACGCCTCCACAAGCCGCGGCCCCGGGCCGTCCGTCGTGGGCCGCTGCGGGTAGTTCTGGAACACCATCAGGGTGTCGAACAGGCTTCCCTGGCCGGCGAGTTGCTGGATCTCGGTGAGGCCGATGCCGTGGTGCGGCAGCAGCGCGGCCTGCTCGTCCTGGAGGGTGCGCAGCAAGGTGGCGAGCGGGGCGGTGCGGGTGATCCGCAGCCGGGCCGGCACGGTGTTGATGAGCAGCCCGACGATCTGGTCGACGCCCGGTATCTCGGCCGGCCGGTGCGATGCGGTGACGCCGAAGACGACGTCGTCGCGGCCGGTCAGCCGGGCGATGGCGAGCGCCCAGGCGCCCTGGACGACGGTGCCCAGGGTGAGCAGGGCGGCACGGGCCCGGCCGGTGAGCGCCGCGGTGGTCGCGGCGTCGATCCTGGCCTCGATGGTGCGGGGCTGCGGCGGGGCCTGGGCGGCGGGCTGCCCGGCGGGCTGCCCGAGGCCGCGTACGGCGGGGACTTGGGCCGGTGCGTGGTGCGGGCCGGGGCGCTGTGCCGGGTCCGGGGCGACCAGGGTGGGCCCGTCGAGGTCGGCGAGCGCCGTGCGCCAGGCGGCGCGGGCCGCCGTCCGGTCCTGCCCGGCCAGCCACTCCAGATAGCGCTGGTACGAGACGACCTGCGGCAGCCCGGTGTGCTGGCCGCGCTGCCGGTAGAGCGTCAGCAACTCGTCCACCAGCGGCGGCACCGACCAGCCGTCGAGCAGGATGTGGTGGTGGGTGAGGACCAGCCGCCAGCGGGTGGCGGCGTGCCGGATGAGGGTGGCGCGCAGCAGCGGCGGCTTGCCGAGGTCGAAGGGGACGGCCCGGTCGGCGGCCATCACGCGGTCGAGTTCGGCGGCCCGGTCGGCCTCGGCGAGCCCGGTCAGGTCCACCTCGTGCAGCGGCACCCGGACGGTGGCCGGGATGAGTTGGGCGGGGGTGCCCTGCTTCTTGGCGATGCGGAAGCAGGCCCGCAGGTTCTCGTGCCTGGCCAGCAGCGCGTCGAGGGCGAGCCGCAGCGTGTCGGCCGCGACGCCGCCCTCCGCCGCCTCCAGTTCGATGACGAGCTGCGGCATGTAGGCGCCGGCGGACTGTTCGTCGTACAGCGCGAGGAAGAGCATGCCCTCCTGGAGGGGCGACAGCGGCCAGATGCCGGTCAGTCCGTTGCCCTCAGAACTCATTGGCCCACTCCCCCGTGAGGTCGTCGATGTCTTCCTGGCTGAGCGTGAGCAGGCCGGGGCCGCCGGCGTTCGCCGTGGCGGGCGCGGGCTCCGCCGCGGGCTCGGGCGCCGGGGTGAGGCGGTCGGCGAGGGCAGCGGCCCGCTGGAGCGTGAACACGTCCCTGGGCGCGAGCAGCCAGCCGGCCTCGCGGACCCGGGCGGCCAGTCGGATGGCCAGCACGCTGTCCCCGCCGAGGTCGAAGAAGGCGTCGTCGGGTCCGACCCGGGGAACGCCGAGCACCTCGGCGAAGAGCGTGCACAGCAGGTGCTCGGGCCCGGGGCGCGGGGCGCGGCCGGTGGCGGTGCCGGCCAGTTCGGGCGCCGGCAGCGCGGCCCGGTCCAGCTTGCCGTTGCGGCTGAGCGGGAAGGCGTCGATGACGACGACGGCGCTGGGCACCAGGTGGTCCGGGAGGCGCTCGGCCAGGTGCGCGCGGAGCGCGGCCGGCTCGGGGGCGGCGCCGGCGGTCGGGACCACGTAGCCGACCAGCCGCTTGGTGCCGGGCCGGTCCTCGCGGGCGACCGCCACGCAGTGCGCGACCTGCGGGTGGGTGGCCAGTGCGGCCTCCACCTCGCCCGGCTCGATCCGGAAGCCGCGGATCTTGACCTGCTGGTCGACCCGGCCGCGGAACTCAAGCTCGCCGTCGGCGCGCCAGCGGGCCAGGTCGCCGGTGCGGTACATGCGCGCGCCGGGGCGGCCGAAGGGGCAGGGCAGGAACCGTTCTGCGGTAAGCCCAGGCTGGTTCAGGTAGCCGCGGGCGAGGCCGGCGCCCGCGATGAACAGCTCGCCCTCCTCGCCGACCGGCACCGGGTGCAGGTCGGCGTCGAGCACGTACACCTGGGTGTTGACCACGGGTCGGCCGATCGGCGGGTCGGCGGCACCGCTGCCGTTGGCGGCACCGGCGACGACCTCGGTGGCGACCGCGTCCACCGTCGCCTCCGTGGGCCCGTACGCGTTGAACATCCGCCGGCCCGGCGCCCACTGGTCCACCAGCGCCGCGGTGAGGACGTCGCCGGCGGTGGCGATGGTGCGCAGGGTGCCGTAGTCGGCCGGCGGCAGGGCGGTCAGCACCTGCGGCGGGATGGTGACGTGGGTGGCTCCGGTGCGCTCGATGAGGGCGGCCACCTCGTGCCCGGCCAGGCAGTCCTGCGGCCGGATGATCAGCGCGGCGCCCGAGCAGAGCGCCATCAGCATGTCGCCGACCGAGCAGTCGAAGTGGAAGGAGGCGAACTGCAACACGCCGTCGCCCGCGCCGATCCCGAACCGCTCGATGTGGTCGGCGGCCAGGCTGGCCAGCCCCGCATGGGTGACCACGACGCCCTTGGGGGCGCCGGTGGAGCCCGAGGTGTGGATGACGTACGCGGCGTGCTCGGGCCGCAGCGGGCCCAGCCGCTCGGCGTCGGTGAGGTCGGCCGCGTCCTGCGCGGCGAGCAGCGCCGCGCCCGCCGGGTCGTCCAGCACCAGGCACGGGGTGCCGGCGGGCAACTGCGGCGCCAGGGCCGCGGTGGTGAGCACCGTGCGCGGCGCGACCGAGGCGAGCAGGGCGGCGATGCGGGCCTGCGGGTGGTCGATGTCGATCGGCACGTACGCCGCGCCCGCCTTGGCCACCGCCAGGTGGGCCACCACCGTCTCGGCGGAGCGGGGCAGTGCGACGGCCACCAGCTCCTCGGGGCCGGCGCCGCGGGCGATCAGCAGCCGGGCCAACCGGTTGGCCCTGTCGCCCAGTTCGCGGTAGGTGAGCACCGTGCGGTCGTAGTGGACCGCCGGGTGGTCGGGGGTCGTGCGGGTCTGGGCTTCCACCAGTTCGGGAAGCGTCGCGTGCAGCCCCTCACGGGCCGTGTCGTTCCAGGCCACCCAAGCCGCTGCGGACTCGGTGGCGGGCAGTGGATTCACCGGAATCTGCTCTCCCCGCTTCGATGTGATCAGCTCGGCAACACCGGTCCGAGGGCAGCAGTCAGCGCCGGGCGTCCCCCGTCCGGTGGGCGGGGCGCCCCCGGGGGCACCCCGCACGCCGCCGCCAGCGGCCAGGTGGTGATCGGTGGTGGTCAGCGTCTGGCCGCGCACCACTCCAGGACGGCCATCGCCGCGTACATCTTGTTCTCCGACTGGTCGAAGGCCAGGCTGTGCGGGCCGTCGAGCACCTCGGCGGTCACGTCCTCGCCGCGGTGGGCGGGCAGGTCGTGCAGGAAGACCGCGTCCGGGCTCTTGGCCCACAGCGCCTCGGTCACCTGGAACGGCGCGAACACCGTGCGCCAGTTCGGGTCGGGCTTGTTGGTGCCGGTGGTCTGCCAGCGCGTGGTGTAGATGGCGTCGGCGTCCACCGGTGCGCTCTGCATGGAGTGCGACTCCTCCACCCGGGCCCCGCTGTGCTGCGCGTTGCGGTGCGCCTGGTGCAGCACCTGCGGGTCGAGGCCGTAGCCGGGCGGGGTGCGCAGCTCCAGGTAGACGTCCGGGAAGCGGCTGAGGGTGAGGGCGAGCGCGGCGGCGCTGTTGTTGCCCTCGCCCACGTAGCACACGTGCAGCCCCTCGATCTTGCCGAAGTGGGTGAGCAGCGTGGTCAGGTCCGCTATCGCCTGGGTGGGGTGCTCGTCCGCGGTCATCGCGTTGACCACGGCCATCCGGTCCTGCCGGGCGAAGGCCCGCAGTTCGGCGGGGTCGCCGGCGGTCCGCACGACCAGCAGGTCGAGCATCCGGGACAGCACCTCGGCGGTGTCCTCCAGGGTCTCGCCGGTGTTGGTCTGGAGGTCGCCGGGGCCGAAGGAGATGAGCTGGGCGCCGAGTCGCAGCGCCGCGGCCGAGAACGAGGTACGGGTGCGGGTGGAGGTCTTCAGGAAGTGGATGCCGGCGATCAGGCCGGCCAGTTGGTCACCGGCGCGGACGGGTCCGCCGGCGAACTCGGCGCCGCGCTCGACCAGTGCGCGCAGCTCCGCGTCGGTGAGGTCCTTGGTGGAAATCAGGTGTCGCACCATGGCGTTGCTCATCTGCCTTTCACGACAGGACAGTGGGGTGGTTCGGTCCAGCGCTCGACACGCTGTCGACGGGCCGGCGGGACCCATCGCCGCGGCGCGGCGTCGGGCCTGGGATACCCGGTCAGGAGGGGGTGTGCGCGGCGCGGCGCAGACTGGCCGGACGCATGTCGGTCCACACCTCGTCGATGTGCGCCAGGCACTGCGGCTTGTCGCCCTCGAACCCCTCGGCCCGCCAGCCGGCCGGCACTTCGCGGCCGAGCGGCCACACGGAGTACTGCTCCTCGTCGTTGATCACCACGCGAAAACGCCGGTCGTCGCTCATCAGACTCCCCCGAGCACGGGCGGCCCTCCGGCGGAGAACCGCTCTCTCGTACGGTCAGTTTTTCGTCATGTCCCGGTCAAGCGCCAGGCCGGTAGCCCGCCCGCGCCGCGTGCACTGAGCATGGTTCCGTTCGATCACACGGCGGTCCCCCCGCCGGCGGATTGCGCTGGACTGCGCCATGGGCCGGGAACCCCCGCCCCTCCCCCTTCGCGCTGGTGACCGCCGCGACGGAGGGAGTCGACCGGGGCGCCTGAGGTGCCACCCCGGCGCCGCTGATGTCCGTAGCCGCAGGTTGCCATCGAGTTACGGGACGCAGCTATGACCAAGATCACAGGCTCTGTCCACGCCCGCGTCCCGGCCGGGCGCGGGTGGCCAGTTCGGCGCCCTTGCCACCCCGCCCTGGCCGATCGACCAGGTCCAAACCCGCCAGCCAGCCCGCACCGGCAGCGCATTTCCGGTCTCGGCCAGGACGGGACCCCTACCTGCCATTCGGCTGGAAATAGGCGTCCGAGCCGGCCGGTGGCGGCCCCTGCTCCCTGCGAAACACCGCCAATCGGCCACCGCGGGACAGCAGGGGGTTGACCCTTACGGAAGCGACGGGCACGCCCCTACGTCAGGTGTCCACACCATCCGGCCGGAACGGACAACGCCACCCCGGCGTCGTCGCCCGCCCCGCGTACTGCCGCGCCTCCGACTCCTGCCCGAACTCGCCGAGGTTGGGATTGATGGAGCTCTGGAGCCGCACCTCCCGCTCCCTGATCCGCCGTTGCAGCCCCTGGTAGACCCCGGTCAGCTTCAACCGCTCGAACTGCTGGTGCGAGTTGAAGGCCAGCGCCGTGTACGGGGCCCTGCGGGTGATCCGCGAGGCACCCTCGTGCAGGCCCACCACGAAGAACGGGTGGCCGGCGACGCTGTACGCGAAGCGCGGCGAGGCCGGGTCCCGGTCGGCCTCCGGCGTCCAGGCGTACCGCTGCCGGTCCAGCGCGTGCAGTTCGGCGAGTTGGCGCCAGAGCGCCGCCTCGAACTCCTCCTCGTCCAGACCGGACGGGCCGTCGAAGACCGCGATGAAGGTGGCGAAGTCCTCATCGGGCCGCAGGCCGTTCGCGACGAAGTCCGCGAGCGCGCGGTGCAGGGCCGCGGTCGTCTCCGGCTCCCCGAGCGCGCCCAACACCCCGTAGGTGATCAAGTCCCTGCGCAACGACGCCTTGCCCGCCAGGCAACTGAAGTCGTCGCTCCTGATCCACTCACCGATCAACGAACGGACGTCCGCTTCCCGTTGGTCGAGGTACGTGGACATGCCATGCTCCCCCCGCGACGAAACACACCGATGATGTATGCGGCCATGGTGTGCGCACTCGGCCCGCGCCCCCGGCGCACGCACTCCTCGTGATGTGCCGGGGCGAGATCGGTCGCGTGCGCAAAGGCCGGCAACCGGTGCATACGCCGCGCCGGCCGCGCCAGGACGGCCCTCGTACCGACCAACTGCCCTTCCAGGAGAACCCCATGAGGCTGCTCGTCTCGCCGGAGGCCCGCGCACTCGGGCTGCACCACTCCCGCGCCTGGCGGCTGACCGCCACCGCCCCGCTGCTCGGCGGGGACGGTCTGACCGCCGAACAGGTGGCGGCCGGCCACGACGCCGCCGCGCCGCTCCCGCCCGGCTACCGCAAGCTGCTGGCGGGCCTCGGCCACCCGGAGGTGGTGCCGGCCGGCGAACGGCTGCGGGAACTCCTCGCCACCCGCGGCTGGCGCTCGCACGGCGCCGTGGTGGACGCGGTGAGCGTGGCGACGCTGCGCCACGGCGCGGGCATCGGCCTGCACCGCCTGCTGCCCGCCGACGCAGGCCGCGACCTGGTGGTGACCCGCGCGGCGGGCGGCGAACGCATCGTCCCGGCCTTCTCCACCCGCTCGCGGCCGGTACCGTCCGGGGACCTGGTGTACGGGACGCGGGGCGCGGGGGCCGCTGGTGCGGCGGGTACGGATGGTGCGGCGGGCACGCCGGGCACGGCTGGCGTGGCCGGTGCGGCTGGCGCGGCCGGTGCGGCCGGTGCGGCTGGCGCGGCCTCTGGAGCCGGTCCTGAGCCGGCCGCCGGGGTGGACGCGGCGGGGCCCGTGGAGCCGTTCGCCTGGCTCGGCCGCCGCGACTGCGACTCGGCCGAGCGCCAACTCGCCGCCGACGACCGGGAGGCCCTGCTCGTCGTCCTCGGCTGCCCGGGCGAGGAGGCCGCCCACACCGAGGCCATCGCGGCGACCATCACCGAACTCCTCGCCGGACTGCGCCCTGACATCGCGCTGGAACCGCTGCCGACCGTGCAGGGTTAGCGCGAGGCAGGACCAGAGTGGGAGGCCGGCCGGGGCGCGGGCCCGGCCGGCCAGGTCGCCCTTGTGTCCCCGCGCGGCCCGCGCATATCTTGTGGCCGTCAAGTGGGGCCGTAACGAGGCCGTCCGCTGAGCCCGTGTGAGCTGACCGGTGTGGGTCAGACAGACGCCGAAGAAGTCGGCGGGGGCCGCGGAGGGCCGCACCCGTGGCCGGTGCCGGTGGGATGACCGCCGGATTGCCGGCCTTCGTCGTGCGCAGTCACCGCGCCTCGGGCCCGCGCCGCACCGCGGACGCACCGGCCCCGCACCCCCTTCCCCCTTAGCTGCCCCCTTCTCCCTGCTCTCTTCCGCTGTCTTCTCCCGTTCTGCTGCCCGTTTCTGAATTCCCGTTCGCGGGTCCCGCGCGCGCGTGCGCCGCAGTCCCCGGGAACGCACCCCCGTGCCACCCCGGCACGCGGGGTGCGCCCCGTGGGGCGGCGGGCCGCGCCGCCGTCCCAAGCCAAGCCCCGAGACGTACCCGGGCGCGCCGTCACGCGTCCGCCGCCTGGCACCGGTCAGCCCGGTCTCACAGGTCTAAAGGAGCGATGTGTTCAAGGATCTGATCCCACCCGCCGGCCCACCGCGCGGCCTCGCCCTCGCGCAACTGGTGTGCCGCCTGGGTGACGGGGCCTACAACATCTGTGCGGCGCTGTTCTTCACCCGCGTCGTCGGCCTCTCCCCGATCCAGATGGGCCTGGGCATGACGATCGGCTGGTCGGCGGCGCTCGTCCTGAGCGTGCCGCTGGGCCACGCGGCCGACCGGATGGGCCCGCGGGGCACCTCCGTCACGCTGTTCGGCTGCGCGGCGCTGTCGCTGCTCTCCTTCATCTTCGTCTCCTCCTTCATCCCGTTCGTCATCGCCTCGTGCGCGTACGCGGTCAGCCAGCGCGGCGGCTCGGCGGCCGAACAGGCGCTGCTGGCCGGCCTGGTGCCGGCGGACCAGGTCACCCGGGTCCGGGCGTACGTGCAGTCCAGCTACAACGCCGGAATGACGATCGGCGCCGGGCTCGGCGGTCTGGTCCTGCTCTTCGACACCCGCGGCGCCTACTACGCGGCCTTCGTCGTCAACTCGCTCGCCTTCGTGCTCGCCGCGTACATCCTGTACCGGCTGCCGGCCGTGCCCCCGGTGCCGGCCTCCGAAACCCGGGACGCGGACGGCAAGTCGACCAGCAAGTCGGTCTTCCGGGACGCCCCGTACGTGGTGCTCAGCGTGCTGAACACGGTGCTGTTGCTGTACGTGCCGCTGATCGCGGTCGCGCTGCCGCTGTGGATCACCAAGCACACCGAGGCGCCGATATCGCTGCTGTCGGTGATGCTGATGCTGAACACGGTGGTGGTGGCGCTGTTCCAGGTACGGGTCTCGGAAGGCGTCAAGGACCTGGTCAGCGCGACCCGGTACCTGCTGCTCGGCAGTTTCCTGCTGGCCGGTGCCTGCGTGGCCTTCGCGTTCTCCGGAAGCTGGGACTCCGCCTGGTCGGCCGGCATCCTGCTGGTGGTCGCCGCCGGGCTGATGGTGGTCGGCGAGATGATGCAGGCCGCCGGCGAATGGGAAGTCAGCTTCGGCCTGGCGCCCAAGGGCAAGACGGGCCAGTACCAGGCGTTCTTCGGCAACGGCATCACCGTCGCCGAAATGCTCGGCCCCCTGATCCTCACCGGCCTCGTCGTCTACTGGGGCGCCCCCGGCTGGATTCTGCTGGGCGGCCTGTTCGTCGCCGTGTCCGCCGCGATGGCCCCGGTGATCCGCTGGGGCGGCCGGGTCCGCGACGAACGGGAACGGGCGGCGCGTACGGAAACGGAGGCGCAGGCGGAGGCTGGTGCGGAGGCGTCGGCCACCGGCTCCCCCGCCGCCTCCCCCGCTGCGACGACCGAATCCCCCACTGTTTCCCCTGCCGCGGCTGCCTCCCCTGCCGCGACCGCTTCGGCCGCGGACGCCGACGCGCCCGCCGCGGGCTAGCGGCGGCGGGCGGGGCGCACGGCCCGGACCCGACGAACGGTCGGGCCCGGGCCACCCGGCGGATCGATCAGCTCGGCCAGCCGGCCCACCAACCAGCCAGTCCATCAGCCGGTCCGTACGGCCAGCCGGTCGGTCGGGCGTCATTGGTTGGTCAGTTGGCTCAAGCAGTCGGCCGATTCCGGCAATTGGCCCGTCCGCTCAGTTCCAAGGGTTGGCCGGCTGGTCGTTGATGTGGGTCCAGAAGCGGGTGCCGACCGGTACGTCTCCGTGGGCCCAGAAGCTCCAGCCGCCGGTGTCGGCCAGGTTCGGCCCGTACCGCCCGTCGTGGAACTCGGCGAACCGCCAGCCCGTGCCGAAGGTGTTCTCGCACACGCTGTTCGCCACGGCGAGGCTGGTCAGCCGGTTGCCGCGGACCGGGTTGCTGACCGCGACGTGTCCGCGGGACCACCCGGCGAAGAAGTTCGGGGTGAGCCCGGCGGGCACCGGGCTGCCGTCCACCTTCAGGCAGAGCACCGGCAGCGCCGTGCTGGTCGAGGTGTCGCCCTGGTACGGGTCGGCCAGCGGGCCGCCGCCCACCTGCACCGTGTCGCCCGGGCCGTCCGCGAGGAAGGTCCAGGTCAGAGCCTTACCACCGGCCGCGGGTTCGGCGGCGGCCGGCCCGCTCGCCCCCGCGGCCAAGGTCAACGCCGCCACACCGAGAGCCACACCCAACGTGATCGATCGCAAGGGTTTCTCCTCATCTGATGCCGCATCTGATGCCGTACGGATCGTCTGCCGAACGGCGCGCCGGTCGAGGATTCTTCACGTTCTTCACGACTTCTCCCAGAGCGATAACTAGTCATCCATGGCGGCGAGTTGGGGGCTGCTGGCCCGGGCCCGGGCAGCGGCTCGGCGGGCCCCTCAGGTCACCGTGTTATAGATAATTGCTATCTCCACGCAGCCGGTGCGGAACGGTACCGTCACTCTCGGCTGCCACCCGTGGAGCCCGGGCCCCCACCGCTCCTGCCCGGCCCCTCCCTGCCCCCACCACCCCATCCCACCCCACGGGACCCCGGCGGCTCTCACAGGCTCTTCAAGCTCCCGCACCTCGCACGGCCCTGCCGGTGTGCCGTTCGCGGCACGCTCGCACGCCTTCCCCGGGGTCCCGGCCTCCGCGGTGCTCGTCCGCCGCGGCGTGCGGCCCGCGCACCGGTCCTGCGGTCGGCGCGCACGGTCAACGCGGCGGCGCCCAGCGCGCCTCCGCCGGGGCCGCGGTCAGCACGGCGTACGGCACCGCACCGGCCGGCCCCCGCCGTGCCGGCGCGCACCGCCGACAAGTCCATCCATCGAGTGGAGAAGCGTATGAATTCCCGGAAGATCCTTCGCGCATCGCTCGCGCTCTGCACCACGGGCCTGCTGGTCGGTACGGGTGTGCAGACCGCGTCCGCAACCGGCTCCGCCGACGCGCAGGCCGAGCGGACCGCCGCCCGGGTGGTCACCTACGACGCCAGCGGTGCCGCCGAGTTCAAGGACGCGGTGAACCAGGGCGCCGAAGCCTGGAACACCAGCGTGAAGAACGTGCAGCTCAAGGCCGTGCAGCCGGGCCAGCGGGCGAACATCATCGTGGTCGCCGACAACGGGTGGCCGCGGGCCCAACCCACCTCGCTCGGCAACGGCCGGGTGTGGATAGGCCGCCAGGCCGTCAACCAGGGCCACAACACGATCCGCATCTCCTCGCACGAGCTCGGCCACATCCTCGGCCTGCCCGATGTGAAGCCCGGCCCGTGCTCCAGCCTGATGTCCGGCGCCTCGGCCGGCACCACCTGCACCAACCGCTACCCGAACGCGCAGGAGAAGGCGCAGGTGGAGCGGAGCTTCGGCGGCTTCAAGGACTACGGGCGGGACGTGGCCGCGAAGTTCGCGCCGGGCATCTACTAGTCCGCGACGTAGGCCGCCGGTCGCGGTCCGGGCCCGCGGCGGGGCGCCCGGACCGCGGCCGGCGGACGCCAGGACCTCGACCGCACGCGGCTCAGCGCGTGCGGATCGGAGGGGGATATCGCGGTGGGGGCGTCGGAACGGTCCGACGTCCCCACCGCGATGAGGTGCGCGGGCGGGGCCTGGCGATGCGCCGGCGTCCCCTCCGGTCACCGCCCCCACGCACCCGTGCGGCCCGCCCGTCCGAGGGGCGAGCCGGTCAGTGACCCGCCGACCTAGAGGTCGAACTCGGTCGGCGCGATGTCGAGCGCGTAGCAGACCTCGCGGACCACGGCCTGCTCGGTCAGGTCGAAGTCGCCGTCGGCGCCGCCGATGACGATGCCGATCTGGATGACGGCCCGCGCCTCCACCGGCTTCTTCTTGACCTTGCCGATGTCCTGGACCACGGACACCTTGCCGAGCGCGAAGTCCGCGGTGAGCTTGTCGACGTACTCGTTGAAGCGGCGCTGGAGGTCGTCGGCGGGGAAGTTCTGGAGCACGTCGTTGGTGGCGATCAGCGAGGCGACGCGCTGCCGTTCGGCCGGGTCGACGGAGCCGTCCGCGGCGGCGACCAGCGCGCACATCGCCATGCTCGCGTCCCGGAACGCGCCGCTCTTCAGCTCGTTCTTCTTCGCCATGAGCTGGGTCTGCATCGAGGACGCGGATTCCTTGAGCTTGTCCCACAGGGCCATCGGTAACTTCTCCTCATGTCATCGCACGGCTGCCGGACGGCGCCTTCGTAGCGGCAACGGAAAACCTCTACAACGATGTAGAAGCTAGCAGGCTCGGCGCGGTCGTGCGGCCCAGCCCCGCGGGGCGCCGCACCCGCCGCCCGACGACGGCCCCTGCTCCGCCCAACGGCGGCCCCAGCCCCGCCGAACGGGGCTCCGCCTCCCACGCCGCCGCCCGCGAGGGCCCGCCTTCCCGCGGCGTCCGGAAGCAACCGCTCCCCGCCCGGGAAAGCCCCCGCCCCGGGGGCGCATCCGGGCCGGCCGCCCTCCCCGTACCGCTGGCCCGCGGCGCGTATCCGTACCGGCCGAACGGCCCGCCACAACGTCGCGCGCCCCCCTGGGACACCCGGTGCCACCGGAGCCTTCGGGCCCTGTCCCGTACGCCCCGCGCGCCCGCGTGCGCCGGTCGCGCGGCGTTCGGGTGCGGGGCCTGCCGGCGACAACTCCAGGAGATCGGCATAGCGTTGCCCACGTGGCGGTAAAGCGTCGGCCATCTCCCCCGGGCCCCCGATCGCGGCTGCGCATGGCCGGTTCCCCGTGGGACAACGGGGACGCAGGCGTACCGGTGGGGTCGAGCCGGGCGCGGTCGATGGCACGCTGCGTTCATGACATGGACGTGGGGGTTCAGGGACCGGGTGCGCGCCTTGCCACCGGCCTGCTTCGCCCCGGTGATGGCGACCGGCATCGTCTCCCGGGCGCTCGGGATCGACGGCGCAGGACGGCTCTCCCGGGCGCTCTTCGGGCTGGGCGTGGCCTGGTTCGTCGTCCTCGCCGCGGCCCTGGCCTGGCGGGCCGCGGCCCATCGACCGCAGCTCCTGGCGGACGTGGCCGCGCCGGCGAAGGTGTTCGGCTTCTTCACCTTCGTGGCCGGCGCCGAGGTGCTCGCGGCGCGGCTCGCCATCGAGGGGGTACGGGCCGCAGCCCTGGTGTTGTGCCTGGTCGCGATGGTCGCCTGGGCGCGGCTCGCGCTGTGGGTGCCGGGCACGCTGCGGCGCTCGCCCGGTGCGCTGGGGCTGGCCGACGGCACCTGGTTCCTGTGCGCGGTCGGCCTCCAGTCCACCGTGGTGGCCGGGTCCGCGCTGTGGCACGGCGAGGTGGCGGCCGGGCTGCTGCTCGCCGTCTGGGTGGCCGGCGGCTGTCTGTACGGGGCGGTGCTCGGCGTCATCGGCTGGCGGTTGCGGCGGCACCCGGTGCCGCCGCAGGGGCTGACGCCGGCGTACTGGGTGGCCATGGGCGCCTGCGCGATCACCATCCTGGCCGGCGCGCAGGTGGTGCAACTCGGCTGGTCGACGGGGCCGCACCGGGCCCTGGTGGCGATCTTGCTGGTGCTCTGGGGCTGGGCGACGCTGCTCTTCCCGGTGCTGCTGTGGGCCGGATACTGGCGGCACCTCAGGCACCGGGTGCCGCTCCGGTACGAGCCGACGCAGTGGTGCATCGTCTTCCCCCTCGGCATGTACGCGGTGGCCAGCCACACCCTCGCCGAGGCCGCCGACGTGGCCGGCCTGGGCACCGTCGGCGAGGTCATGGGCTGGGTCGCGGGCGGGGCATGGCTGCTGGTCACGGCGGCCATGACGGGCGTTGCCCGGAGGTTCACGCGGCGTAGGCCGTCGGCTCCGCTGAGCTCGCTCGGTTCCGGCCAAAATCAGCTTTAAACGGTGTGCAAAGCACTGTGACCGGTCCCGTCAAGAAGCGTGTCGGCCGCTTCCGCTTGCCCCTGGCCTGGGCCAGGCTGCGCTGAGCAATTCGGCATGCGGCGGAGAGGGGGCCCCTGGTGGCCTCGGACAGGTTCGGGTTACGTGTCGGGCGGTCGGCGGACGCCGCCGAGCGCGCCCTGTTGGGCATGGGGCGGATGCTGCACAAGGCTCCGGTCAGCCCCGATTCCCGTGCGGTCTACCGCACGGACCAGAGCGTCAACGATTCCCCCTACCGGGACCGTTGGGCCCACGACAAGGTGGTGCGCTCCACCCACGGGGTCAACTGCACGGGCTCGTGCTCCTGGAAGGTCTACGTCAAGGACGGCCTGATCACCTGGGAGACCCAGGCGACGGACTATCCCACTACCGGCCCTGACCGGCCCGAGTACGAGCCGCGCGGATGTCCGCGCGGCGCTTCTTTTTCTTGGTACACCTACTCGCCCACCCGGGTCCGCTACCCGCACGCCCGCGGCGTGCTGGTGGAGCTGTACCGGGAGGCCAAGCAGCGGCTCGGCGACCCGGTGGCCGCCTGGGCCGAGATCACCGGCGACCCCGTCAAGCGGCGCCGCTACCAGGCGGCCCGCGGCAAGGGCGGTCTGGTGCGGATCGGCTGGGAGGAGGCGCTGGAGATCGCCGCCGCGGCCCATGTGCACACCCTGCGCGAGCACGGCCCGGACCGGATCGCCGGCTTCTCACCGATCCCCGCCATGTCGATGGCCTCGCACGCGGTCGGCGCCCGCTTCCACGCGCTGATCGGCGCGCCGATGCTGTCCTTCTACGACTGGTACGCGGACCTGCCGGTGGCCTCGCCGCAGGTGTTCGGCGACCAGACGGACGTACCGGAGTCCGGTGACTGGTGGGACGCGGCGTACCTGATGCTGTGGGGCTCCAACGTGCCCGTCACCCGCACCCCGGACGCGCACTTCATGACCGAGGCCCGCTACCGCGGCCAGAAGGTCGTGGTGGTCTCGCCCGACTACGCGGACGCCACCAAGTTCGCCGACGAGTGGCTGCACCCGCACCCGGGGACCGACGGCGCGCTGGCGATGGCCATGGGGCACGTGATCCTCACCGAGTTCTTCGTGCAGCGGCAGGTCCCGTACTTCCTCGACTACGGCAAGCGCTACACCGACCTGCCGTTCCTGGTGGAGCTCGCCCCGCACGGCACCGACGGCTACACGCCCGGCACCTTCCTCACCGCGGCCGACCTGGGCCTGGACGCGGGCGACGCGCCGGGCACCGGCCGCTACAAGCCGGTGCTGGTGGACGCGGCGACCGACGAGGTGGTGGTGCCGCCGGGCACGCTGGGCGACCGCTGGGGCAAGGGCGGCGAGGGCCGCTGGAACCTGGACCTGGGCGCGGTCGACCCGCTGCTGACCTTCCACCGCGAGGACGGTTCGGCGCCGCTGGCCAAGGTGGTGCTGCCCCGGTTCGACGCCGAGCAGGCCGGCTCGCTGCACCGCTCGGTGCCCGTCCGCCGGATCGGCGACCGCCTGGTGACCACCGTCTTCGACCTGCTGCTGGCCCGCTACGGGGTGCGCCGCGGCGACCAGGTGGGCCAGTGGCCGCTGTCGTACGAGGACGCCTCGGTGCCGTGCACGCCCGCCTGGCAGGAGACGATCACCTCGGTGCCGGCGCAGGCGGCGATCCGCACCGCGCGGGAGTTCGCCCGCACCGCTGAGCAGACCCGCGGCCGGTCCATGATCGTGATGGGCGCGGGCACCAACCACTGGTTCCACTCCGACACCATCTACCGCTCGTTCCTGTCGCTGCTGCTGCTCACCGGCTGCCAGGGCGTCAACGGCGGCGGCTGGGCGCACTACGTGGGGCAGGAGAAGGTCCGCCCGTACGCCGGCTGGCAGCAGATGGCCACCGCCGCCGACTGGGTGCGTCCCTCGCGGCAGATGGCCGGCACCCCGTACTGGTACGTGCACACCGACCAGTGGCGGTACGAGAGCGCACCGGCCGACGCGCTGGCCTCGCCCACCGGGCAGGGCCTGTTCGCCGGGCGGCACACCGCTGACCTGGTGGCCGAGTCGGCGCGGCGCGGCTGGATGCCCTCCTACCCGACGTTCGCCGGCAACCCGCTAGAGCTGGGCGAGGCGGCCCGCGCCTCCGGGCGCAACCCGGCGGACTGGGCGGCCGAGGAGATCGCGGCCGGCCGGCTGGGCTACGCCTGCCAGGACCCGGACGCGCCGGAGAACTGGCCGCGGGTGCTGACGGTGTGGCGGGCCAACCTGATCGGCTCCTCCGCCAAGGGCAACGAGTACTTCCTGCGCCACCTGCTGGGCGCCGACGACAACGCGGACGCCGACGAGGCCCCGCCGGGGTCCAGGCCGAGCGAGGTCACCTGGCGCGATGAGGGGCCGCGCGGCAAGCTCGACCTGCTGCTCGCGCTCGACTTCCGGATGACCTCCACCACGCTCTTCGCCGACCTGGTGCTGCCGGCGGCGACCTGGTACGAGAAGCACGACCTGTCGAGCACCGACATGCACCCGTACGTGCACGCGTTCTCGCCGGCCATCAACCCGCCCTGGCAGGCCCGTACCGACTTCGACATCTTCCACGGCATCGCCCGCAAGCTGAGCGAGTTGGCCAAGGGGCACCTGGACACCCGGTACGACCTGGTGGCCACCGCGCTCCAGCACGACACGCCCGGCGAGGCGCCGCCCGAGGGCGAGACGATGCCGCAGGTCACCGTGGTCGAGCGGGACTACACGGCGATCGGCGACAAGATGGCCGCCTTCGGGCCGCTCGCCGAGGAGCTCGGCATCGTCGTCAAGGGCGTCACGGTCCGCCCGGAGCCCGAGGCCCGCTGGCTGGCCCAGCGCTGTGGCACCGCGACCGCGGGCGCGGCGCGCGGCCGGCCACTCCTCGACACCGATGTCAAGATGTGCGAGGCGATCCTCGCGCTGTCCGGCACCACCAACGGGCGGCTGGCGGCCGAGGGCTTCGAGCAGCTCGCCGAGCGGGTGGGGGCCGGCTCCGAGCTGTCCCAACTCGCCGCCTCGGTGGCCGACCGGCGGATCGTCTTCTCGGACACGCAGGCCAGGCCGGTGCAGGTCGGCGCGAGCTTCGAGTGGTCGGGCAAGGAGGGCGCCGAGCGGCGCTACTCGCCCTTCACGATCAACACCGAGCACGGCAAGCCCTGGCACACCCTCACCGGGCGCCAGCACTTCTACCTCGACCACTCCTGGATGGTCGAGTTCGGCGAGCAACTGCCGGTGTTCAAACCGCCGTTGAACATGCCGGCCCTCGGCGAGCGCCCCCGCAAGGGCGCCGGCACCGAACGTTCGGTGACCGTCCGCTACCTCACCCCGCACTCGAAGTGGTCCATCCACTCCGAGTACCAGGAGAACCTGCTGATGCAGACGCTGGCCCGGGGCGGGCCGGTGATCTGGATGAGCCCGGAGGACGCCGAGGCGATCGGGGTCGCGGACAACGACTGGATCGAGGCGGTCAACGCCAACGGCGTCGTGGTGGCCCGGGCGATCGTCTCGCACCGGATGCCGGCCGGCACGGTGTTCATGTACCACGTGCAGGAACGGCTGGTGAACGTGCCCAAGTCGGAGACGACCGGCCGGCGCGGCGGCGTGCACAACGCGCTGACCCGGCTGCTGATCAAACCCACCCACCTCATCGGGGGCTACGCACAGCTCTCCTTCGCCCCCAACTACTACGGCCCCACCGGAAACCAGCGCGACGCGGTCACGGTCATCCGCCGCCGCTCGCAGGAGGTCGACTACTGATGCCCCCGCGCGAAGCGCCCTTCGGGCGCGTGATGGCCCAGGTCGCCATGGTCATGAACCTCGACAAGTGCATCGGCTGCCACACCTGCTCGGTCACCTGCAAGCAGACGTGGACCAACCGGCAGGGCACCGAGTACGTCTGGTTCAACAACGTCGAGACCCGCCCGGGCCAGGGCTACCCCAGGCGGTACGAGGACCAGGACACCTGGCGCGGCGGCTGGGAGCTCAAGCGCGGCAAGCTCGTGCCGCGCTCCGGCGGCCGGCTGCGCCGGCTCTCCCGGATCTTCGCCAACCCGGAGCTGCCGACGCTGGACGACTACTACGAGCCGTGGACGTACGACTACGCCAACCTGACCGACGCACCGCTGGGCGACGACGTGCCCACCGCGCCGCCGCACTCCCAGATCGACGGTCGACCGATGTCCATCGGCGCCGGCCCCAACTGGGACGACGACCTCGGCGGCGGCCCCGAGCACACCGCGAAGGACCCGCTGCTTGAGCGGATCAGCGAGACGGTGCGGCTGGAGTACCAGGACGCGTTCATGTTCTACCTGCCGCGGATCTGCGAGCACTGCCTGAACCCGTCGTGCGTGGCGGTGTGCCCGTCGGGCGCGATGTACAAGCGCATCGAGGACGGCATCGTCCTGGTCGACCAGGACCGCTGCCGCGGCTGGCGGATGTGCGTCAGCGGCTGCCCGTACAAGAAGGTCTACTTCAACCACACCTCGGGCAAGGCCGAGAAGTGCACCTTCTGCTATCCGCGCATCGAGGCGGGCGAGCCGACCGTGTGCTCCGAGACGTGCGTGGGCCGGCTGCGCTACCTGGGCGTGATCCTCTACGACGCGGACCGGGTGGACCAGGCGGCGGCGACGCCCGACGAGAAGGACCTGTACGAGGCCCAACTCGACTGCTTCCTCGACCCGAACGACCCGGAGGTGGTGCGGGCTGCCGAGGCGTCCGGCATCCCGCACGACTGGATCAGCGCCGCCCGCCGCTCCCCGGTGCACGCCCTGATCAGCGAGTACCGGGTTGCGCTGCCGCTGCATCCGGAGTACCGCACGATGCCGATGGTCTGGTACGTGCCGCCGCTGTCACCCATCGTGGACGCGCTCTCCAAGAGCGGGCACGACGGCGAGGACGCGGCCAACCTGTTCGGCGCCATCGACTCGCTGCGCATCCCGATCTCCTACCTGGCCGAGCTGTTCACCGCGGGCGACCCGGAGCCGGTGGCCGCCGCGCTGCGCACGCTGGGCGCGATGCGGGCCCACATGCGCCGCCACAACCTCGGCGAGGAGCCCGATCCGGACATCGCCGCGAGCGTCGGCATGGACGCGGCGCGCATCGAGGCGATGTACCGGCTGCTCGCGCTCGCCAAGTACGACGAGCGGTACGTCATCCCGACCAGCTACAGCGCCGAACCCGGCAGCCCGCTGGACACCGGGTGCAGCCTGGAGGGGGCGGGCGGGCCCGGCATGTACGAGGCGGACGCCTTCCACGCGACGCCCGGCGCCGGGCCCGAGCCCGAGCACGCCGGGCTGGCGCTGCGCGGCCGGGTCAACCTGCTCAACTGGGACGGCAGTGGCCGCCCCGACGGGCTCTTCCCCGACGGCCGGGCCGCGGGTTCGGGGGCCGGCGCATGAGCCGCGGCAGGCGCCCGCGGCGGGCCACGGAGGCTGGGCCCGAGCGGACGGACAGGGCCGCCGGGGCAACCGGCGGGGGCAGGGCGAGCCGGGCCGCCGGGACAGGCGGGGATTCACGCACCCGCCAGGCCAACTCCCTGATGCACCGCGCATGTTGCAGCTACTTGCCGGCTGGGGCCCAGCGGCACGGCGGGCCCGGCACCGGTAGTGGCAGTGGCAGTGGCAGCGGCAGTGGCGGGGCCGCCCGATGAGCGCCCCCGCCGTCCACCAGGCCGCCTCGCTGCTGCTCTACTACCCGGACCAGGAGTGGCCGCGGCGGCTGGAGCTGATCGCCGACCGGCTGCGTACGGTGCGGCATCCGGCGGCCCGCCCGCTGCTGCGGTTCTGCGAGCGGGCGGCGCCGATCCCGGTCCTTGAGGCCGCCGCCCACTACACCGACGTCTTCGACCGCACCCACCGGCGCACCCTGCACCTGACGTACTACACCGACGGCGACACCCGGCGGCGCGGCGGCGCGCTGGCCGCGCTGCGCGAGGTCTACCGGGCCGCCGGCTGGGAGCCCGACCCGGCCGAACTGCCCGACTACCTGCCGCTGGTCCTGGAGTTCGCCGCCCGCTGCCCGCGCGCCGGCAGCAAGCTGCTGCGCGGCCACCGGGCCGCGGTCGAACTCCTGCGGCTGGCCCTGGAGGACCGCGGCACGCACTACGCGGAGGTGCTGGACGCCGTCAGCGCCACCCTGCCGGGGCCGCGCCCGGCGGACCGGGCCGCCGCCCGCCGGCTGGCCCGTACCGGACCGCCGAGCGAACACGTCGGCCTGGAGCCGTTCGCCGCCCGCCCACCGTCCTGACCGCCCCGCCGGGCCGCGCGGTCACCCAAGCGCCGGCCCGCCGTTCCGCCGCCCCGCCCATCCACCAGCCCGCCACTCCAGCCAGCCGTGCCAGGGCCCGGCGGGACGGGGGCCGCGGGGCGGCGGCCCGCCCGCACCACTCCACTGTCCACTGCCCCCGTACGGGGCGCCGCCGCGAAGGAGCCCTCCGGTGGACCATCTCCACACCACGCTGTGGGGCGTGTTGCCCTACCTCGCCCTGACCTCCCTGGTGGTGGGCACGGCGTGGCGCTACCGCTACGACCGCTTCGGCTTCACCACCCGTTCCAGCCAACTCCACGAGAACCGACTCCTCAGGATCGGCTCACCGCTCTTCCACTTCGGCCTGCTGCTCATCCTGATGGGCCACGTCGTGGGCCTGCTCGTACCGGAGAGCTTCACCGAGCGCCTGCGGGTCACCGAGGGCCAGTACAGCGCGGGCGCCCTGGTCGCCGGCAGCATCGCCGGTCTGATGGGCACCTGCGGCCTGGGCATCCTGCTCTGGCGCCGGCTGCGGATCAAGGCCGTGCGCCGGGCCAGTTCGCGCAGCGACCGGGTGCTGTACCCGGTGCTGCTCGCCACCCTGGTCGCCGGCCTGATGAACACCATGGTCACGCCGGCGACCAGCGACTACGACTACCGGCTCGGCGTCTCGGTGTGGTTCCGCAGCCTGTTCACGCTCGACCCGGACGTCTCGCACATGTCCGACGCCCCGCTCCAGTTCCAGGTCCACACCCTGCTGGCGATGGCGCTGTTCGCCCTGTGGCCCTTCAGCCGCCTGGTACACGCCTTCACCGCACCCGTCGGCTACCTGGTCCGCCCGTACGTCGTCTACCGCGCCCGCAACGCCCGCCCGCACGGCCCCTACGGCCCGCGCGACGGCTACCGGCCGCGCGCCGACCGGGGCCGCGGCAACGCCCGGGACCGCGGCGCGGAACGCCCCGTCCCCCTGGAGGGCGCCGGCGGCCCCACGCCCCGCCGCTGAACCCACCACCAACCCACCGCAACCCCACCACCCCACCGAACCCACCCACCATCGCCCCGCCCGAGCCGATCACACCCACCCCGCGCGAGGGTCCTCGTGGCGGGTGTGGGTGGGCGCCTGGGTGGGTGTGGGTTCGGGTGTGGGTGTGTGGGGCGTTGTGGCGTGCGGGCCGTGCAGGGTTGTTCGGCGTACGAGCTACGCGGGGCTGTCAGGGTGACGAGCCACGCTGGCTGTCCGGGGTACGAGCCCGTGTCCGGCGTACGGATAGCGCAGGGTTGTTCGGCGTACGGGCCAGGCAGGAGCCTCCGGCATACGAGCCTGTGTCCGGCTCACGGGCCAAGCCGGCCCACAGGACCGGTCACACCCAGCCGTACAGCCCCTCACACGTGCTGGGGCGCGCCCGTCACCTGGTGGTCCGCGTGTTGCAGCGCGCCCTCCACCAGCCGCCGCAGGTGTCCGTCCCGCAGGGCGTACACCATGTGGCGGCCCTCCTTGCGCGCCTGCACCAGGCCGGCGAGGCGCAGCTTGGCGAGGTGTTGGCTGACCGCGGTGCGGGCCGCGCCGCTCGCCGTGGTCAGCGTCGTCACGTCCGCCTCGCCGCGGGCCAGCAGCCACACCAGGTGGAGCCGGGTCGGGTCGGCGAGCAGCGCGAACACGGTGGCCGCCGCGTCGAGTTGCGGCGCGCCGGGGCCGTGCTGGTGCACAGTGTTTGCACCTGGGGACCCTTCGCGTGCCGGCATGGCCCCATCGTACGGCCGTACGCCGGCCCCGGCGCCTGGCCGAACGGGCGGGGGCGCCCGGCGGTGACCCCGGCACGGGCCACCGCCCGGCACTCGGGCGGACGCGGGCGCGCAGCCACCGGCCGCGGCGCGCCGCAGGTCACGACGGGTCGGGCGTCACGAAGCGCTGGGGGCGGGGGCCGCGTCGGGCGGTTCGGCCGCGGGGGACGCGAGGGCGGGTGGTTCGGGGGACGGTTCGGCAAGCGGTTCGGCGGCGAGCGAAACGGCGGGGGCGGGGGCGACCGCGGGGCGGCGGCCCGGCGGGCAGCCGGCGATCTTGCGGAGCGCGGCGAACGTCTCCTCGGGCTGGTCCATCACGAACAGGTGCCCGCCGCGCACCCAGCGGGTGTCCCGGGCGGCCAACTGGTCGGCGAGTTCGGTGAGCACGAACGGCGGGCTGGTCTCGTCCTCCGTGCCGCCCAGCAGATGGACCGGCGCCGGCACCGGTTCGGGCGCCCAGCCGGCCGTGCCGAGCGCGGCGAGGTCCTGCCGCAGTTCGGGCAGCAACATCCGGGCCACCACCTCGTCGGGCACCCCGAGGTCCGGCACGATGCCGTGCGATCTGGCCACAGACAGGAGCGAGGGGTCGTCGAGCCCGGCGACCTGGCAGACGGGCGGCCCGGGCCGCAGCGGCGCGGAGAGTACGAGGTGCAGGGTGGCCGGCCAGCGGGCCGCGTGCCGCAGGGCCATCCGGTGGGCGACGGCCGCGCCCAGGCTGTGGCCGAGGACGATGCCCGGCCCGGCGAGGTCATCGGCGAGCAACTGTGCGTAGTGGTCGGCGAGTTCGTTGAGGTCGGGCGCCCTGCCTTCGGTCTGCTCGGTGGGCGGCTGGGCGGCGACCACCGTCCAGTCCTCGGTGACCTGGCGCACCAGTCCGCTGAAGGACCTGGCGGAGCCGCCCGCGTACGGCAGACAGATCAGGCGGAACGGGCCGCCCTCGCGCAGGACCAGCCGGTCCGGCCCTGCCCTCATCGGACGACCCCGCTACCCGGTTCGGGCGCCCGGCGCCGCGCGGGCCCGGGCAGAGTGGATTCGTGGCCCGGACAGCCGATGGCGCCCGGGGTGTTGCCTATGACCATGCTGGTTTCCGTGTCGCTAGCTGGGGTGGGTTGCTGGGCGTTGGTCCGACCTGGTGCGGCCCGCCGGCCTGGGGCGCGGCGGGCCCGGTGTGTCGGGGCGGGCCCGGTGTGGGGGCCCTGTGTGGCGGGGCGGCCCGCGCCCCGGATGGTCCGACCTCCGACCTCCGACTGATGACCGGTGGGGCCGGCCTCATCGGGTGGGTGGCCCCGCCGGGTGGGTGGCCGGTTGGGTGGCCCCGCCGGGTGGGTGGCCGGTTGGGTGGCCCCGCCGGTTGGGTGGTCGATTGGGTGTCCCCGCCGGTTGGGTGGTCGGTTGGCCGAGCGGGCGGGGGCCGGTTGGGTGGGCCAGTTGGGGCGGGCCCGCGGCCCCAGAGCCCCGCGCGCACCCGCATCCGCCCGGCTGGGCGTGGCGAGCAAACTACAAAGAACCGTCGCCCATGTTCAATAGCCGTCCGATGCGCTGTCCGCCCCTGGCCAGGGGTGCACGGGAGTGCGCAAGGGGCTCACACCCTCCGCGATCCGCCGGCACACCCGGGCGGCCGGCCCACCCACGACCGGCCGCCACGCGCACCAACTACCTTCTATCTCAGGACAGTTGGCCACTACGACAGGGCGGCGAAGCCCCGTACCTCAAGCCGCCCACCGCCCCGCCGTGCGACCACGCGCCACCGAGCGCCCCCGCCGCGCCCGTCTCGTAGAACGGAACGCCCCCATCCAGCCACTGCCACCGCACCACCGTCCGACCAGCGCGGGCGGCGTGATCGCGGCGGCGCGGCGGCGCACGGCCCGGGGTCTCAGCCGGTCGGGCCGAGGCGCATCCGGACCTCCATCTCCTGATCGCCGGGGACGGCCTCTTCGGTGGCCACCGAGAAGTGCCGGCCGAGGACGTCGCGTACCTGGTGGATGGGGGGTTCCGTGCCGTAGAGGTCGACGTTGACCGGCTCCGTGAGGCGGGAGGCGGGGGCCTGCGCACCGGGTTCGCGGGTGTCGACCGTCATCGACCACACCACCGGCCGGTCGGACTGGGTGTCCACGGGCCGCCCCGCGTCCGGCCACTCGTCGGCCGCGGTCGCCGGGAAGGCGGCCCGCAACACCCGGAACACCGCGTCCGCGTCGTCCCAGTCACACCCACAGACGTGCACACCCACCCGCGCCGAACTCTGTTCCGTGCTCATGGCTGTCGGGTAGCCCCTGCGGCCCACTCAAAACCGGCCCCTGCGCCAGGTTCGTGCAAGGGCCGCGCAAGGGCCGCCCCACCCACCCCGCTGACCAGGCACACCAACCCTGGCCCGGCCACCACCGCCGGGCGACAATGGGGCCCGCCCGCCCGGCCCTGCCGGGGTCGGCGCGTACGGACACGGGGTTGCCGGGCCCGCGGGCGGGGCCGGTGGGGCGGACGAGGGGGAGCCATGACGAGCGACGACGGCGCCGGGCCAGGGGTCGACGCACCGTACCCGCCTGCCGCGCGCCGGCTGCGGTCCGAGTCGCGGCTGTTGCGGATCAGCGCGTACGTCCTGGCGGTCGTCGCGGTCGCACCCGCGGCCGTGGCCCTCGCCCTGGACGCCCCGCGGTGGCTGGTGCTGGTGCTTGCGGCCGGCTGGTTGCCGCTCCAGGGCGCCGCGGCGTGGCTGGCGTTCAGCATCGCCTTTCGCAAGCTGCCGGCGGTCCACACCGCGCCCCGCACCGCCATCGTCACCGGCCTGACCAGCGTGGAGACCGAGAGCGGCAGTTATGAGCTGGTCGCGGTGGAGGTGGTGGCGCCCGCCGGGCCCGAGGGGGCCGGGGCGCCCAGGCCCGAGGCGGGGGTGGCACCGGGTGCCGGGGCTGGCCCGGCCAACGGGGCGCCGGCCCCCGCCACGGCGAGCGGCCCCGCCGCGGCGGCCGAGGGACCGTCCGGCCCCGCGCCCGCCCGCCGCTTCACCACCGTCATCGCCGACCGCGTCCACCCCGACCACCTGCCGCGGTTCGCGGTCGGCAGCCGGTGGCAGGTGCTCCAGTTCCGGCACAGCACGCGGCGGGTGGTACTGGCCGCGGACCACGAGGACGTACTGCGCACCGGTTACGACCTCGGCGGCGTACGGCTGGGCGCGGAGACCGGCGGCGGCACCGGCTACGGCTCGGAACTGCTGGCCCGCGGCTTCCGCACGCCACCGGCCCACTGACCCCGCCCACCCGAACCACCCGCACCCGGGCCGCCCACGTCCGAACCACCCTCACCGCCCGGGTCACCCGAACCCGGCTCACCCGAACCACCCGCGCCCGGCCCACTCGGGCCGCCCCCACCGCCCCGGTGACCCACACCCCGGTCCCCCACACCCCGCCTGACGTACAGCACGGCGGCGACCACCCCCAAGACCACCGCGAGGGCGAGGGTGACGGCGACGGACGGGTTGGTGTAGCCGGGGACGAGGACCGTGTGCGAGCCCCCGCCCTCGGCGCGGCAGACCAACCGGAGCGGCACGAAGTCGCCGTGGAACGACTCCACCGGCCGCACCCCGGCCGCCTTCGCGCAGGCCCTGCCGATCTCCGGCCGCTCGGTGAAGGCCACGTGCAGGCAGCCCCACAGGTACAGGCCGAGCGAGGTCGCCGCGGACAGCAGGGCGAGGTCACGGCAGGCCGCGGCGGGCGAGCGCCGGCGGCGCTGCATGAGCGCCACGCACAGATACGTGACCAGCCCAGCCAGCACGACGGGACCGACCAACATGACGGTGGTCAACACCGTGACGTCGTGCGTCTGGTACGGATCGGATGCCGACACGAGCACACCCCCGGGCACGAGCACACCCCCTGAACAGCACGGCCCCCACGCCGAGGCACCTTACCCACC
Organism: Streptomyces sp. 796.1; assembly: GCF_047525675.1. Lineage (NCBI taxonomy): Bacteria > Bacillati > Actinomycetota > Actinomycetes > Kitasatosporales > Streptomycetaceae > Streptomyces > Streptomyces sp. 796.1. The sequence continues at coordinate 104,021 of NZ_JBLIWA010000018.1, read as the reverse complement.
ACGCCCCGAGCCCCACCACACACCCGGGGCCGGCCACCCCGGCCGCACCCCTCCACCACGCCACGACCGGCGGCGACGGCGGGAACGGAGAACTCCGGTCCGGACCAAGCCCCTTGTCACGCGCGGCGCACGGGGTGCTCGGCGGGCGGGCCGCAACCGGTCAGAACTCGTAGTCAGAACTCGTAGTTGGCGATCAACGCGTTGCCGGCCACGTCGTACACCGAGACGAAGCCCTGCTCCGAGTTCTGCCACCGGTCGAACGCCTCGGCGAGGGCAGTGGCCGAGGCCATGCTGTCCTCCACCGGCGACATCCCCCCGTTGATGTCCGTGGAGACGTACGCGTTGCCGGTCTCCTCGTCCCACTCCCCGATGATGTTCAGCACGCGGGTCACGGCCTCGCGCTGGCGCGGCGTTCCGTGGTCGTCGACCCAGGCCCGGAAGTCCTCGGCGTTCTTCTTCGACCGTGCCTCATCCGGGTCGGCGGGAAGAACCTCCTGAATACGCGAGGAACTCTCGGGCGTGGTCCCGGTCCACTCACAACCGGCCACGAGTCCGACGGCGAGAAGCACGGCGAGGGCTAAGGCGGCGGAACGTGCTGAGCGCGGGCGCATGTCGACGCAACTCCTTGTCGGACTAGCCACGCCCCGGCGCGGGGCCGGGGCGTGGCATGAATACGGCATCCAACTGCGGTGAGATCCTTACGGCGACCTCATTCGGCGTGGCTCAACAGGGTTTACCTTCCTTCCCTGCCCCGTCGCTGACGAGTTGCCTGCGATGGAGTAGGAATGCGGCAATGCCGAAGGCCAGGGCGAGCGACGAGGTGACGACTATGGACGGATTGATGTAGTCGGGGATGAGAACGGTGTAAGTGCCTCCGCCCTCGGTACGGCATACGAGTTGGAGCGGAACGAAGTCGCCGTGAAACGCTTCCACTCGCCGTGCCCCCGCGCCCGCCGCCTTTGCGCACTCGCTGCCGACCTCCTGCCGCTCGCGGAAGACGACATGCGCGCAACCCCACAGGTACAGGGCCAGCGAGGCGGCGAGGGACGAAAGACAAAGGTCGCGATAGGCCGTGCATAGCGAGTGCCGACGGAACCGCATGAGCGACGAGCACAGGTATATGACGAGCCCTATCAAGGCAGCAGGGCCAGCCAGCATGATGGCGGTGAGCACCGCAACGTCATGAATCTGGTACGGATCGGATGCCGGCATGGACGAGTCAGAACTCCCGGATGACGCGGTTGTACTTCTCGACGATGGCGTACAGGGGCATCCGCCGCGTGGGATATAACGCCGCCCCCAGCCGTCAAGCCGATGCGCACAGGGCCGACTCGTTCAGCAGACAGGCACAGCGATCACCTTATGCACGCAGGGCAGGAAAGGACTAGACCGGGACGAATCTTGGCCAGTTTATGGCGACACGGTGAAACCGCTTCTACCGCTTGCTCGCATCCCGTTCAAATGCGCGAGCTGTACGGAACTCGCGAGATCCGAGAAAGGGGCACGGGGGTCCGTCACCGGAGTATGGCTCAAACCACGCAGCCGGCATTGCTGAGCCTCCCCGGCGTCGCCACCCGCCCCGCAGGGCGGCGCCCGGCGGGGCCCCTCATCGTCTCCGGTCGCCCGCCAGCACACCCGCCCCTCACCCCCGCCCCCGGTTCACCAACACCGCCGTGTCCCCCAGGTCCGCCGTACGCAAGTACTCCAGCAGGACCCGGCGCAGTTCGCGGGCGGCGCGCGGTGGGGCCACGTCCTTGCGGTGGGCCACCGCGATGGTGCGGGTCATGGATGCCCCGGCGAAGGGGGTGATGCGCAGCCCGGAGCGGGCGGCGACCATGCCGGGTACGACCGCTATGCCCAGGCCCGCGCGGACGAAGCCGAGTACGGCGTCCATCTCGCCGCCCTCCACCGTGAGGGTGGGCTCGAAACCGGCCGCCCGGCAGGCGGCGGTGGTGAATTCGCGCAGGTCGTAGCCGCGCCGGAACATGGCGAGCGGCTTGCCGCGCAGGTCGCCGACCCGTATCCGGGAGCGGGCGCCGGCCGGGGGCAGGGAACTGGGCGAGGAGACCACGACCAGCTCCTCGTGCAGCAGCTCGGTGGTGGCCAGGGCCGGGCCCTGGCTGGGTTGTGGGCTGATGATCAGGGCGAGGTCGAGTTCGCCGGCGCCCAGCGTGCGGACCAGGTCCTGCGAGCCGTCCTCGTCCACCAGCAGGTCCACGCCGGGGAACTCGTCGTGGAAGCGGCGCAGCACGTCGGGTACCAGGCTGGCGCAGAGGCTAGGCGGGGCGCCGAGCCGGACCCGGCCGCGGCGCAACTGTGCCACCTCCTGCACCTCGCGCCGGGCGGTCTCGGTGTCGGCCAGGATCTGCCGGGCCAGCGGCAGCAGCGCGGCGCCGGCGTCGGTGAGGGTGATGTTGCCGCGGGCGCGGTGGAACAGGTCGGCGCCCAGCTCCCGCTCCAGCGCCCGGATCTGTTGCGAGAGGGACGGCTGTGCCACGTGCAGCGCCTCCGCGGCCCGTGTGAAGTGCCGTACGTCGGCCACGGCCGCGAAATAGCGGAGCTGTTGTAGCTGCATGCTCGGATGATAGCCAGCAACTATGGGAACGAGCTCTTTCATGTCTTGGACTGATGGCACGGGGTGTCTTTAGCGTCGGGTGTCATGGCACTGGCAACCCGGGACCGCGCCCCGTCCCTCATCGGCTCTGTATGGCGGTCGACCGTCGGCAAGAAGACGATCATGGCCGTGTCGGGTGCGATCATGCTCGGCTATCTGATCGCCCACCTCGCCGGCAACCTCAAGGTCTTCTTCGGCGCCGACGAATTCAACAGCTACGGGCACTGGCTGCGCACCATCGGCGAGCCGATCCTGCACCACGGCTGGTTCCTGTGGCTGGTGCGGCCGGTGCTGCTGGCCGCGGTGGTCCTGCACGGCATCACCGCGTACCAACTCAGCCGCCGCGACCTGGCCGCCCGCCCGCAGAAGTACGTGCACCAGCGGCCCCAGCAGAGCTACGCGACGCGCACCATGCGGTGGGGCGGGGTGATCCTCACCCTCTTCATCATCTGGCACATCCTGGACCTCACCACGCTCACGGTGAACGAGCGGGCCGAGTCGGGCCACCCGTACGAGAACCTCGTGGCCTCCTTCAGCACCTGGTACGGCAACACGATCTACATCACCGCCATGGTCGCCGTCGGGCTGCACGTCCGGCACGGCCTGTGGAGCGCCGCACAGACCCTCGGGGTGGCCAGCGCCCGCCGCACCCGGGCCCTGAAGATCGCATCGAACGGCCTGGCACTGGTGATGACCTGCGGATTCATCTCCATCCCGGTGAGCGTGATGCTCGGATTGGTGGACTGACATGGCTGACACGACCCCCGACACCCGGCCGAGCGCGACGCCGGCCCCGGCCGGCACCCGGGCGAACCCCACCCCGACGGGCACCGCCACCCCGACAGACACAGCCACCCCCACCGCCCCCGGCGGCGACTACACCGCGTACGGGATCGGCCTGCCGCTGGTGGACGAGAAGGCGCCGGGCGGGCCGATCGAGGACCGCTGGAAGACCCGCCGCTTCGAGGCGAAGCTGGTCAACCCGGCCAACCGGCGCAAGCACACGGTCATCGTCGTCGGCACCGGTCTCGCCGGCGGCGCGGCCGGTGCGACGCTGGCCGAACAGGGCTACCACGTCGTCCAGTTCTGCTACCAGGACTCGCCGCGCCGCGCCCACTCCATCGCCGCGCAGGGCGGCATCAACGCCGCGAAGAACTACCGCAACGACGGCGACTCGGTGCGCCGGCTGTTCTACGACACCGTCAAGGGCGGCGACTTCCGGGCCCGCGAGTCCAACGTGCACCGGCTCGCCGAGGTGTCGGTGGAGATCATCGACCAGTGCGTGGCGCAGGGCGTGCCGTTCGCCCGCGAGTACGGCGGGCTGCTCGACACCCGTTCCTTCGGCGGCGTGCAGGTCTCCCGCACCTTCTACGCCCGCGGCCAGACGGGCCAGCAGTTGCTGCTCGGCGCGTACCAGGCGCTGTCCAAGGAGATCGCTGCCGGTCACGTCGAGATGCACCCGCGGACCGAGATGCTGGACCTGATCGTGATCGACGGCCGGGCCCGCGGCATCGTCGCCCGCGACCTGCTGACCGGCAAGGTCTCCACGTACCTCGCGGACGCGGTGGTGCTGGCCTCCGGCGGGTACGGCAACGTCTTCTACCTGTCGACCAACGCCAAGAACTCCAACGCCACCGCGATCTGGCGGGCGCACCGGCGCGGCGCGTACTTCGCCAACCCGTGCTTCACGCAGATCCACCCGACCTGCATCCCGCGCTCGGGCGACCACCAGTCCAAGCTGACGCTGATGAGCGAGTCGCTGCGCAACGACGGCCGGATCTGGGTGCCCAAGGCGAAGGGTGACACCCGCCCGCCGGCGCAGATCCCGGAGGACGAGCGGGACTACTACCTGGAGCGGATCTACCCGGCGTTCGGCAACCTGGTGCCGCGCGACATCGCCTCGCGGGCCGCGAAGAACGTGTGCGACGAGGGCCGCGGCGTCGGCCCCGGCGGCCAGGGCGTCTACCTGGACTTCGCCGACGCCATCGCCCGGCTGGGCCGGGGGGCGGTGGAGGAGAAGTACGGCAACCTCTTCGAGATGTACGAGCGGATCACCGCGGAGAACCCGTACGAGGTGCCGATGCGCATCTACCCGGCCATCCACTACACGATGGGCGGCCTGTGGGTGGACTACGACCTCCAGACCACGGTGCCTGGCCTGTTCGCGGTCGGCGAGGCCAACTTCTCCGACCACGGCGCCAACCGGCTCGGCGCATCCGCCCTGATGCAGGGCCTGGCCGACGGCTACTTCGTGCTGCCGGCCACCATCAACGACTACCTGGCCCGGCACCCGCACGAGCCGGTGGACCGGGACCACCCGGCCGTGCACGAGGCGGTCACCGCCGTCACCGACCGGCTGTACGCGCTGCTGTCCAACAACGGCGACCGCACCCCGGACTCCTTCCACCGGGAGCTGGGCGAACTGCTGTGGGACGAGTGCGGCATGGCCCGCACCGAGACCGGGCTGCGCAAGGCGCTGGAGCGCATCCCCTCGCTGCGCGAGGAGTTCTGGCGCCGGATCAAGGTGCCGGGCAGCGGCGAGGAGCTGAACCAGGCGCTGGAGAAGGCCAACCGGATCTCCGACTACCTGGAGCTGGCCGAGCTGATGTGCCTGGACGCGCTGCACCGCAACGAGTCCTGCGGCGGCCACTTCCGCGAGGAGAGCCAGACCGAGGGCGGCGAGGCCAAGCGGCTCGACGAGTCGTTCTCGTACGCGGCGGCGTGGGAGTTCACCGGCACCGGCCAGGCTCCGGTGCTGCACCGCGAGGCCCTGGAATTCGAGTACGTCCACCCCACCCAGCGGAGTTACGCATGAGGCTCACCCTGCGCATCTGGCGCCAGACAGGCCCCGCCGAGCCGGGGGCCATGACCAGCTACGAGGTGGACGGGATCAGCGAGGACATGTCGTTCCTCGAAATGCTCGACCACCTGAACGAGGAACTGATCCTCGGCGGTGACGAGCCGGTCGCCTTCGACCACGACTGCCGCGAGGGCATCTGCGGCGCCTGCGGCATGGTCATCAACGGCCAGGCGCACGGCCCGGAGCGCACCACCACCTGCCAGCTCCACATGCGGCACTTCTCCGACGGCGACACGATCGACATCGAGCCGTGGCGGGCGTCGGCCTTCCCGGTCGTCAAGGACCTGGTGGTGGACCGCTCGGCGTTCGACCGGATCATCGGCTCGGGCGGCTTCATCTCGGCCCCCACCGGCAGCGCGCCCGACGCGCACGCGACGCCGGTCCCCAAGGCCGCCGCCGACCTGGCCTTCGAGAACGCGGAGTGCATCGGCTGCGGGGCGTGCGTGGCGGCCTGCCCGAACGGTTCGGCGATGCTCTTCACCTCGGCGAAGGTGGTGCACCTGAACGTGCTGCCGCAGGGCGCCCCGGAGCGCGAGAGCCGGGTGCTCGACATGGTCGGCACGATGGACGCGGAGGGCTTCGGCGGCTGCACCAACACCGGCGAGTGCGCCACGGCCTGCCCGAAGGGCATCCCGCTGCCGACGATCGCCGCGATGAACCGGGAGTACCTGCGCGCCACGCTCAAGGGCGGCCAGCGCCGCACCGGCTGACCCCCGGGCCGGCCCGTACGACCGAACCACCCCCGCCGCCACCGTCGCGGCACCCGGAAAACGTGGGCGGCCCCTGCGGGCGAGGCACGGGCCCCCACGCGGCCCGGGGTCAATGGGTACTGACCCCGGGCCGTTTCCGTGGGGTGGGACCAGGGGGCTCCTCGCCCGCGCTGCCCCGCCCTGCCCACCGCGGACGCCCCGGGCCCTTCGGAACAGGACTCAGGACGTACGGGTCTCAGCCGCGATGATCTTGGCGTTGAGGTCGCACCACACCGTCGACGTGCCGCCGGAGGAGGCCCAGTTGCCGTAGTGCCAATACCGGTAGTGGCTGGAGTCCAGCTTCTCGCATCTGATGGCCAGGAAGAACGAGCCGCCGGTGCAACTGATGCGGGCCCCCTTGTGGCCACCGCTGCCGTCGATGTACTCCGCGCGGCTCGGGCAGATGAGCCCCAGGCTGTCGGCCGAGGCCGGCGCCGCGAGGCCGAGCAGCCCCGCGCCGGCCACGGCGAGGGTCACGGTGGCGGCTGCGAGCCGGGAACGAATGGGCATGTGGATTCCCCCTGTTGGTGCGTCTGTTGGTGCGTCGGGTGTACGGCGAGAGGAAGCTAGCCGCCCTGGTGGAGGTTGGACAGTGCCCCGGCCGGGAGTGGCCGAGTTGTGGGCGGCACCCCGCGGGAATCGGCCTGATGCGGCCGGCCCACCGCGCCCCGCCCGCCCCGTACGTACCCACCGCACCGCCCGCCCCGTACCCGCCGCACCGCGCACCTCGTACCCACCACGCCGCGCACCCGCACTCACTCCCGCCGCCGCGCCCGATTCTTCCCGCCGGGCCCCCGGGAGAGCGCGCCGGCCAGTTCGTCCAGCGCGTCCACCAACAACTCCGCGCAGCGCACCGGGAGCGCGTCGCCGCCCTCGGACGTCCGCCAGGCGTTCAGGGCCGTGTGCACCTCGCGCCAGTCCAGCGGTTCGCGGTCGCGGACGGCGGCGGTCGCCTGTGGGAGTGCGGTGCGCAGGGCCGTTGCGAAGTCGCCGGCGGCCGGCGAGGGGCGCGCGTCGCGGTCCGGCGGGTGGGCTTCCAGGAGCATCGTGACCCGGCCCATCGTGGCCAGCGCCGTCTGGGCCGCGCCCGCCGAGCGGCGCGAGATGCCGCGGTGGCGTACGGGTTCGGCCTGGGCGCGGGCCTCGCTCTGCGCCCAGGCGAGCCGGGCCGCGCGGGCGTCCAGCAGGGCGTCGCGTACGTGCCGGGGCCGGCGTTCGATGGGGTGGGCGTGGCCGCCGAAGACGGCGACCGCGTACCGGCCGTTGGCCAGCAGCCAGTCGGCCAGCCGGTCCCGCAGCTTCGGCGTCTCCCAGGCCGGGAAGAGCGCGTACGCGGCCATCGCCAGCACTCCGCCGAGCAGGGTCAGCGCCACCCGGTCCTGCACCGTCTGCGACCAGCCCTCGCCCGCGATGCCGAGCAGGAAGACGACGTACGCGCTGATGCACGCGGAGGCGACGGTGAAGCCGGTGCGCATCAGCAGGTACATCAGCCCCACGCACCCGACGGCGAGCCCGGCGCTGGCCCACTCCCCGGGGTGGACCAGGGCCACCACCGCCCCGCCGAGCGCCACCCCGACCAGCGTGCCGGCGAACCGGGCGACGCCGCGCGAGTACGTCTGCTCGAAGTCGGGCCGCATCACCATCACCGAAGCCATCGGCGCCCAGTAGCCGTGCCCGAACGGCAACGCCGTGCCGAGCAGGTAGCCGGCGCAGGCGACGACCGCGAGCCGTACGGCGTGCCGCAGCACGGGCGATGACCAGCGCGCCTCCCGGTGCAGGGCGCGCAACGCGACGGGCACCAGGCGCGGCATGGTGGGGCGCAGCAGGGCGTTGCGGGTGACGGTCTGTTCGGCGGGCGGGGTGAGCTCGCCAGCGGCGGGGGTGGCACCGCTGGGGGCGGCCCCAGCGGGGGTGGCCGGGCTGGGCGTGGCTGCGCCGGGAGTAGCCGGGCTGGGAGCGGCCCCGCCAGGAGTAGCCGGGCCGGGGGCAGCCCCACCGGGAGTAGCCGGACCGTCAGCCCCGCCGGGCCCCGCCGGCGACACCCCCCGCCCCTCTCCCCCCGGCCCCACCCGCTCCAACGGCTCCTCCGCCGACTCCACCACCTCCGCGAGCAGCGCCATCAGCCGCAGCGCGGAGCGGCGCGCGGCGCCGTGCAGGACGGGCCCGGTCGCCGGCACCTCAAGGACCTCCATCGCCTCGGCCGGCAGCCGTACCGGCTTGCCCCAGCGGATCGCGTGCGCCACCGCGTCCAGCACGGTGGCCGCCGCGGCCAGCAGGGCGCGTACGCGGTCCCGTTCGGGCCCGGTGGCCGGGGCGCCGACCACCGGATCGGCGAGCGAGGCGAGCACCGGCCGCAGCCGCTCGGCCAGCGACCGGTAGCCGCGCAGCCCGCTGGGTCGGCGGCGGGCCTGCCGGGGGGTGAGCGAGGCGGCGTGCCGGGCGTTCATCAGGGGCTGCGGGTCGAAGGGCGCCACCGGGTCCTCGCGCAGCCGGCGCGCGTAGTCGGCCTCGGCGGCGAACGCGTCGGCCAGCGCGTCACGCTGGGCGCCCCACGGCCGGATCGGCACCAGCACGATGAGCACCGCCTGCACCAGCCCGCCGAAGGCGATCAGCACGGCGTGTTCGAGGGCGCCGAGCAACGAGGTGGGCAGCGTGACCGTGATCAGCATGACGGCCACCATCTGGGTGGCGACCAGCCCGGAGACCGGCCCGACCGCCCACGCCATGCCCGCCAGCAGCGACCAGAGCGCGAGCAGCAGGACGAAGGGCAGCGGATGGGCGGCAGCCGCGTACCCGAGGAACGTACTGACGGCGAGCCCGGCCGCGGCGGCGAGCGCCAGTACCGGCCGGGGCCGCCAACTGCGCTGGAAGGTCGCCACGCCGGAGGCGAACGCGCCGAACGCGGAGGCGACCGCGAGCGGCGGCGAGCCGAGCCAGAGGATCAGCCCGATGACGATGGCGACCCCGCCCGCGCCGCGCAGCGCCACCAGCGGTTCCAGCCGGGTGCGCTCGATGGTCAGGCCGGTGCGGGCGGTCTCCTTGAGTGCGCGCAACCAGGTCATACGGCGAGAATACGGCGCCGATCATGGCAAATGCGGGCAGGGTGGCGGGGCGGGGCCGCGGCGACCGCGCCCCGGCCCCCACCTCGAACTCGCCGCGCCGACCGCGCCGCCCCGGCTGCGCCCCGACCGCGCCCCGGCCCGCACCTCGAAGCCATCACCCCGACCGCGCGGCCCCGACCGCGCGGCGCACCGCTCAGGCGTCCGGCGCCTGGCAACTGATGTCGGTCAGCTTCATCGGCTTGCTGGCATCAAGACCCACGTACGCGGTGAAGACCTGGGTGTCCTGGCCCTCGCCCCAGTGCGTGGTGACCGGCGCCCAGCCCACACCCGCCGAAGCCGCGGTGGTGACGGGCCCGATCTCAATGTCCTCGGGCGTGTTCTGGGCACAGAGCAGCAGGTCGTAGTCCGGGGTCTGGGCGGCCTTCTCCTTCAGCTCCTCGGTGACCAGGTGTTCGCGCTCCCAGGCGCTGGGCCCGTGGTGACCGTAGAAGGACTTCAGGAAGTGGCGGACCTGCTTCGCGTCGTACTGCTTGCCGCCCGGATCGACGCTGGACGGCCGGTCGACGGCGGCCGACGCCGGGCCGGCGAAGCCGAGGCCGAGCCCGGCGGTGGCGAGCAGGCCGGCGGCGAGCAGGGCGGTGCGCCGCGGGCGGCGTGAAGTGCGCATCATGGTGATCCCCTCCAAGGAGAGTTTTGTACCGATTAGCGCGCCTATGTGGCGTTACTAGAAGAGACACGGGGGACGCGCGAAAGGTTGCACCCCGGGTGGATCGATCACCCGGCCAAGCACGGGCGGGCCCGGCCGGCAGTCGCCGTACCGGGCCCGCGGAACACGGCCGCCGCTACCGGACGGCGACGGTTCCGGTGATCGACGGGTTGAGCCGGTCGTGGTAGCGGAAGACGCCGTGCACCGGGAAGGCGCGCCGGAAGCTCTGCCCCGGGGTGAGCACCCCGCTGTCCCAGCCGAGCCCGTCGGACGAGGTGACGGTGTGGTCGAAGCGGTCGTTGTTGGTCCAGCGGACGGTGTCACCGCGTCTGATGGTGACGTTCTGCGGTACGAAGCGGCCGTCCTCGATGATCACGATCACCTCGGCGGCGGGCCGCACCGAGGCGGATGCGGCGGCCGACGGCTGCTGGAGCAGCAGCCCGAGCGAGAGCGCCGCCAGCAGGGCGGCGATCAGCCGGAAGAGCGGGGTGGCGGGGAGGGTGGTGACGGCGAGGGTGGCGGGGTCGGCGGAGGCGGCAGGGCCAGCGGGGTCAGCGGATACGGTGCGGCGTTTCATGAGCGGCCTTTCGTCGGCTTCGCGGCGCTGGTGCACGGCCCCGACCTGCGCACCCGTGCAGGTCGTGCGGGGACGTCGGCGCCACTTCGGCTAACGCCCCGCCCGGCCCGACCAGTACGGCCCCTCACCCGGACGGGCCGCCCGCGCCGCGCACTCCCCCACCCGCCCGCCCGACGACCCGGGGCGCGTGGGCGCACGGTACGGGGTTGCGGGCGGGGCGTACGGGGCCCGGCGGGGGCCAGGGGTACGGAGCCCGCCGGGGGCCAGGGGTACGGGGGCCGCCATACGAGGGGCCCGGCGTACGGGGCCCGACGCGCGGAGGCCCGGCGTACGGAGGCCCGGCGTACGGAGCCCAGCGCCCGCGGCCCGCCCACCTCCCACTAACCGATGACGAACGGCGGCAGCTTGGCGACCGCAGCCGCCAACGCGACGCTGAGGGTGCGCTCGTCCGCGAGGTCGTCGACGCAGGCCCACCGCCGCCGGTGCCGGTAGACGTGCGCGCAGGGGCTCGCCCCGCCGTCGGCCACGTCCGCGTCCGCGCCCGTCACCCACCCCCCGTCCACGACGATGACCAGCCGCTCCGCCTCGTCCGGCGTGTCCGAAAGCTGGTCGACGGCGAGTACGCGATGGCTGTTGGGCAGGGTCAGCCCGATGGCGTGGGCGATGCGCCCGGCGGCCTCCATCACCCGCTCGCCGATCCGCAGCCCGGTACTGGGCGCCCGCCACGCGCCCGACCCCTCGTGCACCTGGAGCACCTGCGGCCACCCGTCCACCACCTCGCCCGGCGCGTCGGCGTCCACCGGCTGCCACACCAGCAACGTCACGCACACCTCGTGCGCATCCTCACTCACGAGACACCGCCGGCCAGGCTCGTACGGACGGCTGCCGGGGTGAGCCCGCAGTCGGCGGGCGCCTTCCCGTTGGTGGTCATGACGCCGGCGCCGTCACCCCCGTCACACCAGAAGAAACTCCCGGGCCCGGCGAAGGCGTCGAGCGCGAGCTGTACGCGGCGCGGGTTGGGCCGCAGTACGGTGGCGCCGCGATCGTCGCGGTCGAACAGGGCTTCCTCGTAAGCAAGTTGGAACTCGATGTCGGTGGCGTCCGCCCACTCGCACGCCGGCTCGTCACGCCAGGCGCGGGTGAGGAAGAACCGCAGGACGATGCCGCAGACGGCCCGTACGGCGTGCTCCCCGGTCAACACGCGGGCCCGCGTCCCCAGCCGCGCGGCAACGGCAAGCACCCGGGGCTCACCGCCACCCACCGGCGCCGCCCCGACCCCGAACTCCCCCATCACGACCGCCCCTCCCGCCCCGACACCGACGCCGCCCCCTCCTGCCGGTGCCGCGGGCAACGGCAGGGCGCCCAGGCGGTGGAGCAGAGCTGCGCCTCGAACTCGCTCCGGGTGAGGGATTCGGGGTCGATGCGGATGGTGGTGGGGGCGGCGAGGGGGATCGGTGGCTCACCGGGACGTTGGCGGTAGACCTTGAGGGTCATGGTGTGTTGCATGCAACGACTCGTTCCGGACGCGGACGACGAACACCCGGGCGGCGCTCCGCGTCGGGCATCGACCTCAATCACCGGTTGTGATCAGGCACTTACAGAGTTCTCCCGTCGGGGCTACGATCGCAACGAATGACCCGTTCCGGCCACAGCCGACCCACGGCCGTGACGGAGAAAGTTCTGACACACACCGAAGGGGGTCCCCATGGCACGTCGGGGACGCGGAGTTGATAGGGATGCGGGCGCGTCCCCATCACCGCCTGGAAACGAACTCGCCGTGACGGCCGCACAGTTGTTTGGACGCTTCATAAAGCAGAGCCGCGAACGCGCGGGGCGGACACAAGTCGAGCTCGGCAAAATCGCCCACCTGGATCGCTCCATGGTCGCGAAGATCGAGGCCGGCGAACGCGTACCCGACAAGCGGCAGGTCGTAGCGTGGGAAGAACTCCTGGAAGTCGGCGATGAGCTGTCGGATCTGTGGCGTGAGGTGGACTGGTATCCGGCCACTCATCGCCCCGACTGGTTCGCACGTCGTGCTCAGATGGATCGAGATGCGACCGCCCTGCGCATCTACCAAAGCCAAAACATCCCCGGGCTGATGCAGACGGAAGAGTACGTTCACGCCCTGTACACACCCGTGCTGCGTAGTCGCGAGGACCTCAAACGCACCGTTGAGGCTCGACTCCGCCGACAAGATCGGTTCCTGGCAGCAGGCCCTGAGAGCCCCCTGCTCTCAGCCGTCTTGGACGAAAACACCCTGCGGACGGTTCTAGGCGGACCGCAGGTGATGGCAGAGCAGTGTGCACACCTGCTGGCTTTGACTGAACTACCCAACTTCGTGATCCAGATCGTCCCAATGGACAACCCACTCGTTGTGCGTCCCAGCGCTCCGTTAACGATCATTTCGATGCCCAGCGGGCGAGATTGGATCTATTCGGAATCCATCGATTGCGGCCACTTCGTCAACGATCCCGCACGCGTACAGCAGTTGACCCGCACTTACACTCGACTCGCGGCGGACGCACTCTCCACAACTGAGTCCGCTCAGTTCATCCGGAACGTGATGGAGGAATATCAGTGACCACCGATCTCACTGCGGCGCAGTGGTTCAAGAGCAGCTACAGCGGCAACAACGGCGGCGACTGCATCGAGGTCGGCGTCGGTGTCCCGAACACCGTCCCCGTCCGCGACAGCAAGGACCCGAACGGCCCGGCCCTCACCTTTGAGCCGGCCGCCTGGACCTCCTTCGTCACGGGCGTGAAGGCTGGCGACTTCGACGCCTGACACCCATTTCGTACGACCGAGCCCCCGACCACGCGGCAAGTGGTCGGGGGCTCATCGGCGACCTAGCGCAACCGCCGGGGGGTGCACCAGAGTTGAGTAACCCAACCCTGAAAGGTTGCGATCCCATGGTCGAACAGTGGATCAAGAGCAGCTACAGCGGCACCCAGGGCGACTGCATCGAGATCGACGCCGGCGCGCCGGCCAGCGTCCCCGTCCGCGACAGCAAGAACCCGAGCGGCCCGGCGCTCACCTTCGCACCGGCCGCGTGGGCCACATTCATCGCGGCCGTCAAGGCGGACGACTTCCAAGCCTGACCACACGCCGCACGACAGGCGCCGACCAATCACCGACATACCTCGGGGACCTCGACGCCCTAGCTCAACTGAACGCCCACGTCGCAGAGTTGAGAAACATCCTTCAAGGAGGTTGCGGCCCATGACCGAACGGTGGATCAAGAGCAGCTACAGCGGAAGCACGGGCGACTGCATCGAGATCGACGCCGCCGCGCCGGCCAGCGTCCCCGTCCGCGACAGCAAGGACCCCCACGGCCCAGCCCTCACCTTCCAACCCGCCACCTGGGCCGCGTTCCTCACGGCCGTCAAAGCGGGCGACTTCCAGGGCTGACACCCACCTCGTACGACAGAGCCCCCGACCACGCGGCAAGTGGTCGGGGACTTCGCCTAGTCCGTCAGGCGGCGACGCCGGGGGTTACTTGACCGCCTCAATGACCAACGTCGGCGGGTGGTCGATGTATCGCTGCCAGTACTCCTCCCCGTACTGGGCGATCCCCTCCTCCGAGATCTGCCACGCCGGCCAGCGCACCTGCGTGAAACCGGCCTCGCGCAACGCGGACTCGTACGTGCTGGCCAGCCACAGGTAGAACTCGATGTCGACCGGGCGCCCACCCATCGTCGTGTGCGCGCGCACCTTCGAACCCTCGGCGCGAGGTCGAGGCACGGTGGCCGTGATGCCGAACGGGCCGTAGTAGTCGGGTTCATCGGCCATGTCGTAGTTGGCGCAGTTGGTCACCAGGCGCCCGCCCGGCCGCAGCGCCCGGCTCGCGGTGCGACACATGGCCACCAACTCGTCCCTGCTGGCGCTGTAATGCAGCACGTTGACGCCGGTGACGAGGTCGAAGGCGGCCGGCTCGATGTCCTCGTGGACCTGGGACACGTCGCCGACGTGGTAGACGATGCCGAGAAGTTCGTCCGCTTCGCGCTCGCGGGCCGTCTCCACCATGGCCGCGGAGATCTCCAGACCCACCACCCGGCCGGCCCCCGCCCGCTTGATCCGCCGGGTCCAGATCCCCGTACCCGCACCGAGATCCAACACGTCGAGCCCGCTCACGTCCCCCATCACCGCACGGAAGGTGGGTTCCTCCGCGTGCCGCGCATAGGTGAGAACGTTCAAGGTGTCGTCATACACTTCGGCCGTCTCGTCGTACTGCGTACTTCCCACTCCACACCGTCCCGCACTCTCGGCAGTCACTCGCTTACCTTGCGTATGGGTGCCCGTGGACCGCGCGGCCTACGCGAGGCGCAGGGCGCACCACTCACGCGCGTGGGCGTAACCGCGGGCGGGCGCGAACGGGCAAGGGCGCGGGCGCGGACGGACGCGTACGGCGTGGGCGCGAGCGCCGCGGGAGCGGGGTGCTCCGATCGGGCCGTCGACATGTCAGGCAGATGCGGGCCTGTACCCGATCCCCGATCCCCCGATCCTTCGGCGATGCCCTCTGGGAGTATGAGCGGGTGGCGAGCCTCGCTTTGGGTCGAGCATGTGCAAAGCCGCTCTGACGTCGCAGCTCAGGAAGGGTGGGCCCCGCGCGAGCGGGGTGGTCCGGTCGGCCAGGTCGGGTGTACGGATGTCTGCGCCGTGGGCCCCGCGCGAGCGGGGTGGTCCGCTGGCCGACCAGATCAAGGACGAGACGGACGAGTGGGCCCCGCGCGAGCGGGGGTGGTCCGCGGTGGCGAATGCGCTGGCGGGCCGGCATGTGGTGAGCCCCGCGCGAGCGGGGGTGGTCCGCGGGCGCTGATCCCATGGTCACGCAGGACAGCGTGAGCCCCGCGCCAGCGGGGGTGGTCCGGATCTCGCCGACAACGCAGAGCCCGCCATCGTGTGAGCCCCGCGCGAGCGGAGGTGGTCCACCACGGCCAGGGCGCGGCGGAAGGCCATCTCGTGAGCCCCGCGCGAGCGGGGGTGGCCCACGGATGCGCGACAGCCGCGCAACGAAGGGCGAGTGGTCCCCGCGCGAGATGCCATCAGACTGGCGCCGGCCCGTACCCACCGATCACCCCGCGACACCACCACACCCCTGAGATCATGGGCAGATGACGAACCCCACCCATGGTCAAGGAAGTGCAAAGCCGGTCTAACGTTGCAGCTCAGGAAGGGTGGTCCCCGCGCGAGCGGGGGTGTTCCGCCCAGTACGCGCACACCAGCGACTACCTGCACGTGGTCCCCGCGCGAGCGGGGGTGTTCCGGCGCGGGAGAGGGCTGCGAGGAGGGCGACGGGGTGGTCCCCGCGCGAGCGGGGGTGTTCCGAACTGCGGCACCGCGTCCAGGTTTGGTGTTGTGTGGTCCCCGCGCGAGCGGGGGTGTTCCAGGCCCAGACGCTCGCGGATCACGGGGGCGGGGGTGGTCCCCGCGCGAGCGGGGGTGTTCCGTAGATGACCACATCACCGGCCTGCCGGCGCTCGTGGTCCCCGCGCGAGCGGGGGTGTTCCGCTGGGCGCGCTGCACATCGTGGAGGCGGGGACGTGAGCCCCGCGCGAGCGGGGGTGGTCCGATCCGGCGGTGCTTCCTGGCGGAGCCCGGGGGGTGGTCCCCCGGGGCGAGCGGGGGGTGTTCCGTACATCAGGGCTGCGAGCAGCGCGCTTACCGCGTGGTCCCCGCGCGAGCGGGGGTGTTCCGTCGCGGTCGGCGGGGCCGCGGCTCACGGTTCCGTGGGCCCCGCGCGAGCGGGGGTGTTCCACCAAGCGAGGCGCCCGGCACCAGCCGTCACACCCACCACGAGTCGGACCGATCGTCCAACCAAGCCCGCTGGCCCGCCGGCGTGACCGTCAGGCCGAAGCGGTCGATGCCAGGGCTGCCCGCTCCGGCCCACCACGCATACGCGGCCTCCACCTCGTCCCACAGGCGGCGGGAGCCGCACTGGTGGACGGTCGCGGCGGGCGATTCGGCTCCGGCCTCGGTTCCGCGGAACGTCACCGCAGCCCAGGAGGGGCCGTTCAGGTCGAAGAACCACGCCCGCGTCGTCGCCGCGTCCACGCGATTGACCACGTGCGCGCAGGCGGGGACGCGCAGGCCGATGGCGAAGCGTACGGCGTCGTAGCGGTCGCCCAGGTCAGCCGGCGTGAGGTGGGTTGCGGTCACCTCGGCGGCGCCGGGGAAGCGGGGGACGTGGTCGCGGAAACGGTTCCAGTCCAGGCGTTGGTCACGCAGCTTCATGAACTCGACCATGCGCAGGAACGGGCCCGATGCGGTGCCGTCGGCGGCGACGGTCAGCCGGACCAGCGCATCCTGGTCGCTGTAGTGGGTGCCCCAGGGGACGAGCACGACGCCGCCGGGACGCACCTGCTCCCGCCAGGCGGGCGGCACGGCGCGTACACCCGCGGTAGCGATCAACCGGTCGTACGGTGCGGCCGGCGGCCAACCCGCCGCACCATCCCCGCAGATGACCTCGGGCACGAGACCGGCGCACCGCAACGCGTCGCGCGCTCGATCGGCCACCGCCGCGTCGATCTCGACGCTCACCACCCCGCTGCCGCCGCCCAGCCGGTGCGCGAGGAGGCCCGCGTTCCAGCCGGTGCCGGTACCAACTTCGAGCACCCGCATGCCATCGCGAACGTCCAGGTCACGCAACATGCCGGCGACGACGGACGGCATGCTGGCGGAACTGCTCGGCGTGTTCCCCGGCTCCGGGCCCGCGTGCTGGCCGTCGTCCCACTGGGTGACGATCGGTACGTTGGCGTCGGCGGCCCGCTGCCAGGCCGCGGGGTCCTCGCGGCGGTCGACGGGAGTGTTGCGGCCGGTCGCCATGTCGTGCACCCAGACCAACTCGGGCAGAAAGGCCGCCCGCGGCACGGCCGCGAACGCCGCCGCCCAGTCGGCGGCGAGAACGCCCGAATCGAGCAGCGATCGTGTCAACTCAGCGCGAGTGCGGCCCTGTTCAGCGCCTGCCCTCACTTGCGGTGCGTCCCGCCGCCGGGCGGCATCTCCCCGTCCGGAGGCGGCGGAGGCGGCGGCGTCCACGGCTGCCCGGGGTGACCGTCCCCTTCCTCACCCTCGCCCCCACCCTGCCCATGCCCGGCGGCCCTGCTGACGTGTGTGCCCATCGCCCCCACTCCTCGTACGCGCCTCGACTGACGCTCCCGGCGACGCGTACCGCACGTACGTCGCTGGCGCCCGCCACCCAGCATGTCGACCGACGGGGCCACTGGCATGGCGCTGGAGTGGACTTGTTGAAGCACCCGAAGCACTGAGCGCCCACACCGCACGACAGGCGCGCCCCTCTTGTGGGGGCGGGATGTAGGGGGCGACTTGGTGCGTGGTTGTGTGTGGGTCAGGTGGGTTGGCACTGTGGGTTGGGTTGGTGTTGTGGGGTGGGCCCGCGCGGGCGGGGTTGATCCGATGAGACCCCCAACACCCAGGATCACCTGGACACGTGCCCCGCGGGGCGGGGGTGGACCCCGGCTACCCGGGCCTTGCTCAGATCCGGCGCTTCGGCCCCAGCCTCTGGGAGTATGAGCGGATGGCGAACCGCACGCGTGGTCAAGGAAGCGCAAAGCCGGTCTAACGTCGCAGCTCGGGAAGGGTGAGCCCCGCGCGAGCGGGGGTGTTCCGACGACACGAACCCCGACACGCAAACCGACCCGGTGAGCCCCGCGCGAGCGGGGGTGTTCCGCCGGAGGTCGTCTCGTAGAGGATGCCGTCGTCGTGAGCCCCGCGCGAGCGGGGGTGTTCCGAACCTGCGCCGCCTCGACACCGCGAAGCACCGGTGAGCCCCGCGTGAGGGGGGGGTGTTCCGCTGCGAACTCCACATGGCCGGGGCCAGACCCAGTGAGCCCCGCGCGAGCGGGGGTGTTCCGGTGCTGCTGAGGTCTTTACTGCCCGGGAGGCCGTGAACCCCGCGCGAGCGGGGGTGGTCCGCGTTCATCGTGCCGGTGATGGCCCTGCACTACGTGAACCCCGCGCGAGCGGGGGTGACCCATGAGTGTGGGTCCGCAACGTAAACGCCGGGTCGTGGTCCCCGCGCGAGCGGGGGTGCTCCGCTGACGCCCGACGCATCGGCGATCTGCCGGTAGTAAGCCCCGCGCGAGCGGGGGTGTTCCGCAGACCAAGGCGCAGCAGGCCGCCCTTGCCCGGTGGTCCCCGCGCGAGCGGGTGTGTTCCGGAAGGGCGTGAGGGTTCGGACGGCGAGATCCCGTGGTCCCTGCGCGAGCGGGGGTGTTCCGTAGGTGGAGTGGTAGTAGCCCATCAGGCGGGGGTGTTCCGACGGCCGCGTCGTAGAGGTAGCCGTCAAGGTGGCGAGCCCCGCGCGAGCGGGGGTAGTCCGGACCCGTGGCCTGCCGCTCAGGTGGAAGCAATGTGGTCCCCGCACGTGCGGGGCAGCCAGACCAACGCCGGCGGCAGCCATCCCCCTGCGGCACGGGCGTCAACGACCCTGCCTACTCGGGTCCGTTCACCCAGCCTCACTCCGCCTCACCCAGAACCCGGTCAAGCGCCACCTTCGCCTCACGCGCCGGGAGGCCCGTGGCCTCGCGCCACGTCTTGATCGCCTGCATGCGGTCACCCGCCCGGGCTTGGGCCACTGCCAGGCGTACGTACGCGGGGTGACCCGGCAAAGAGGCGGGGAGGGGCCGACCGCGGGGGTCGCCTTCGCGGCCACTGGGGTCGTGGGCGTCCAGGGCCGTGTGGAGAGAATGCAAGGGTGCGGACGCCGTGGGGGCGGCAGTGCGGGTTGCCGCGAGCTGCCAGCGGAACTCCGGAGGCTGCGGGTCCTCGCCCTCCAACCCGATACCCAACAAACCTGGATCATCGAGGAGTTGGCAGAGGTTGTAGATGACCTCGTGCTGCATCTCGCGCACCACGTCCGTCAGGTCATCGGGGTCCACACCACAAGCCAACACCCGGTGCAGGGCAGTGGCCTCCGCATCGTCAGTAGGCCGCGCAGACAGTGACGAGCCACCCGCCGCAGACGACCCACCCAACGCCTCCGCAAGCCAGGGCGCAGGACCACCACCCGAGGCTCCGTCCTCAACGACCACCAGGCCCCACAACGCGTCAAGAAACGCCTCACGGGCACGAAGCGGCCAGTCGTCGCCCGGGGCTGCGCTTGCGCTTGCACTATCGACCATGGACCCAGCCTGTCAGAGGCGGCGGGCGCCCCGGGCATACGCCCCTGCCAGGGCCCGCGAGATGCCATCAGACTGGCGCCAGCCCGTATCCACCAAATCGCTCCGCGCCACCACCACACCCCTGAGACTATGGACAGATGATGAGCCCTACCCATGGTCAAGTAAGCGCAAAGCCGGTCTAACGTCGCAGCTCAGGAAGGGTGAGCCCCGCGCGAGCGGGGGTGGTCCGAGTGACGCTTACAGCCAGGGAGTTCAGTACCCGTGAGCCCCGCGCGAGCGGGAGTGGTCCGATCACACGGCTGGGGTCGTCGACGTCTAGGAGGTGGCCCCCGCGCGAGCGGGGGTGGTCCGGTGCGTCGGCTGATCACCACGCTGTACGCCGAGTGAGCCCCGCGCGAGCGGGGGTGGTCCGCCGATGGTGGCCGTGATCCTGTGCGTGGGGTTGTGGTCCCCGCGCGAGCGGGGGTGGTCCGGCGTCGTCAAGCTGATACCAGTCGGCGTCGCGGTGGTCCCCGCGCGAGCGGGGGTGGTCCTACGTGCGCGAGCAGCTCGTCCTCGGTGATGGTGTGGTCCCCGCGCGAGCGGCGGTGTTCCGGCGTGGTGGGCTCCCTACGTACCCGAGCGCTCGTGGTCCCCGCGTGAGCGGGGGTGTTCCGACCCATACGGGTGCCGCCCCCACAGACCTACGGTGGTCCCCGCGCTAGCGGGGGTGTTCCGAATTTGTTCCTCCGGGCAAGGTCCCGGTTCCAGTGCTCCCCGCGCAAGCAGGGCCCCCCGACCCTCGGTGCGATCGCAACGCAACTGCGGCATTGCCCCCACACACAAACAGAGCACCCCAGCCCCCGCCCCACCCCAAAAAAGAAAGCACCCCCGGCGGAAAACCCACCCCACCGGGGGCACTCCTGTGCTGATGCCCACTGCGGCGAACCGCACCGCAACAGCCCTACCAGCGGGGCAATCCGGATGAGCGGGGCTGGCCAACCCGGTTGTGGCTGGGTGGGGTGGTCAGGGGGCCGCTTCAACCGGTTGGGCTGCCGCCCGCCCCTACCGGGCGGCCCCGCCGTACCGTGCGGCTACTGCGCGAGGTGGGCCGCCACCGTCCGCAGGATTTCCTGCGGGCTGTGGGAGGCGTGTACCTCGGGGACCTCCACCTCGTGCAGCGTCTGGCCTTCGCTGGGGACGATGACCGCGTACTCCGCTGACTTACGCGCCTGCGACGCGTGGCCCTGCTGGACGGCCACGACCTCGCCGCTCTGCGAGGTGATAACCGTGAGCTTCATGAGAAGCCACCTCCTTGGAGGTTGTGGGTGCCGGGCTCGCCGCCGACGTTGCGGATCACCACGCCGTACTCGGTGAAACCGTTGCCGTTCTTGCGCTTGCTGTGGTTGAACGCGATGTGCGCCGGGCCGTTCCCGGACGGCTTGACGTCCGGCCAGGCCGTCTGCGCACCGCGGTCGCCGCCGTTGAAGCTGAACGTCCAGCCGGTCTGAGCTCCGGCCGCCAGCGTCACGACGCCACCGACATTGTTGAATGCCACGACTTCTTCCTTTCTCTTTTCCGAAGTCGAAGGCCGCCCGCCCTGAATTCCTTCCGCGGACCCCGCTGGATATCCTTCTCACCCATCTAGCGAGGGGTGCGGAATTCGGGCGACCCATGGGCATCGTGGCAGCGAAATAGGGCGCCTGCTATCACTCAAAAGAAGGATATTCTCGGCATTATCGTGTCGTTCCGCCCATGTAATGGTGAATCACCACACGAGGGTGCGTACGTCGCGGAGGGCGCAGGGCCGCGCCGGCTGCCCACCTTTCACCCCGGCCACCCTTCACCCGGGCCACCACTTTCCCCCGGCCAACCGCACCCCCACACCCCCGCCCGCGCAGCACTCAAGCAATCAACTCGCACCACACGACCTTGCCGCTTCCACGCGCCTGCCGGCCGCGCCCCGCGAGCCGGTAGCAGCTCCAGTCGTCGGCGCACTCGCTGATCAGCCGCATCCCTCTGCCGCTCTCCTGGGACAGGTCACCGGTGTCCGGGCCCGGCGGCTGCGGGAGTTCGGTACTCGTATCGCGCACGCTGATCCGTAGCACCCCGGCCCGCCAGTCCACGCGGAGCGAAGCCGAACCGCGCGCATAGCGGTACGCGTTGCTGGCCAGCTCGGAAACCAGCAGCTCAGCGCGGTCCAGCAGGGCGAGGGGGCCATGCGCGCGCAGCACGGTCCGTACCAGGGCGCGGGCCACCCCGGGGGCGAGCGGGCTGTGCGGCAGGTACAGGGTGTACCGCCAGGCGCCCACCTGGGCGGGCGCGGTCCGCACGGCGTGGGCGGCAGCCGGGGTGACGGGGACGGTGGGGGCGACTGAGGCATCGGCGATCATGGGCTTTCCCCTCTGTGAAGGACGATCCACCGCTGCCCGTGTCCTTGCCGCCGGGCGCCGCCACGCCCTCGCGACCGCAAGCAGCGGTGCATCTCCGGACGCAGAAAGTCCCGCATTCGGTTCATGAGCGATAGTTCGCACATCAGGGCCAGAGGTGGATGTTCCGGCCGCACTCCCCCTACCAGCGCCGGCGAGCGTCCCTCCCGCGCGGCGCGCCCCCACCCCACCGCGAAACGACCATCAGCCCACCGACCGCCCCGCGGTGGCCCGTCACTCTCACGGCAGGGGGACTGGGGCGGAATTCCTCGGCGACCCTATCGAGTATCGAATGCCGCGTATCGAATTTCGCGTATCGATTACCGAGAAACCGCTTCTCCCCTTCTCTGCGTCTCCGCGTCTCCACGAAGACAGTCGGAGGAATGCCGCTACGGGAATTCCACGCAAGGCACCCCATGCGCCCGCGGAACCCGCGCCCCGGCCCGTACCGGGAAATTACCCGCGTAAAAGCCACCCCCAGAACAGCTCACCCAGAAAGCTCACCCAGAAAAGCAAAGGCAGGAAACGCGAACCCCCCGCGGCAGCGAACCCAGCGGACCCCGCGAACCCCGCCGACCCCTCAGCCCACCGCCCGGCGGATCAGTTCCGCGATGCGGTCCGCCACCTCGTCCGTCACCTCGGTCAGCGCGAAGGCGGTCGGCCACATGGTGTCCTCGTCCAGTTGGGCGGGGTCGTTGAAGCCCAGCGTGGCGTACCGGGACTTGAACTTGCCGGCGCTCTGGAAGAAGCAGAGCACCTTGCCGTCCAGCGCGTACGCAGGCATGCCGTACCAGAGCTTGGGAGCCAGGGTGGGGGCCTGGGTGGTGATGATGGTGTGCACCCGTTCGGCGATGGTGCGGTCCGTGCCGGTCATCTCGGCGATCTTGTCGACCACGTCCTGGGCCGCCTCCGCCTCCTTGTCGGCGCGGGATCTGCGGCGGGACGCCTTCTTCAGCTCCTGGGCGTGTTCCTTCATCGCCGCGCGCTCCTCGGGCGAGAAACCCTCGTGCGCGCTGTCGTCGGCCTTGCTGCCCATGGCGTGTCCCCTCGTCAGTCGGCGCGGTGCCGATCTTGCGTGGGGACACTAACCCGGGGCACTGACAACCGAACCCCGGACGGTCCGTCCGCGGGACGGCCGTCCGGGGGTACGGAGGGCGCGGTGGCAGCCCCGACCAGCCCGGCCAACCCCGTCAGTCCGGCCGGCCCAGGCCCAACCCACCAACCCCGGCCAACCCCGATCAGCCCGGCCGGCCCAGGCCCAACCCACCCAGCCCGGCCGGCCCAGGCCAACCCCACCCCCGTCAGCTCACCCGTGGCTGGGGAAGCCCAGGTCCACGCCGCCGTCCTCGGGGTCGGGCCAGCGCGTGGTGACCACCTTGCCGCGGGTGTAGAAGTGCACGCCGTCGTTGCCGTAGATGTGGTGGTCGCCGAAGATCGAGTCCTTCCAGCCGCCGAAGGAGTGGTAGCCGACCGGGACCGGGATCGGCACGTTCACGCCGACCATGCCGGCCTGGACCTCCAACTGGAAGCGGCGGGCGGCGCCGCCGTCCCGGGTGAAGATGGCGGTGCCGTTGCCGTACGGGGAGGCGTTGATCAGCGCCACACCCTCCTCGTAACTCTCCACCCGCAACACGCTCAGCACCGGGCCGAAGATCTCGTCGCGGTACGCGTCCGAGGTGACCGAGACCCTATCGAGCAGCGACAGGCCGAGCCAGTGGCCGCCCTCAAGGCCCGCGACCGTGAAGCCCGTACCGTCGAGGACCACGTCGGCGCCCTGCGCGGGCGCCGCGCGCACGTACTCGGCGACCCGGTCCCGGTGCGCCTTGGTGATCAGCGGGCCCATCTCGGCCGTCGGCGAGGTGCCCGGGCCGATCTCGATCTTGGCGGCGCGGGCCACGATCTTCTCGATCAGCGGATCGGCAGTGGCGCCGACCGCGACGATCGCGGAGATGGCCATGCAGCGCTCGCCGGCCGAGCCGTACGCGGCCGAGACCGCGGCGTCGGCCGCCGCGTCCAGGTCGGCGTCGGGCAGCACGAGCATGTGGTTCTTGGCGCCGCCGAGCGCCTGCACCCGCTTGCCGCTGGCGGTGCCGGCCGCGTGCACGTGGCGGGCGACCGGGGTGGAGCCGACGAAGCTGACCGCGGCGATGTCGGGGTGCTCCAGGATGCGGTCGACGGCCACCCGGTCGCCGTTGACGACGTTCAGCACGCCGTCCGGCAGGCCGGCCTGGGCGGCGAGTTCGGCCAGCTTGTACGCGGCTGACGGAACCTTCTCGCTCGGCTTGAGGACGAAGGTGTTGCCGCAGGCGATGGCCAGCGGGAACATCCACAACGGCACCATGGCGGGGAAGTTGAACGGCACGATGCCGGCCACCACGCCCAGCGGCTGCCGGATCGCGGCCACGTCCACCCGGGTGGAGACCTGGGTGGACAGCTCACCCTTGAGCAACTGCGGGATGCCGCAGGCGAGTTCGACGATCTCCAGGCCGCGGGCGACCTCGCCGAGCGCGTCCGCGTGCACCTTGCCGTGCTCGGCGGTGATCAGCCGGGCGATCTCCTCGCGGTGGGTGTCCAGGAGTTCGCGGTAGCGGAAGAGGAACGCGGTGCGGCGGGCCAGCGACGAGGTGCCCCAGTCGGTGGCGGCGGCGCGGGCCGCGGCCACCGCCGCGTCCACCTCGGCGACGGAGGCGAACGCGACCCAGGCGGTCTGCTCACCGGTCGCCGGGTCGGTCACCGGCCCGTACGCGCCGGACGTGCCGTCGACGGGCCTGCCGCCGATCCAGTGGTCGATGGTCTGCATACCAGCGGGACCTTTCTCCTGAGACGACATCGTGGGATGACGGTAGGGACGACGCTTCGGGGCGACACCTTGGGACGGCAGACGGGGCGCGGGCGGGGCGCCGCGGTCGGGGGCGGGCGACGCCCCGTACGCCTCACCCGCACGCACTGTTCGTACGCCTCACCCGCACGCACCGCTCGTACGCCTCACCCCTACGCGTCACTCGTGCGGCACCGCCCAAACCCACCACCCGTACGCCTCACCCGTACGCGTCACAGGTAGCGCCGGCGGGCCTGCGCACGGTGCTCGTACTCCTGCCGGGCCCGGGTGGCCGCCGGGCGGGTCGCCACCTCGGCGACGGGGACATCCCACCACGCATGGGTGCCCGGATCGCTGGACACTGTGTCGGCCGTTTCGGTCTCCACATAGACACATGTGGGCTGGTCGGAGGCGCGGGCGGCGGCCAGGGCGGTGCGCAGTTCGCCAACCGTCGCCGCGCGCAGCACCTGCACGCCGAGGCTGGCGACGTTGGCGGCCAGGTCGACCGGGAGGGGCGGGCCGGTGTAGCTGCCGTCCGCGGCGCGGAAGCGGTACGCGGTGCCGAACCGCTCGCCGCCCACCGCTTCAGAGAGCCCGCCGATGGAGGCGTAGCCGTGGTTCTGGATCAGTACGACGTTGATGTTGACGCCCTCCTGCACCGCGGTGACCAGTTCGGTGGGCAGCATCAGGTACGTGCCGTCGCCGACCAGCGCCCACACCGGCCGGTCGGGCGCGGCGAGCCTGACGCCGATGGCGGCCGGGATCTCGTACCCCATGCAGGAGTAGCCGTACTCCAGGTGGTACTGCCGCCGGGACCTGGCCCGCCAGAGTTTGTGCAGGTCACCGGGGAGGGAGCCGGCCGCGTTGAGGACCACGTCGGTGTCGCCGACGACCGCGTCGAGCGCGCCGAGCACCTGCTGTTGGGTGGGCCTGGCGTCGTCGGGGGCCGCGTAGACGCGCGCGACGACCTCTTCCCAGCGGGCCTTGCCGGCCGCGTACTCGTTCGCGTACGCCGCGTCGACGCGGTGTCCGCGCAGCGCGTCGGCGAGCGCCTCCAGGCCGGCGCGGGCGTCGCAGACCAGCGGCAGGGCGGCGAGCTTGGCGGCGTCGGCGCCGGCGATGTTGAGGCCGACGAAGCGCACGGCCGGGTCGGCGAAGAGGGTGGCGGATGCGGTGGTGAAGTCGGAGAGCCGGGTGCCGACGCCGATGACCAGGTCGGCGGTGCGGGTCAGGTCGTTGGCGGCTGCGGTGCCGGTGTGGCCGACGCCGCCGAGGTCGGCCGGGTGGTCGTGGCGCAGCGAGCCCTTGCCGGCCTGGGTGGAGACGACCGGGATGCCGGTGGCGTCGACGAGGGCGCGCAGCGCGTCCTCGGCCGCGCTGTGGTGCACGCCGCCGCCGGCGATGAGCAGCGGGCGGCGGGCGGCGCGCACGGCCCGTACCACCGCGGCGAGTTCGGCCGGGTCGGGCGCCGGGCGGCGCACCGGCCAGACCCGTTCGGCGAAGAACTCCACCGGCCAGTCGTACGCCTCCACCTGCACGTCCTGCGGAAGGGCGAGGGTGACGGCGCCCGTCTCGGCCGGGTCGGTCAGCAACCGCATCGCCTGGAGCGCGGCCGGAACCAGCGCCTCCGGGCGGGCGATGCGGTCGAAGTAGCGGGAGAGCGGGCGCAGCGCGTCGTTGACCGACACGTCACCGGCGTACGGGACTTCGAGCTGTTGCAGCACGGGGTCGGCGGGCCGGGTGGCGAAGGTGTCGCCGGGCAGCAGCAGCACCGGCAGCCGGTTGATGGTGGCGAGCGCGGCGCCGGTGGCCAGGTTGGTGGCGCCGGGGCCGATCGAGGTGGTGACGGCGTGCGCGGCGAGCCGGTCGCGCTGGCGGGCGTAGCCGACGGCGGCGTGCACCATGGCCTGCTCGTTGCGGCCCTGGAGGTAGGGCAGGTCGGTGCCGGACTCCAGCAGGGCCTGGCCGACGCCCGCGACGTTGCCGTGTCCGAAGATGCCCCAGCAGGCGGTGATCAGCCGCTGGGTGCGGCCGTCGCGCTCGGTGTGCTGCGCGGCCAGGAAGGCGACCAGGGCCTGGGCGACGGTCAGCCGGCGGGTGCTCATCGGGCGTCTCCTGGGGGTGGGGTGGGGCCTTCTGGAGTGGCGGAGGCTTCGGGGGTGGCCGGGGCTTGTGGGGTGGCCGGGGCCCCCGGAGTAGCTGGGGCTCCGGGAGTAGCTGGGGCTCCGGGAGTAGCTGGAGTCTCCGGAGTGGCAGAGGTCCCGGAGGTGGCCGGGGCGGCTTCCGCGGTGGGCCCCGGCGCCGGTCCCGCCGGGCCGTCGGCCGGTGCCCCGTACAGCGGCAGCCGGGGATCGACCCGCTGCCCGGCCCACGTGTCGCGGATCCAGGCGTGGTCGGGGTGGTCGCAGATCAGCCAGGCGCGTTCGGCGCCGGGGCCCGCCATCACGTTGAGGTAGTAGAGGTCGTGGCCGGGGGCGGCGATGGACGGGCCGTGCCAGCCGTCGGGGATCAGCACGGCGTCGCCGGTGCGGACCTCGGCGAGCACGTCGGAATCCTTCCCGCGCCCGGACGGCGTCACCCGCTGGTAGCCGACGCCGGGCGTGCCGTGCGCCTCGGCGACCTCGAAGTAGTAGATCTCCTCCAACTCCGACTCCACGCCGGGGCGGTGCTCGTCGTGCTTGTGCGGCGGGTAGGAGGACCAGTTGCCGCCGGGGGTCAGCACCTCGACGGCGATCAGCCGGTCGCAGTCGAAGACGCCGGCCGCGGCGAAGTTGTTGACCTGACGCGAACAGGTGCCGCTGCCGCGCAGCTCCACCGGCACGCCGGCCGCCGGCCCGTACCGCGCCGGCAGCACCCGCTCGCACCGCGCCCCGACCAGCGCGAACCGGCCGCCCGCCGCACTCTCGACGCGGGCCGTTGCGTCCCGCGGCAGGTACGCGAAGTCGGTGACCCCGCTGAACACGTCGGGCCGCCCGTGCAGGGCGAACCGCTGCTCCCCGACGGTCACGGTGCAGCCGCCGGCCAGCGGCAGCACGATCCACTCGCTGTCCCCGGTGGCCCACTCGTGCGCCGCGCCGGCCGCGAGGCGCAGCACGCGCAGCGAGGAGTAGCCCCAGCCGGCCCGCTCGGGATCGACGGCCAGGGCGTAGGGCCCCTCCCCCGCACTGCCGGCCGGCAGGTGCAGGCCGTTCGGGCCGTCGGAACGGGGTGGCTGACGGTGCGTCGTCACACTCATGTGCTCGTCTTTCGCTCGACGTTCGACGTTCGTACGGGGGTGGGCGCGGGCTCCCACCGCCGCCGGCGGCCACTCGGTGGCGGACGGCCGGCGGCGGTCGCCCGGTGCGCGCTCACAGCAGCCCCACCGCCGTGTCCACCGCGGCGCCCACGTCCCCGTCCGCCGGGTACAGCAGCGAACGGCCGGCCACCAGCCCCTGCACCGTGGGCAGCTTGAGCGCGTGCCGCCAGCGCTCGTACGCCCGCTCCTGGTCGGCGGCCGAGCGGCCCACGTCGCCGCCGAGCAGCACCGCGGGCAGCGTGGAGGTCTCCATGACCCGCGCCATGTCCTCGGGCTCCGCGGTGACCGGCACCTTCAGCCAGGTGTACGCGGAGGTGCCGCCGAGGCCGGAGGCGATGGCGAGGGAGTGCGCGACGGCGTCGGCGCTCAGGTCGTTGCCGATCTTGCCGTCGATGCGGCGGGAGATGAAGGGCTCGACGAAGACCGGCAGCCGGTGGGCCGCCATGGCGTCGATGGCGCGGGCGGCCGACAGCATGGTGTCCAGCGAACCCGGATCGTCGTAGCCGATGCGCAGCAGCAGCTTGCCGGCGTCGAAGCCGAGCCGGGCCAGGTCCTCGGCACGGTGCCCGGTGAACCGGTCGTCCAGCTCGAACGCCGCCCCGGCCAGCCCGCCGCGGTTCATCGAACCCATCGCGACCTTGCCTTCGAGCGCCCCGATGAGCAGCAGGTCCTCCAGGATGTCCGCGGTGCCGAGCACCCCGTCCACGCCGGGTCTGGAGAGCGCGAGGCAGAGGCGTTCGAGGAGTTCGACCCGGTTGGCCATGGCGAGCTCCCGGCCGCCGACGGCGAGCGCGCCGCGCGCCGGATGGTCCGCCGCGATGATCATGAGCCGCCCGCTGGCCCCCACCAACGGCCGCCTGGCCCGGCGCGCGGCGGCCTCCGCGATGGCCTCGGGATGCCGGGTCCGCACCTTCACGATGTCGGAGATACGGATAGTCACGGGATCTGCTCACTCTCACGGGTGGTGGGGCGGGGTGGTGACGGGGGCGGGGCCGGGAGGACGAGCCCCGGCGGTGGTGCGGGGGGCGGGTGGGTCGGCCCATGCCCGTGCCCGTACGGCGGTCGTACGAGATCGGGCACGGATACGAGACGAGATCGGGCGGGGAGTACGGCGTGGTCGCAGCGCCCAGCGGAGGCGTACCGCGCACGGGGCGGGGCGTACCGGCCAGGTGCGGGCGCTCCCCCACTCGGCCGGCCGCCGCCTCGGGTCGCACCCCGCGGGGTCACTGACGCTGGAGGAGGTCCGCCACCTCCCCCGCGGTGGGCATCGCGGACGAACAGGCCAGCCGGGAGGCGACCAGCGCGCCGGCGGCGTTGGCGTGCCGCATGATGCGCGCCAACTCCCAGCCGGCCAGCAGCCCGTGGCAGAGCGAGCCGCCGAACGCGTCGCCGGCGCCGAGCCCGTTCACCACCTCGACGGGGACCGGCGGCACCTCGGCGGTGCTGCCGTCGCGATGCACGGCGAGCACCCCGGCCGGACCCTGCTTGACGACGGCGAGCTCCACGCCGGCGGCCAACAGCGCGTCCGCCGCGGCCCGCGGCTCGCGCTCACCGGTGGCCACCTCGCACTCGGCGAGGTTCCCGACCGCGACGGTGGCGTGCCGCAGCGCCTCGGCGTAGTACGGCCTGGCCTCGTCCGGATCGGCCCAGAACATCGGCCGCCAGTCGAGGTCGAAGACGGTGGCGGTGGTGGGGGTGGGGGCGGGGCTGGGGCTGGTGGTGGGGCTGGGGCCGTGTCCGGTCGCGGCGTCCGGGTCCGCGCTCCCGGGGGCGCCGCCGCCCGCGCCCAACCCACCAGCACCGCCGCCAGCGCCCCCGCCCACCCCACGGTCCGCCGACCGCGCCGCCAGCGCGGTGAGCGTCGCCGCGCGGCTGGGCTCCGCGCAGAGCCCGGTGCCGGTCATCCAGAAGATGCGGGCCGCCCGTACCGCGTCCAGGTCGAGTTCGTCCGGATGGATCTCCAGGTCGGGGGCCTTGGGCTGGCGGTAGAAGTAGAGCGGGAAGTCGTCGGGCGGGAAGATCTCGCAGAAGGTGACCGGCGTCGGGTACTGCGGCACCGCGCTCACCCAGCGGTCGTCCACGCCGAAGTCGCGGAGCGCCTCGTGCAGATAGGCGCCGAACGGGTCATCACCGGTGCGGGTGATCACCGCCGCCGTCCGGCCGAGCCGGGCCGCCGCCACCGCCACGTTGGTCGCCGAGCCACCCAAGAACTTGCCGAATGTTTCGACGCGCGCCAACGGCACGCCGATCTGGAGCGGGTAGACATCGACTCCGATGCGGCCCATCGTGATCAGGTCGTACGGCTGCGTCATGCTCGCCCCTTCGGTGCCCTCACTGCGACTGACCCACTCGACACCCCGCCCGAACCCCACACCCCGCGCCACCTCGCGGGAACAGGTCTAACGGCGCCTCACGCAGCCTGTCAACATTTTGTCCTGACATACGGACGTACCCCGCCACGCACCACATTGACGTGACGTCCTTATGTCAGGACGAACTCTTGACAGTGGCTGGGGCGGCGGGAAAGCTACCCAGCGAGGCCGTCCACCGCCCCGCCCGCCCCGTACGCGAATCCCCACGGTCCGGTCAGCGTCGACCGGCGAGAGGAGAGCGCCCCATGGCCGCCCCCCAGCCCCCGCGCCCCGCCCTGGACCGCATCCGCGTCGGGTCGGCGCCCGACTCCTGGGGCGTGTGGTTCCCGGCCGACGACCAACAGGTGTCCTGGGAACGGTTCCTGGACGAGGTGGCCGAGGCCGGTTACGCGTGGATCGAACTGGGCCCGTACGGCTACCTGCCCACCGACCCGGCGCGGCTGACCGACGAAACGTCCCGGCGCGGCCTCTCGGTCTCCGCCGGCACCGTCTTCACCGCGCTGCACCGCGGCCCGGCCGTCTGGGACGCCACCTGGGAGCAGGTCTCCCGGGTCGCAGCCCTCACCCAGGCGCTGGGCGCCCGCCACCTGGTCGTCATCCCCGCCTTCTGGCGCGACGACAAGACCGCCGAGCTGATCGAGAGCCCGGATCTGACCGTAGAGCAGTGGCGCGACCTGGCCACCGGCACCGAGCGGCTGGCGGCCGAGGTGCGGGACCGGTACGGCCTGGAGATCGTCGTCCACCCGCACGCCGACACGCACATCGACGGCGAGGCCAACGTGGCCCGCTTCCTCGACGCCACCGACCCGGACCTGGTCAACCTGTGCCTGGACACCGGCCACTACGCGTACTGCGGCGGCGACAGCGTCCGCCTCATCGAGACCTACGGCGAACGCATCGGCTATCTGCACCTCAAGCAGGTCGATCCGGCGATCCTCGCGGACGTGGTCAGGGACGGGGTGCCGTTCGGGCCCGCGGTGCGGCGCGGGGTGATGTGCGAGCCGCCGACCGGGGTGCCCGCGCTTGAGCCGGTCCTCACCGCCGCCCAGGCGCTGGACGTCGACCTGTTCGCCATCGTGGAGCAGGACATGTACCCCTGCCCACCCGACCGGCCCTTCCCCATCGCCCGCCGCACCCGCCACTACCTGCGCGGCTGCGGCGCCTGATCCCACGGCCGGCGTACGGGTGCGGCGCGTGCAGGTCCGGGGCGGGCGGGTCCGGTGCGGGCAGGTGCGGCGCGTGCGGCCGGCGCACCGCCCGTACCCGGCCCACACCCGCTCGGTACGCGCCCGCACGCGCCCGTACGCGGCCCGCCGGCGCCGAAACCCGCACCGCACCCGCCCGCCCCGGCCGCGCACCCCACGCACCCGCCCACACGCGCAGCGTCCCCCGCACCCGCACACTGGCCTCGTACGCAACGCAGTACACCCGCAGCACACCCGCAGCACAGAGGAGCATCCGCACATGCCGCAGCAGCGCATCCTCGGGGTCGCCGTCATCGGCACCGGCCGTATGGGCGCCGACCACGTCCGCCGCATCGACGAGGTCACCAGCGGCGCCCGGGTCGCCGCCGTGGTCGACGTCGACGGGGAACGGGCCAAGACCGTCGCCGAGCGCATCGAGGGCTGCGCCGCGTACACCGAGACCGCCGCGGCCCTGGCCTCGCCCGAGGTGGACGCAGTGCTCATCGCCTCGCCCGGGCCGGCCCACGAGGCGGCGCTGCTCCAGGCGCTCGACCTGGACCTGCCCGTGCTGTGCGAGAAGCCGCTCACGCCCGACCCGGCCGGGGCACTGCGCGTCCTGGAGGCCGAACAGCGGCTCGGCCGGCGGCGCATCCAGGTCGGCTTCATGCGCCGGTACGACGCCGGCTTCCAGCGGCTGAAGGCGGCCATCGACGGCGGCGCCATCGGCCGGCCGCTGATGCTGCACTGCCAGCACCGCAACGTCGCCACACCGCCCGGCTTCACCACCCAGATGCTGATCAACGACTCGGTGGTGCACGAGATCGACACCACCCGCTGGCTGCTCGACCAGGAGATCACCGCGGTCACCGTCCTTCGCCCCGCGCCCTCGTCGGCCGCCCCCGACCACCTCGGCGATCCCCAACTCGTCCTCTTCGAGACCTCCGGCGGCGCCGTCGTCGACGTCGAGATCTTCGCCAACTGCGGCTTCGGCTACCAGGTGCGCTGCGAGGCGGTCGGCGAGCGCGGCACCGCCCGCACCGGCGACGAGACCGGCCTCTTCACCCAGGCGGCGGGTCAGTGGGGCGGCACGATCCCGCAGGACTTCGTGGTGCGCTTCGCGGACGCCTACGACCGCCAGGTGCAGCGCTGGGTGGACGCCACCCGCCGCGGCACCGTCGAGGGCCCCGGCTGTTGGGACGGGTACGCGGCGGCGGCCGTCTGCGCGGCCGGCGTACAGGCCCAGGGCACCGGCCAACGCACCCCGGTCGAGCTGCCGGAGCGCCCCACGTACCACTGACGCCCCACCAGCCCGCCCCGGACGCCCCCCACTCGCACGGGGACGACGGGTCGTACGGGAGCCACGGGAGCCACCCATGCGCATCGGATTCCTCGGCGCCGGCCGGATCGGCGCCGTGCACGCCGCGACCCTCGCCGGCCTGGACGACGTCACGGAGTTGCTGATCGGCGACGCGGACGGCGCGCGGGCGCGCGCGTTGGCCGGTGCAGTCGACGCCCGGGCCGCCGCCGACGTGGACGAGGTCTTCGCCGCGCGGCCGGACGCCCTGGTGATCGCCACCGCGACCGCCTCGCACGCCGCACTGATCGCCCGCGCGGCCCGCGCCGGCCTGCCCACGTACTGCGAGAAGCCCGTCGCGACCGATCTGCCGGGCACGCTCGCGGCCCTGCGCGCGGTGCGCGCAGCCGGCACGCTGCTCCAACTGGGCTTCCAGCGCCGGTTCGACGCGGGCTATCTGGCCGCCCGACGGGCCCTGCGCACCGGCGAGTTGGGCCGGCTGCACACCATCAGGGCCGTCACCTCGGACGCGGCCCCGCCGGCGGCCGACTTCCTGCCCGCTTCGGGCGGGCTGATCCGGGACTGCCTGGTGCACGACTTCGACGCCGTGCACTGGCTGACGGGGCGTGCGGTGACCGAGGTGTTCGCCACCGGATCGGCGGCCGGCGCCGCGTACTTCCGCGCCGCCGGCGACGTGGACACCGCGGTTGCCGTCCTCACGCTGGACGACGACACGTTGGTCACGGCGACCGCGACCCGGTACAACGGCGCGGGCTACGACGTGCGCACCGAACTCGCCGGCGAGCGCGCCCAGTGGGTCATCGGGCTCGGCGACCGGACGCCGTTCACCTCCGCGGAACCCGACGGCCCGCCGGGCCCCGCCCGCCCCTGGCGCGACTTCGCCGACCGCTTCCAGGCCGCCTACCGGGCCGAGTTGGCCGCCTTCCTCCAGGCCGTACGCGGCGAGCGGGGCAATCCGTGCTCGGGCGACGAGGCGCTGAGCGCGCTGCTGGTGGCCGAGGCGTGCGAGCTGTCCCGGCGGGAGCACCGGCCCGTGCAACTGAGCGAGGTGCACGCGCTCGTGGACGACCTCATGGACGATCTCGTACCCGGCCCCGCCAACGACGCTTCGTGACCTCCGTCGCCCCGCGGTCACCATCGTCACGCTTTTCCGCCCATTCCGTCACAGACCATCAACAGACATACGCATTCGGTCACTCAGCGTCGTTCACCGGGCACAACTCAAGCGTTCAACGACACCTGTCGCCGCAGCTCCCCCGACGGCCCGATCCGCCGCGACTGCGGCGCCCGAGGAGGGCCAAGAGATGACGGATCGCAACCTCTGGTCGTACCAGGACATCGCCGCCCACATCGGCGTCCAGACCGACACCGTGCGCTCGTACCGCAAGCACGGCCTGCTCCCGACGCCCGACGTCGTCGAGAACGGCAAGCCCTTCTGGTACGCGGACACGATTCGGGACTGGGTGCTCCAGAGGCCACGCAACCGGCGGCGCGCCGAGTAGTCGGGCACGGAGCAGCCGAGCCCCCGTGACTCGATACCCCCCAGGGGTATAAGATGAGGGCCATGAGACGCCGCGGCGAGCCCGCCCCGGCCGCTCTCGACCGACCTGACCTCACCCCCAAGGAGACCGCCATGACCTCCGAGTCCCACACCGCCCCCCGCCCGGCCGCCGAGGGCGACGTCACCACGGTGTACGCGGTGACGGGCATGACCTGCGGCCACTGCGAAGGCGCGGTCACCGAAGAGGTCTCGGCGCTGGCCGGGGTCACCTCGGTCAAGGCCGTGGCCGCCACCGGCCAGGTGACGGTCGTCTCCGCCACCCCGCTCGACGACGAGGCCGTCCGCGCCGCGATCGACGAGGCCGGCTACGAACTCACGGGCCGCGCCGCCTGACCCGGAGGCGCAACGCCTTCGGCACCACGCACGACAGGGGCCGGGTCGTACGGAGCAACAGCGCTCCGTACAACCCGGCCCCCATGCGTACGCGCGCGTGCATACGTGCGCGTACATGTGCGTACGGGCTGATGCGCGGGGCCGGCCGATGCGGGCCGGCCGGCGGGACGGCGCAGGGCACGCCGCCGGCGGGATGCGCACGACGTACGACCGGCGGGATGCGCGCCGCGCCCGACGGGGCAGTCCGACAGCCCGGTAGCCCGCCGACACCCGGTGCCAGCCGGCACCACGCGGAGTCACGCAGGGCCACGCGGGGTCACCCGCAGCCCCCACCCGCTCACAAGATCGCCACCTCGGTTGTGCAACCAGTCGTCGCGCCCACGCAACCGACGGGCCGGTTGCAGCGGATCGCCATCTTTTTTCGCCTTCACGAAATCCCCATAAGGAACACAACACCCATACGCCAGCACCTGGAAATTCAAATCGAGGCCCTTGCCCTTTTACGTACCCATATGGCAAGAGACGCAGATCACAGTGGGTTGGGGGTAACCATTCGCGGGGGTCGCGAGTCTAACTGTGTGGTGCTGGGACGTCTTGGGGGACGTTTCCAGACTTCGCGTGGCCGGGGCGACGTACCGGGGAGCTTTGAGCGGCCCTCCCGATTCGTACGCGTCCCGGCAGTTCGCGGGCGCCTGGCCCTCGTGGCCAGCAAGGCTCCCGGCCGGGTCCCGTGGGGGGAATCCGTCACCGGGGAACAGAAAGCGCCCCGCTCCGACCCGTGGGGGGATCGGTAGTGGGGCGCTTTCGCCTTTCCGGCCGCCCCCGACGCGGGCCGCCCGCGGGCGCCGGGACCCCTTCCCACCCCGTATGCAGGGGCGCGTCGAAGCCCCCGCCCTCACTCCCCGTACACCGGCACCGCGCCCGCGCACGCCGGTTTCACTTTCTTCACGTCTGTGCACTCCGGCGCACCCTGCCGCCCAGGCCACCGCGCCGCACCCACCCCCAGGGCAGCACGCCACCGCCCCTCCACTTGCGTACCCACGCACCCCTGCGCACCCGCGCGCCACGCGGCTCCGCGCCCACCCGTGATAAAAAACTTGTACAACCGTCCCACTTTCTCAGGAGCTGCGATGGCCAACCCCTACGCCGCGCTGTTCGCCGCCCCCGGCGCGCGGGCCTTCTCCGCCGCCGGCTTCGTCGCCCGGATGCCGCTCTCCATGACCGGCATCGGGCTGATCACGATGCTGTCCGAGCTGCGCGGGCAGTACGGCACCGCCGGCGCCGTCGCCGCCACGTTCACCCTCTCCATGGCCTTCGTCGGACCGCAGATATCCCGACTCGTCGACCGCTACGGGCAGCGCCGGGTGCTGCCACCGGCCACCGCGGTGAGCGTCGTCGCCCTCGGTCTGCTGCTGCTCTGCGCGCACTACGGAGCGCCGGTGTGGACACTGTTCGCGCTCGCGGCCCTCGCCGGCTGCATGCCGAGCATGGCCGCCATGGTCCGGGCCCGCTGGACCGAGCTGTACCGCAGCTCGCCGACGCTGCACACCGCGTACGCGCTGGAGGCGGTGGTGGAGGACGTCACCTTCATCGTCGGCCCGGTGCTCTCGGTGCTGCTGTGCACCGCGCTCTTCCCCGAGGCGGGCCCGCTGATCGCCGCCGCACTGCTGGCCGTGGGCGTCGCCCTGTTCGTCGTACAACGCGGTACGGAACCTCCGGTACGCCCCCGGGCCCGCGAGTCCGGCGGGTCGGCGCTGCGCGAGGGGCCGCTGCTCGTGCTCGTCCTCACGCTGCTCGCCGGCGGCACGATCGTGGGCACGGTGGACGTGGTGAGCGTGGCCTTCGCCGACGAACAGGGTCAGCCGGGCGCGACCGGCGCGATCCTCGCCGTGTACGCCGTCGGGTCCTGCGCGGCAGGGCTCGCCTTCGGGGCCGTCACGCCCCGGATGCCGCTGCCGCGCCTGCTGGTGTGCAGCGTGCTCGGAACGGCCGCGACCACCCTGCCGTTCCTGCTGGTCAACGGCGTGCTCGGGCTGATGGTCGCGGTGTTCTTCGCGGGTGTCTTCTTCTCCCCCACGATGATCACGATCATGAACCTGATCGAGCGCACCGTCCCCGCGCACCGGTTGACCGAGGGCATGACCTGGGCCACGACCGGCCTCGCCGCCGGCGTCGCCGCCGGCTCCTCGCTCTCCGGCGTCATGATCGACGCCCACGGCCCACGCGGCGGCTTCGCCGTGGCCATCACGGCGGGCGCCGGTGCGGCGGTCCTGGCGGTCCTGGGGTATCGACCGCTGACGCGGGCCGTGGGGTTGGCCTCCGGCCCGGGGGTGCGTTCGGCTTCCGGCTCGGAGGTGGGTTCGGCCTCCGGCCCGGAGGTGGGTTCGGCCTCCGGCCCGGAGGTGGGTTCGGGTGCGGCCCCGGGGCCGGGCCTGGATTCGGGTGCGGCTTCCGCCCCGGGCCCGGGGGTCGGTACGGCCTCCGGCTCGGAGGTGGCTCCTGCCGTGCGTCCCGGCGCGCCGGCCGACGACGACGCCCGGTGCGTGACCGGCTGAGGCCGTCGCGTACGACGCGGGAAGCGGGAAGCGGGGCCGGTGTGCAGCCGGTGCCCGGTGGCCGACCCGGCGCCCTTCCGTCCCGGGGCCCCGGCGCCGAGCCCGGCTCTCATCGGCCCGTACGGGGCGGCGCGTCCCGGCGCACCCCGGCGCGTCCCGCCGGCGGACGGGGTACGGGCCGACGGGGTACGGTCACGGTTGCTGGGGCGCTGCCCCCGTCGGGCCGGCCCCGTGCGGAGTGGTCGGCGTAGCGGGGGTGCGCATCCCTGCGGCTGGCTCCGTGGCGTACCCGAGGCAGGTCGTACGGAGAGATGTCGTACCGGGGCAGATCGCACCGCGCCCGGTCCGGCCGGCCGCGGCCCCGGCTCGGATCGCGGTCGGGCGGGAGCGCTCGGCCGCCGGGTGAGGAGAGCGTGTCCTGAACGAACGTGAGGCGTCGCACCGGACCGACCGCGGCGGGCCGGGGGCGAGCGGAAGCGGACCGGGGGAAGGCGGACGAGAGGGCGACGGGCAAGGGGGAAGCCGCACCAGCGGCACCACACCGGCCGCCAGCCCCACCGCACCAGGCAGCAGCACCGCGCCCGCCGCCAGCCCCGCCACGCCCGCCACCGCGAACCGCACCACGCCAGCCACCCGCGGCACCACACCCCCCACCAGCCCCACCACACCCGCCACCGACGGGCGGCGGGTCAAGGGGGAGCGGCGGCGGCAGGCGTTGATCGAGGCGACCTTGCGCGTCGTCGAACGGGACGGCGCCAGCGGCGTCAGCCACCGCACGGTGGCGCGTGAAGCCGGGCTGCCGACCACCTCGGCCACCTACTACTTCCGCGGCATCGACGACCTGCTGTGCGCTGCGCTCACCAGCGTGATGACCGAGGACGCCGCGCGCATGCGACGCCTTGCGGCCGAGACGGGCGGCGGGGTCGACAGCCGCCGCTCGCTGGCCCGGCTCATGGCGGACGTGGTCGCCGTGCCCGGCCATCTGCTCGCCGAGTACGAGCTCTACCTGCTGGCCGCCCGCCGCCCGGAGCTGCGCGAGGTCACCCAGGTGTGGCTGGACGCCGCGGCCGACTTCGCCCGCGCCCACACCGACGACCCCACCCGGGTACGGGTCGTCGTCGCCGCCATTGACGGGCTGCTGCTCCAGGCGCTCCTGACCGACACCCCGCCGGGGGTCGCCGAGTTCGAGGAGATGTTGCGCATGCTGCTCCCGCACGCCACGGACTGACCACCGGCGCGGGGTGCGGGCCCGGCCGTGCGCCCCGGCCCCGGAACACCACGACGCCGGGCAGGGCCGTGGTGCGGCCCGCCCGGCGTGGCGGTAGTCATGAGCGTCAGTGGCTTGCGGTGGAGCACCCGGCGAGGAGTCGCACGCGGTCCGGCCGCCGCCCCTCGCCGTTCTGGGCTAGCGCTCCTCCACGGGGACGAAGTCGCGCTCGACGACGCCCGTGTAGATCTGGCGGGGACGACCGATGCGGGAACCCGGCTCCTTGATCATCTCGTGCCACTGGGCGATCCAGCCGGGCAGCCGGCCGAGCGCGAAGAGCACGGTGAACATCTCGGTCGGGAAGCCCATCGCGCGGTAGATCAGGCCGGTGTAGAAGTCGACGTTCGGGTAGAGCTTGCGCTCCACGAAGTAGTCGTCGGCCAGCGCGTGCTCTTCCAGCTTCAGCGCGATGTCCAGCAGCTCGTCGGACTTGCCGAGCGCGGACAGGACGTCGTGCGCCGCCGACTTGATGATCTTCGCCCGGGGGTCGAAGTTCTTGTAGACGCGGTGCCCGAAGCCCATGAGCTTCACGCCGTCTTCCTTGTCCTTCACCTTGCGGATGAAGGTGTCGACGTCGCCGCCGGTGTTCTTGATGCCTTCCAGCATCTCCAGCACCGACTGGTTGGCACCGCCGTGCAGCGGGCCCCACAGCGCGCTGATGCCCGCCGAGATCGACGCGAACATGTTCGCGTGCGACGAACCGACCAGGCGCACCGTGGAGGTCGAACAGTTCTGCTCGTGGTCCGCGTGCAGGATGAGCAGCTTGTCCAGCGCACCGACCACGACCGGGTCGAGGTCGTACTCGGCGGCGGGCACCGAGAAGGTCATGCGCAGGAAGTTCTCGACGTAGCCGAGGTCGTTGCGCGGGTAGACGACCGGGTGGCCGACGGACTTCTTGTACGCGTAGGCGGCGATCGTCGGCAGCTTGGCGAGCAGCCGGATCGTCGACAGGTGGCGCTGCTTCTCGTCGAACGGGTTGTGGCTGTCCTGGTAGAACGTCGACAGCGCGCTGACCACGGACGACAGCATCGCCATCGGGTGCGCGTCACGCGGGAAGCCGTCGTAGAAGCGTTTGACGTCCTCGTGGAGCAGCGTGTGCTGGGTGATCTCGTTACGGAAGGTCGCCAGCTCGTCGACGGTCGGCAGCTCCCCGTTGATCAGCAGGAACGCCGTCTCCAGGAAGGTGCTGCGCTCCGCAAGCTGCTCGATCGGGTAGCCCCGGTAGCGCAGAATGCCCTGCTCACCGTCGAGGTAGGTAATCGCGGACTTGTATGCAGCAGTGTTGCCGTATCCCGAGTCCAGGGTCACCAGACCGGTCTGGGCGCGGAGCTTGCTGATATCGAAGCCGCTGTCGCCGACGGTGCTCTCGATCACCGGGTAGGTGTATTCGCCGTCCCCGTGCCGCAGTACTACAGAGTTGTCGCTCACGTCATCCCTCACCGACGTTGTGCCTCTTCTTCGAGGTGCCCTGACTAGCTCTACCTTCCCCCATTTGGACGATGAACGTGCACTCGGGGTCGGCCATCGGACCTAATTGCGGCACTCAGTGCCGCCATCATGCCCATCCTGCCCCCTTATCTCCGATTCCGGAAACCCGGCGGGTACGGCCCGGGCCCCGCCGCCACCCAGCCGGTGATCCAGTGCGGTGAACCGCCGGCCCGCGCTCACGGTGCGGACGGCCTGCCCCAGCGCCCGCCGGGAGCCCACCAGGACCACGAGGCGTTTCGCCCGGGTCACCGCCGTATAGAGAAGATTGCGCTGGAGCATCATCCACGCCCCGGTCGTCACGGGTATCACCACCGCCGGGTACTCGCTGCCCTGCGAGCGGTGGATGGTCACCGCGTACGCGTGCGCCAACTCGTCCAGCTCGTCGAAGTCGTACCCGACCTCCTCGTCCTCGTCCGTGCGGACCGTCAGCCGCTGCTCCTCGTTGTCCAGCGCGGTGACGACGCCCACGGTGCCGTTGAAGACGCCGTTCGCGCCCTTCTCGTAGTTGTTGCGGATTTGCGTGACCTTGTCCCCGACGCGGAAGACGCGCCCGCCGAAGCGGCGTTCGGGCAGGTCGGGGCGGGCCGGGGTGATGGCCTGTTGAAGCAGGCCGTTGAGGGTGCCGGCGCCGGCGGGGCCGCGGTGCATGGGGGCGAGCACCTGGACGTCGCGGCGCGGGTCGAGCCCGAACTTCGCCGGGATGCGCCGCGCGGCCACGTCCACCGTCAACCGCCCGGCCTCCTCGGTGTCGTCCTCCACGAAGAGGAAGAAGTCGGGCAGGCCCTGAGTCAGCGGCGGCACCCCGGAGTTGATCCGGTGCGCATTGGTGACCACCCCGGACTGCTGGGCCTGGCGGAAGATCCGGGTCAGCCGGACGGCGGGCACCGGGCTGTCGGGGGCGAGCAGGTCCCGCAGCACCTCGCCGGCGCCCACCGAGGGAAGCTGGTCCACATCGCCGACGAGCAGCAGGTGCGCCCCCGGCGGCACGGCCTTGACCAGTTTGTTCGCGAGCAGCAGGTCCAGCATCGACGCCTCGTCCACCACCACCAGATCGGCGTCGAGCGGTCGGTCCCGGTCGTACGCAGCGTCCCCGCCGGGCTTGAGTTCGAGGAGGCGGTGCACGGTGGACGCCTCGGCCCCGGTCAGCTCGGACAGCCGCTTGGCGGCCCGGCCGGTGGGCGCGGCGAGCACCACCTTCGCGTTCTTGGCCCGGGCCAGCTCGACGACCGAGCGGACCGTGAAGGACTTGCCGCAGCCGGGGCCGCCGGTGAGCACGGCCACCTTCTCGGAGAGCGCGAGCCGCACCGCCTGCTGCTGCTCGGGCGCGAGGTCGGCGCCGGTGCGCCGGGCCAGCCAGGCCAGTGCCTTGTCCCAGTCGACGTCCTGGAACGCGGGCATCCGGTTCTCCTCGCCGCGCAGCAGCCGGCGCAGCGACCCGGCCAGCGAGAGCTCCGCGCGGTGGAAGGGAACCAGGTAGACGGCGGTGACCGGCTCCCCTTCGGCGGGCCCTGGGACCGCCTCCCGCACCACCCCCTCCGGGTCTTCGGCCAACTCGCCCAGGCACTCGATGACCAGGCCGGTGTCCACCTGGAGCAACTTCACCGCATCGGCGATGAGTTGCTCCTCGGGCAGATAGCAGTGGCCGTTGTCGGCGGACTGGGACAGTGCGTACTGGAGGCCCGCCATCACCCGGTCCGGGCTGTCGTGCGGGATGCCGACGGCCTGGGCGATCCGGTCGGCGGTGAGGAAGCCGATGCCCCAGACGTCGGCCGCGAGGCGGTAGGGCTGGTTGCGGACGACGGAGATGGAGGCGTCCCCGTACTTCTTGTAGATGCGCACCGCGATCGAGGTGGAGACGCCCACGCCCTGGAGGAAGACCATGACCTCCTTGATGGCCTTCTGCTCCTCCCAGGCGGCGCCGATCATCTTGGTCCGCTTGGGGCCGAGTCCGGGCACCTCGATCAGCCGCTCCGGCTGCTGCTCGATGACGTCCAGCGTCTCCACCCCGAAGTGCTCGGTGATGCGGTCGGCGATCCGCGGCCCGATGCCCTTGATGAGGCCGGAGCCCAGATACCGGCGGATGCCCTGGACGGTGGCGGGCAGCACCGTCGTGTAGTTCTCCACCGTGAACTGCTTGCCGTACTGCGGGTGGGAGCCCCAACGGCCCTCCATCCGCAGCGACTCCCCCGGCTGGGCACCGAGCAGCGAGCCGACGACGGTGAGCAGGTCACCGGAGCCCCTTCCGGTGTCGACCCGCGCGACCGTGTAGCCGTTCTCTTCATTGGAGTAGGTGATCCGCTCCAGGACCCCTTCGACCACCGCGAGCTTGAACATGAGGCGACCGTACCGCCGGAGTCCGACACTCGTGCGAGCCTGTGGATAACTCCGCCACCAGCACCGCGCCCAGGGCCGGGCGCAGCCCCCGCGGTGCCGCACTCCCGCCACGAAGCGCCAGGTGGTGGCCGGTTCGCGGCCGGCTGGTCGGGGACAGGGCCCCGAGGGAGGGGGAGGTTGCGGGACTGCGGGGCGGCGGGCCCGAATTCGCGAGGGAACTACGGGGTCGAGTCCCTGAGGGGGCGGCGGCGGGGCCGGCTGTTCCTGAGGGGCCCGGTCAAGGACCAGACCCCTCAGGTTCCCCCTCCACTGGCTCCGCTCGAAATCCCCCCAGATTCCCCTCCGCAGGAGCCAGTGACAGTAACGACCCCCTGCGGCCGGGAAGGGTTGCACGATTTCTCGCTGTTATCTATCCGTTACGTGCGGTCAGCGGGTACGTGCTGCGGCGGGACGGCGCGCGGGCTGCGGAAACGCCCGGTGGAGCCGCCCGGGGGCCGCTCCGCCGACGGCCGTGGAAGGTGGCCTCGGCAGCCGGCCCGGGCGTGGTTACCATGTGGCTCCCCCGGGGTCGCCCGGGGTTCGCCCCGCTCGCACTTCCCTGGGCCAGCCCATGGCAGCTCCGCCACCGCTCCGTCCCCCGCCCCGCCCGCCCGCCAGCCCCAACAGCCCCTCCCCGGACGCCCCTTGGCCGCCCGCGCGCCCAACGTCGCCGCCCGCTCCCACACGCGCGCGTACCGCCGCCGCACGCCGCACCGCCGACCGGCCGCGGCAGCAACCAGCGCCCCCGGCAAGGGAGTTGCATACGGGGCGCCTCCTCCGCACGGTGCTCCGCGCGCCCGCGCGTCACGTACGACGCCTCCCACCGTTCCAAACGCCGTACGCGGGCCCCGGTCGGGGCGGCCGGTGGGGCGGGCGACGGGTGCCCGCCACCGTGCGTGCACCCGGCACCGTTACCCTGCGCCTTGGCCGGGGGCGTACGCAGAGCGCACCACGGCCCGGCACTCCGGTCGTGCCCGGCGGGCGCCGGCCGCTCGGCGACGGGGCCCGGCGCCCCGTGCGGACGGGCCGCCCCGCGCGCCGCCGCGCCGTGC
This sequence comes from Streptomyces sp. 796.1, assembly GCF_047525675.1. Lineage (NCBI taxonomy): Bacteria > Bacillati > Actinomycetota > Actinomycetes > Kitasatosporales > Streptomycetaceae > Streptomyces > Streptomyces sp. 796.1. The sequence continues at coordinate 60,292 of NZ_JBLIWA010000018.1, read as the reverse complement.
CGGGGCCGCGCCGTGGGCACCGGCAGGACCACGAAGGCCAGCCGCAGGACCACGGTCCGCGGCGCGACCAACGACACGATCGACACGACGGCCGGTTCGGCAGCACCGACGACAGTAGGGGTGAAGGACGGCGGATGGAGCGGAAGCGATGACGGTGACCCTGGCGGACGTGGCGGCGCGGGCCGGGGTGTCGGCGGCCACCGTCTCCCGGGTGCTGAGCGGGAACTATCCGGTCGCCGAGGCCACTCGGGCCCGGGTGCTACGGGCCGTCGACGACCTGGACTACGTGGTCAACGGGCCGGCCAGCGCGCTCGCCGCGGCCAACTCCGACCTCGTGGGCATCCTCGTCAACGACATCGCCGACCCGTTCTTCGGGATCATGGCGGGGGCCATCCAGGCCGAGATCGGCGGCGGGCCGCCCGCGGCTCCCGGGCCCGACGCACGGGGCGCGGCGATCGGCGGTCCCCCGGCCAAGGCGCCGACGGGCCCGGCCAGCGCCGGTGGCGCCGAGAAGCTAGCCGTCGTCTGCAACACCAACGGCTCCCCCGAGCGCGAACTCACCTACCTCACCCTGTTGCAGCGCCAGCGCGCCGGGGCCGTGGTGCTCACCGGCAGCGCGGCGGACGACCCGGCGTACACGGAGCGGCTGGCTGCCCGGGTGGCGCGGCTCACCTCGGCCGGCACCCGGGTGGTGCTCTGCGGCCGACCGCCGGTGCCCGGCGCGCTCACCCTCACCTTCGACAACCGCGGGGGCGCCCGCCGCCTCACCGAGCACCTGCTCACCCTCGGCCACCGACGGATCGGCTACATCGCCGGGCCCGCCGACCGCACCACCACCCGGCACCGCCTTGAGGGCCACCTCGCCGCGCTGGCCGCGCACGGCATCCCGACGCCCGCCGAGGTGCCCCAGGCCGGCGGCCCGGCCGGCCAGCGGACCGACGGCGGCCCGCCCGCCCCCGACAGCGCGCCGCGCCTGGCCCCCGTACCGCCGGCCACCCGCGCGGAACTGCGCGCCGTACGGGACGGGTCCACTGCCCCGGCGCCCGCGGACGGCCCGGACCCTGACGGGCCGCTGACCGGCGCGCCCGCCGCTGCGCCGGCCGGGGGCGCCCACGCTGAGCCGGCGCCGGCGCCGCCGGCGGACCTGCCGCTGGTGGTGCACGGGGCGTACGACCGGGCCTCCGGGTACGACGCGACCTGCGAACTCCTGCGGCGCGAGCCGGGCATCACGGCGCTGGTCGCCGCGAACGACACGGTGGCGCTCGGCGCCTGCGCGGCCCTGCGCGACATGGGCCTGAGCATTCCGCGGGACGTGTCCGTCGCCGGCTTCGACGACCTGCCGTTCAGTGTGGACGCGGCCCCGGCGCTCAGCACCGTACGGCTGCCGTTGTACGAGGCGGGCGCGCGGGCCGGCCGGCTCGCGCTGGGTCGGGAGGCCGCGCCCCCCGGCGGCGTGGCCATGATCCGCGCCGAGCTGATGATCCGTAACTCCACGGCGCCACCGCCCACCGACCCCGCCGAGACGTCGTGAGCCGTCGGCGGTGCCGAGCCGACGGGGGCCCCAGTCGCTGGGGCGCCCCTGGGACGGTGGGCAGTCGCGGGCCGGTCACCGACCGGTTCAGGAGCCGGGGGCAACCACCGGCAGTGGCACACCCACAGGTGTAACAGTGACCTCTGGGGGCACGCGGAGGTAACGACAGCCCTGGTGGCGCGGGGCGGGGCCCGTGCCGGCGTTGGTCCGGCCGGGCCGACCGCCCGGCGTGCCGTACCCCCTTCGGCTGTGTGCGCCCGTGCGCACCCCTGTGTCCTGCCGTCTGCGCCCGCGCGCACCTGTGTCCTGGAGCCCCGCATGAAGCTCGCCTTCTCCACCCTCGGCCTGCCCGGCCTGCCCGTACGCGACGTCGTCCGACTGGCGGCCGAACACGGCTACCAGGGCGTCGAACTGCGCGCCCACCCCGAAGAGCCGGTGCACCTCGGACTCGGCCCGGCCGAACGAACGGCGGTGGCCGCGGAGTTCCGCGCGGCGGGCGTGGCGGTCCTCACCGTCGCCGGCTACGTGCAGGTCGCCGCCGCAGGCCCCGACGCACCCGTCCTCGCCGAGTTGCGTGAACTCCTCACGCTCGCCCACGACCTGGGCGCGGAGTACGTCCGGGTCTTCCCCGGCGGCGGCGACCAGGACCCTGACGAGGCGGACGCGACGGCCGCCCGCCGACTGGCCGCCGCCGCACCGTACGCCCACGACGTGGGGGTGCGCGTGCTCCTGGAGACCCACGACTCGCACCGCACCGGGGCCGCCGTCTGCCGCGCGCTCGGTCCGGTCGGCCACCTCGACGTCGGCGCCGTCTGGGACGTGCTGCACACCTGGCTGGGCGGCGAGGACCCGGCCACCTCGTACGCGGTGCTCGCCCCGCACCTGGGCTACGTGCAGGTCAAGGACGTCGCGTCGGCCGAGGACACGACCCCGCTGCCGCTCGGCGCCGGGGTGCTCCCGCTGCGCGCGTGCCTCGCCGAGTGGCTGCGCGAGGACGCGACGGGCACCACGCTGCCCGGCCCCGGCCGTACGGGGTGGGTGTGTTGGGAGTACGAGAAGCGCTGGTACCCGCAGGCGGCCGAGTTGGCACCGCTGCTCGCAGCCGGCCGCGACCGGCTGCACGCGCTCCTGGCCGAGGCGTCGCAGGACGCACGGCGCGGCACCGCTGGCCGGGGGGCCGAGGCCCGGCCGTAGTGGCGGGCCCCGTACGCCCCCCCTCAGGCCCCGACGCTGGGCCGAGCCCCGCGCGCGGGTCGGGGTGCCGGCTCGGGTTGGGGTGCCGGCTCGGGTTGGGGCTCGGGCCCGGGTTCGCGGTGGTTCGGCTCCAGGCTCGGCTCTCGGCCCCGGGCTTCGGGTCCGCTCCCGGGGCCGGTCACCGACGCGGGCCGGCCCCCGCCCCGCAGCCCGCAGCCCGCAGCGGTCACCGCGCCGCAGTGGCGCTCCCCGCCGGCTCCGCCGCGACCCGATCGCCGGGCCCGCCGGCCCGCGCCCCGGCCCGCCCGTCGGGCCCGCCGCCAGCCCGCCCCCCGCGTCGGACGCCGGCGAAGGAGGTCAGCGCCACTCCGCCCACCAGCAGCACCGCGGCCAGCCAGCGCAGCGGGCTCACCTCCTCGTTCAGCAGCAGGGCCGCGGACGACATCCCGAAGACCGGCACGAGGAGCGAGAACGGGGCGACCGCGGACGCGTCGTACGTGCGCAGCAACAGGCCCCAGGCGCCGAAGCCGAACAGGGTGGTGAACCAGGCCACGTACGCGATCACGCCGAGGCCGCTCCAGTCGAGGCCGCGCAGCGCTTCCAGGTCCGCGTCCGGGCCCTCGAACAGCAGCGACAGGACCACCAGCGGCAGCACCGGCACCACGCTCACCCAGACCATGAACCGCAGCGCGTCCGGCGGTGCGGCCTTGCGGGTCAGCACGTTCGACACGCCCCAGCAGAGCGCGGCGGCCACCACCAGGCCCAGCCCGACGAGCGGGCCCGAGGTGCCCTCGTCCACCGCGGCCACCGCGATGCCGACCAGTGCCACACCCATCCCCACCAGCCGTGCCGGGCCGGGCCGCTCGCCGAGTACGAGGGCGGCGAACAGCACCGTGAACACCGCCTGCACCTGGAGCACCAGCGAGGAGAGCCCCGCTGGCGCCCCCTGCTGCATGCCGATGAAGAGCAGCCCGAACTTGGCCACGCCGAGCGCGAGCCCCACCCCGATCACCCAGCGCCAGGCGACCTGCGGCCTGCCGATCAGGAACACCGCCGGTACCGCAGCGGCGGCGAACCGCAGGGCGCAGAACAGCAGCGGCGGGAAGTGGTCGAGTCCGATCTCGATGACAACGAAGTTGACGCCCCAGGCGGCGGCGACGAACACGGCCAGGGCGATGTGAACGGGTCGCATGCCGTCGAGCATCGCTCCGCCGAACCTTGTAGCACCAGCGCAAGTGTCTTCATGGTTGGATGAAGCATTGCTACAAGCTGCCCCGAGGCGGGCGGTGGGGCCGACAAGGCGATACGGGCGAGGGGCGGAGGGGGCGGACACATGTTGGACCTGGCGCGGTTGCGGGCGCTGCACGCGGTCGCCGTACACGGTTCGGTCAGTGCGGCGGCGATCGCCCTCGGCTACACCCCGTCGGCCATCTCGCAGCAGATCGCCAAGTTGGAGCGGGAGACCCGGACCACACTCCTCGAACGGCAGGGCCGCGGCATTGCCCTCACCGACGCGGCGCAGCACCTGGCCGACACCGCGCAGGAACTGCTGTCCATCGTGGAGCGCGCCGAGACCACGCTCGAAGAGCGGCGCGGGCAGCCGTCGGGCCGGCTGGCGATCGGCGCGTTCGCCTCGGCCGCGCGCGGTCTGCTCCCCTCCGTACTGGCCGAACTCGCCACCCGGCACACCGGGTTGGACACCCGGATGATCGAGGTGGACCCGCACCTCTCGCCCGATCTGGTGACCCGCGGCGTGATCGACCTGGCCGTCGCCCACGACTGGGACATCTCGCCGCTGCCGGCGCCCGACGGCGTGGAGCGGGCGGTGATCGGCGACGACCCGTCCGACGTCCTGGTGCCGGGCGACCACCCGTTCGCCGGCCGCGCCGTGCTGCGCCGCGCCGACCTGACCGACCAGCGGTGGATCTGCCAGCCGCCCGGCTCGGTCTGCCACGACTGGCTGGTGCGGACGCTGCGCGCCTCCGGCCACGAACCCGACCTGGCGTACCAGGTCGCCGAGTACCACACCCAGTTGGCGCTGGTCGCGGCCGGTCTCGGAATCGCCCTGGTGCCGCGCCTCGGCCGGGGCCCGGTGCCGGACGGGGTCGTCGTCGTACCGCTCGAACCGACCCCCGTGCGCCGGCTGTACGCGCTCTGGCGCCCTGGCGCCGCCCGCCGCCCGGCCATCACCGAGACCGTACGCATCCTCCAGGAGCACTGGCCGCACCGCGCGGCCGGCTGACCCGCGCGGCGCCCCACTCGCGCACCCCGCCAGCTACGACCCGCAGTCCATGGCCCGCGGCCCCGCCGCGCACCGGCCACCCCAGCCTGGCCTGCCGCAATCGGCCGCGCCGTCCCGCGCCCGGACGCGCGGGAGGGGCGCCCGGAATCCGGACGCCCCTCCGCATCGGCGAGTCACCACACCGGCCGGCCACGCGCGCACGTACCGGTGTCGACCAGCCGCCTCCGCTACGGCCGCAGTGCGGACTCGCGGGTCAACTCCTGGCGGTCGAGCTTCTTGTCGTACGCGGCCAGCGGCTTCGCCGTCTGCGCGCCGGACTTCACGGCCGCCGGCTGCACGCCCGCCCACTCCAGGACGCGCGCGGTCGCCTTCGCCTTCTGCGCGGCGGGCAGCCCGGCGATGTTGGCACCGTGGTTGGCGCCGGGCGCCGTGTACACGTACGAGTCGTTGCGCTGCTTCACGTGGAACGGCTCGGCGCCCCACGGGTCGTTCTGGCCGTTGACGAACAGCATCTGCTGGCCGTGCTGGCGCACCCAGTGGTCCACGTCCCGCATCGGGCGCGGGTCGAAGCGCATCGGGATCTCGGCCGGGACGGAGTGCCGCGGCGCGTCGATGCCCGGGTAGCGCAGCAGGTCACGCAGCTTGCTGTACTGCACCGTCGGCCAGCCCATCTGGGTGCCCGCCTGGTAGTAGTACGGCGTGTAGCCGGCCAGGCCCTGGTCCGTGGTGGACTCGAAGCCGGAGATCTTGTCGATGTAGTTGTAGAGCACGTCGTCGGACGCGGTCGGCGCGGGCACGTCGGCGCAGTCCTTCTCCAGGCTGTACTGCCAGAACGCCCAGGCCAGGCTGATCACGGCGTTCTCGTACGCCTTGTCGGCGCTGCCCATCACGGTGAAGGTGCGGCCCTGCTCGTCGGCCCACTTCTGGTAGCGGGCGACCAGCCGGTCCCGGCGCTCCAGGGCCTCGCGCTGCACGGCGGTCAGGCTGGCGCGGCACTCGCGGTTGCCGACCCGGGCGAAGAACCGGTCGTACGCCGAGTCCTCGTGGTTGACCACGTCGTTGGGGGCCACGTACGCGACGGTGCCGTCCATGTCGTGCGGGTAGAAGCGGCGGAAGTACGTCGCCGTCATGCCGCCCTTGCTGCCGCCGGTGGCCAGCCACTTCTTGCCGTAGATCGGCTTGAGGGCCTGGTACAGGCGGTGCTGGTCGCTGGCGGCCTGCCAGATGTCGAGCTTCTTCCAGTCGGCCGGCTGCGGCCGGGACGGGGTGAAGAAGCGATACTCCATGGAGAGCTGGTTGCCGTCGATGATCTGCGTCGGCTCACTGCGGCGCGGGCTCGTGCTCACGTTGTAGCCGGAGGTGAAGAAGACCGTGGGGCGGTCGACGGACTTGTGCAGCAGCGTGATCCGCTGCTTGAACGTCCCCTTCCACGGGCGCCGGTGGTCGACCGGCTGTTCGTAGTTGAGGACGAGGAAGCGGTACCCGTCGTAGGGCTTCTCCTCTATGAAGCTCATCCCCGGTATGTCGAGGATGCGTTCCTTGATGTCGTCCGGTTCCGCGGCGGTGGCCGTACCGGCCGAAGCAGAGCCCACACTGACGGTGCCGATGAGCACCACCAGCGTGAGCAGCCATCTGAGCGACTTGTGCATTCGCCCTCCCCAGGAGTTTCACAAAGTTCACAGTGGTCGCCGTGAACCTATAGGGAGCACCTGCGAACGGCTAGCCCCAGTTCGCAGGGGGTGCAGTGACTTCCGTCCCGGCCCCGGAGCGCCCGGCCGGCCGCCGTTACGCTGTGTCGGCCCCCTCCCCTCGTTGGGTGAGATGACCCATGCTGTCGGCATGGACCGAGAGGAACCCCAGGGGCCCGCGGCCCCCGAACCGAGCGAACGGGCCGAACGGTTACGCCAACACCTGAGTGATCTCGCGCAGCGCATCGATCCGCCGTCCCTCGAACTCCTGATGCGGCTGCTCCGCGAGCTCAGCGTCTCACCCGCGGTGCGCGGCGGCACCTACGAACTGGGCATGGGCCCCGAGGAACGCGAGCTGTTCACGCCCGACCTCCAGGCCGAGCTCCTGGTCCTGTTCGGGCTGCTGACCTCGCAGGACGAGCGGGTCGTCGTGGACCTCGGGGACACGCCCTACGCCAAGGGCATGAAGGTCCTCGTGCCGCAGGACCGCGCCTGCGACCCGGACTTCCTCGACCGGCACAGACGCCGGGTGGCCGCCGAGGCGGCCGAACGGGAGGCGGACCGCCGCGAGGTGGAGGCCATCGCCCGCGCGAGCGGGATGGAGCCGTAGCCCGGGCGCTGGCTCGGCTGACCCGGTCCGGCCTGCCCCCGCGCCCCCCTGCCCCGCCCCGCCCGGGTGACCGACCTGGGGCGCCCCGTCCGGAGTGGCCGTCTGGGATGACCGGCTGGAGTGACCGGCTGACGGTACGCCCGTTGGGGTGATGCCGCGGCCGGTACGGGCCGGCGGCCCGGTCCTAGGACAGGGCGGCCGGGCTGAACCGGCCTTACAGCCGGGCACGGGCACGGGCACGGGGCAGGGGCGCGGGCGTCCGGCGGGGGCAGGACGGGCCGGGACCGTTGCGCGGGCGCCCGGGCGCGGGGTTGGGGCGAGCCGGGGCGGCGGCGCGGCGCCCGGGCGCGGGCCCGTCAACCCGCGACCGCAGCCGTCGTGGCCTTATCGCCCCCCGTGAAGGCGTGCCAGAGCCGCGCGTACCGCCCGTCGCGCGCCAGCAGTTCCTCGTGCGTGCCGTCCTCGACGACCCGGCCGTGGTCCAGGACCACCACCCGGTCCGCGCGCGCGGCCGTGGTCAGCCGGTGCGCCACCACCAGCGTGGTACGGGCCCCGGCGAGCCGGTCGGTGGCCTGGTTGACCAGGGCTTCGGTGGCCAGGTCGAGCGCGGCGGTCGCCTCGTCGAGCAGCAGGATGTCGGGACCCACCAGCTCCGCCCTGGCCAGGGCTATCAACTGCCGTTGCCCGGCGGAGAGGTTGCGGCCCCGCTCGGTGACCTCGTGCAGGTAGCCGCCGTCCAGCACGGCGATCATGTCGTGCGCGCCCACCGCCCGCGCCGCGGCCTCCACCTCCGCGTCGGACGCGTCGGGGCGCCCGTACGCGATGGCGTCCCGCACCGTGCCGGGGAAGAGGTAGGACTCCTGCGGCACCACGCCGAGCCGGTGCCGGTACTGCGCGAGGTCCAACTCGCGCAGGTCCGTGCCGTCCACGGTCACCCGGCCCGCTGACGGGTCGTAGAACCTGGCCACCAGCTTGACCAGGGTGGACTTGCCAGCACCGGTCTCGCCGACGAAGGCCACCGTCTGGCCGGCGGGTATGCGCAGGTCGATGCCGGTCAGCGCGGCCTCGGTCTGCTCGCCCGTGCCGTAGTGGAACTGCACGTCATCGAAGGCTATGTCGCCGCGCAGCCGCTGCACCGGCCGCGGCGCCTCGGCCACCGGCGTCGTCGTCGGCTCGCGCAGCAACTCCTGCACCCGGCCCAGCGAGACGGTGGCCTGCTGATATCCGTCGAAGACCTGCGAGAGCTGCTGCACGGGGGCGAAGAACAGGTCGATGTAGAGCAGGTACGCCACGAGCGCGCCCGCGGTGAGCGTGCCGTCGCTGACCCGGCCGGCGCCGACGATCAGCACCAGCGCGGCGGCCACCGACGACAGCAGTTGGACGAACGGGAAGTACACCGATATCAGCCACTGGCCGCGCACCCGGGCCTGCCGGTAGGCGTCGCTGCGCTCGGCGAACCGCTGCTGGCCGCTGTCCTCGCGGCGGAACGCCTGCACGATGCGCAGCCCGGCGACGTTCTCCTGGAGGTCGGCGTTGACGGCGCTGACCCGCTCGCGGGCCAACTCGTACGCCTTGACGCTCTGGCGTCGGAAGAAGACGGTGCCGACGATCAGCACGGGCAGCGTCGCGAAGACCACCAGGGCCAGTTCCACGTCGATGACCAGCAGCGCGACCAGGATGCCGAAGAAGGTGAGCAGGCTGACCAGCGCGGTGACCAGACCCGTCTGCAAGAACGTGGACAACGCGTCGACGTCGGTGGTCATCCGGGTCATGACCTTGCCGCTGAGCTCGCGCTCGTAGTAGTCGAGGCCGAGCCGCTGGAGCTGGGCGAAGATCTTCACGCGCAGCGAGTACAGGACGCGCTCACCGGTGCGCCCGGTCATCCGGGTCTCGCCGATCTGGGCGGCCCACTGCCCGAGCACCACCAGCAGGGCCAGGCCGGATGCGGCCCACACCGCGTTCAGCGCCATGCGCTGCACGCCCTGGTCGATGCCGTGCCGGATCAGCACCGGCAGCAACAGCCCGGCCAGCGCGTCCAGCGAGACGAGCAGCAGGCTGAGCGCCAGTGGTTTGCCGAAGCCGCGCAGCAGTTGGCGCAGCCCGTAGTCGCGCTCCGGGCGGGTCGCCGCGGCCTCGTCGATGTCGGGGGTGTCGGTCGCCGGGGGCAGGGCGGCGACCTTGGCGAGGAGTTCGGGCGTGGCCGGCATGCCGGCCATCGCGGCGGCGACGCCGGGGCCCGCGGCGGGCGCGCCGGCCTGCCCCGCCGCGCCGGCGCCGGACCGGGCTGCGCCGGCCTCCGTGGGGCC
>NZ_JBLIWA010000018.1:24041-50691 GCF_047525675.1 Streptomyces sp. 796.1 | reverse complement strand
GCGCCCGGCGGCGTCCGGGCGCACCCAGAGTTCGGGGGTGACGGCGAGTGTGGCGGCCTGCGCCTCGCGCGCCCGGCCGACCGGGTCGGCGTGCGCCGCGGTGAGGTTCCCCGACCGGGTCTCGGCCGTGCCGATCTCCGCCAGTTCGGCGATCTCGTCCGCGAGGTCGTCGCCGTACGCGGCGCCTTCGGCCCGGCGCTCGGCCAGCGCGTCCAGCCGCCGGTGGTCGACGCTCGCGCCGGAGCGGCGGCCGGGCGCGGGGCCGTCCGTACCGGCGGTGTCGCCGGCCGTGGGGCGGTCGTCCGTGGGGCGGTCGTCCGTGGGGTCGCCGGCGTGGCCGTCCGCGGCGGGCCCGCCGTTCGCGGTGGCCCGGGCGTGCGTACCGTCCGGGTCGCCGGGGGCGCTCCCGTCCGGTGCCGCGTCCGCCGGGCGGTAGCTGGGCAGCAGCAGCCCGGCCGCCGCGGATTCGCCGCCGAACCCGCCGGCGACGGGCCCGGCCGCACCGGCGGCCGGGCGCTCCGGCGTACCGCCGTGCGCGTCGTCGCGCGCGCTCGCGCCCGCGAGGGGCGCGGTGCCGGCGGCGCCCTGGCCGTCGGTCGGCGCCCGGTAACCGAGGCCGGCCACGTCACGTACCACGTCGCCGAGCTCGTCCGGGTCGGTCAGCAGCCGGCGGTAGAGCGGACAGCGTTCGACCAGTTCGGCGTGGGTGCCGACGTCGGCGAGGCGCCCGCCGTCCAGTACGGCGATCCGGTCGGCGAGGGCCAGCGTGGACTGGCGGTGCGCGATGAGCAGCGTGGTGCGGCCGGCCATCACACTGCGCAGCGCCTCGTGGATCTCGTGCTCCACCCGGGCGTCGACGGCCGAGGTCGCGTCGTCGAGCAGCAGCAGCCTGGGGTCGGTGAGGATCGCCCGGGCCAGGGCGATGCGCTGGCGCTGCCCACCGGAGAGCGTCAGGCCCTGCTCGCCGACCTTGGTGTCGTAACCGTCCGGCAGTTCGTCGATGAACCGGTCGGCCTGCGCGGCCCGCGCCGCCGTGCGGACCTGCTCGTCGGTCGCGTCGGGCAGCCCGTACGCGATGTTCTCGCGCACGCTGGCCGAGAACAGGAAGCTCGTCTCCGGTACGAGACCGATGGCCGCGCGCAGCGACGCGTACGTCAGGTCGCGCACGTCGTGGCCGCCCACCCGCACCGCGCCACCGGTCACGTCGTAGAACCGGGGCAGCAGCAGCGACAGCGTGGACTTGCCGCTGCCGGACGCGCCGACCACGGCCAGCGTCTCGCCGGGGGCGATGCGCAGCGAGACGTCCTGGAGCACGGGGCGCGCGCGGGATGCGCCGTCCGCCCCGGAGGCCGCCGGGTCGCCCTTGGCCAGCGCGACCCCGGAGGATTCGGCCGCGGGCGCCCCGGCCCCGGGCGAATCGGCCGCAGGCGCTTCGGTGGGGCCTGCCGGCTCCGCCGCGGTGCCGTAGCCGAAGGTGACGTGGTCGAACTCGACGGTGGCCGGGGCGTCGGCGGGCAGCTCGTGGGCGTCGGGCCGCTCCGCTATGGCCGGCTCCGTGTCGATCAGTTCGAAGACGCGCTCCACGCCCGCGCGCGCCTGCTGCCCCACGGTGAGCATCATCGCCAGCATCCGGACCGGGCCGACGAGCTGCGCCAGATAGGTGGAGAAGGCGACGAAGGTGCCGAGCGTGACCTGACCGCGGGTGGCCATCCAGCCGCCGAGGGCGAGCATCGCGACCTGGCCGAGCGCCGGGACCGCCTGGAGGGCGGGGGTGAAGCGGGAGTTGAGCCGTATCGTGCGCAGCCTGGCCGCGAACAGGCCGCGGCTCACCTCGCGCAGCTTGCCGGTCTCCTGCTCCTCCTGCCCGAAGCCCTTGACCACCCGGACGCCGCTGACCGCGCCCTCCACGACGCCGGCCACGGCCGCCGCCTGCCCCTGCGCGTACCAGGTGGCGGGGAAGAGCCGGTCGCGGCTGCGGGCCGCGATGAACCACAGGGCGGGGCCCACGGCCAGCGCGACCAGGGTCAGCAGCGGTGAGAGCACCAGCATGACGACGAGCGAGATGATGAAGAGCAGGACGTTCCCGACCATCATCGGGAGCATGAACAGCAAGCCCTGCACCAGTTGCAGGTCGCTGGTGCCGCGGCCGAGCACCTGACCGGTGCTCAGCTCGTCCTGACGGCGCCCGTCCAGCCGGGAGATCGACTGGAACATCTCGGTCCGCAGGTCGTGCTGGACGTCCAGGGCGAGGCGCCCGCCGTAGAAGCGGCGCACGTACGTCAGCCCGTAGACCACCACGGCCGCCACGACCAGCAGCGTCGCCCAGGGGGCCAGCGAGCGGTCGTGCGAGACGATCACGTCGTCGATGATCAGCTTGGGGATGAGCGGAACGAGCGCCGTGACGGCCATCCCGGCGAGCGACGCGCCGAGCGCGAGCACCACGTTGCGCCGATACCGCCAGCAGTACCGGGCCAGTCTGCGCGCCCAGCCCTCTTGCCCAGCGCTGGTCGTCGCGGCTGTCGCTGACACTCCCTGCCTCCCCGCCTCATGGTCATCACCGGAAGGCTGCAACGCCGTGGCGTGCGGATTTCATTCCGCCGTAACAAACAAAGAAGCGCACGATGGGCGCACACACGATCGAATGCTCAGTGTGCGCGCCCCCGAGCGCGGGGGCACGCCGGGCGCCGCCCCCACTCGGCTCCGAGCGGAATGCGCCTGCGCCCCGAGGCGGGGCAGGGCGACTGTGCGAACTCGACGCACATGCCTCGGCGCCCATCCGGAAGCGCCTCCCGCGCGCACGCCCGCACGAGGAAGAGGCCCCCACCGACGATTCGGCGACGCGCCCGCCCGGAGCACGCACCCAGGCATACGGCGAAGTACGGCGCTCCAGGTGTGACCAGCCCGGGAACGCCAGCACGCGCGCACACGCACGCGTGAAAGCCCCCGCGGGCACCACAAAGCCGCCCCGGGCAAGCAGGCTGGCGCCCGTCCGGGGCGGATGAGCCGGCGACCGCCCGGGGGACCGGGCGGATCAAGCCGCGCTAGGCCGCCGCGGGACCCCAGAGCGCCGCGACGTCAACGCCCACGGCGTCCGCAGCGGCGGCCACTCCCGCAGCGCTCCCGGCACCCTCGCCGCTGCCCGCCTCCGCCGGCAGGGCCACGGCGGCACAGTGCGCCGCCACGTCGTCCAGGCGCAGGCCGAGCGTGCCGACCAGGGCGGCGACGGTGAAGAAGGCCGGTGTCGGGGCCCGGCCGGTCTCGATCTTGCGCAGGGTCTCGGCGGAGATGCCGGCGGCGGCGGCGACGTCGGCCATGCTCCGTTCGCCGCGCGCCTGTCGCAGCAGCAGGCCCAGATGACGGCCGCGCTCGCGTTCCAACGGGGTGAGGGGTGTGCGCACCATGCCGCCATTGTAATACCGGCATTGCAATACCGGTAAAGCAATCCGGTACAGTAATAACGGTATGAAAATTGGCGCAGCTCTGGGCTGGCGTCCGCTCCGCTGCGCCCCGGCCGCCCGCGCCACGGGCCCGGAGCGCCCCCGCTGGTTGAACCCGCCCCCACCTGCCGTACGCACCAACGCACCAGGAAGGACCCCCACCCATGGTGGAGATCAAGACAGACGGCGAACTCGACGCCATGCGCGAGGCCGGCCGCATCGTGGCCCACGCGCTGGCCGCCGCCGAGCAGGTCGCGGCCGTCGGCGTCCCGCTGACCGCGCTGGACGAGGCGGCGCGCGAGGTACTGCGCGCCGCCGGCGCCGGTTCGCCGTTCCTCAACTACCGGCCGCACTTCGCGGCCACCCCGTTCCCCGCGGTGCTCTGCGCGTCGGTCAACGACACGGTCGTGCACGGCATCCCGGGCGACTACCGGCTCCGCGACGGCGACCTGGTCAGCATCGACTGCGGCGCGACCCTGGACGGCTGGGCCGGCGACGCCGCCACCAGCTTCGTCGTGGGCACCCCGCGCCCGGCCGACCTGAAGCTGATCGAAACCGGCCGCGCGGCCCTCGCCGCGGGCATCGCGGCGGCCGTGCCCGGCGCCCGGATGGGCGACATCGGCCACGCCATCGGCACCGTCGGCCGCGCCGCCGGCTACGGCATCCTGGCCGACTACGGCGGCCACGGCATCGGCCGCCGGATGCACGAGGACCCGCCGGTGCCCAACGAGGGCCGGCCGGGCCGCGGCTTCCGGCTGCGCCACGGCCTCGTCCTCGCGCTGGAGCCGATGTTCACGGCGGGCGGCGCGGACGCGTACGTCATGGACGTCGACGGCTGGGGGCTGCGCACGGTCGACGGCAGCCGCGCCACCCACAGCGAGCACACGGTGGCGATCACCGACGACGGCCCCCGCGTCCTCACCCTCCCGTGAACCCTTCCGTGCCCTCTTCCCTGCCCCTCCCCCGAACCCTCCGTTGGGCCCCATCAGGCCCCGTTGCCCCCTCCTCGCGCCTGCCGCCGCGCCCGCCCCAACCCCCTCACCCGTCCTCCGGCAACGCGCGTTGCAGCGCCCGGTGCAGGTCGCGCGCCACCTCGCCCGGCGCGTCCGGCGCATCGCCGATCAGCCGGCCCAGATGGTCGGCGAACACCTGGCTGAACGCCCCGTACAACGGGGTGCGCGGACGCAGCACGGCGTCCCGCAGGGCCGTCCGTACGACGGCTGAGGACCGGGGCCGCCCGTCGGTCGTGCGGGGGATACGGTCGGCGCCCTCGCCGGCGGGCGACGGGGCGGCAGGGCCGGGCGGCCGGAGCCGACAGCGCGCGCCGTCCTCCTCGTACGCGCTCGCGCGCGTGGCGGCGAAGCCCGCTTCGAGCAGGCACCGTTCGCCTCCCCTGCCGGTCAGAAAGCGCACCAGGTCCTCGATGGCGGCCAGGTTCTCCGGCGGGGCGTGACGCGTGACGGCCAGGTCCTGCCCGCCGAGCACGGCCTTGCCCGGCAGCGCGACCAGGCCGAGTTGCCCGCCCGTCAGATCCTGGTGGAGTTGCCCGTACGCGTACGGCCAGTGCCGCAGGAAGGCCGTCTTGCCGGCGGCGAAGTCGGCCAACAAGCGTGCCTCCGCGGACTCCTGCGCGCCGTCCAGCGTGTACGCCCGGTCGACGCGCCCGGCGAACTCGGTGAGCCCGGCGCGCAACTGCCCCTCGGTGCCCACGTACCGCCCCTCGGCGTCCACCAGGGGCTCGGCCTCACTGATGGCCCCTGCGGTGGCGAACGCCTCGATGCCGTTAACGGTCCGCCCCTCGTACGAGCCGAGTTGGGTGGTCCACGGCTTGTCGTAGCCGGCGGGCAGGTCGCCACGGCCCTGCGCCTGGAGCAGCGTGTGCTGTAGCCCCTTGAACCGGGCCCAGCTCATGGCCTCCGTCCCCAGGTCGGGCGTGGTGAAGCCGGCGGCGGACAGGTAGTCGCGGCGGTAGTAGAGCAGCCCGACGTCGCTGTTGAACGGGACCGCGTACACCGCGCCCCGCCAGCGGCCGGTGGCCGCAGCGGTCGGCAACACGTCCGCATCCAGGAAGGACTCGTCCAGTTCGCGCACCAGGTGCCCGTCCGCGAACTCCGGCACCCACGTCACATCAAGATTGACCACGTCGTAGTGCGAACTGCCCGACTGGAGCGCCCCGAGCAACTGGCTGCGCTGCTGGTCGGCGGTGCCCGGCAGCTCCACGAGCCGGGCCCGCAGCGGCGACCCCGAACGCCGGCTCCGTTCGTTCCAGGCGTCCACCATCTGCTGGCGCACGCCGCTGCGCCCGGTGATGTCCTGGCCGCTGGCGATGGTGATCACGCGCGGGTCGCCGTCGCTGGTGAACGCGCCGTCGTCCGTACCGCCCGCGGACGTGCACCCGCTGCCCACGGCGAGCAGGGCGAGCAGCGCCGCGAGCGGGCCGGCCGCGCGCCACGGCCTCGCGCGCGAGCGCGCGCGAGGCCACCGGCCGCTGCCAGGTGGTGACTTCGTCTCCTGTTTCTCCCTCGATCGGCCGCTCCGGTCTGCTTCTGCGCCGGGCGTCCGGATCGCCTGAACCGCCTGAACCGCTTTGTCTGTTCGGTCTGTTCGGTCTGTTCGGGCTAGCCGGTCGGGCCGGCTGGGCTGACCCGGCTGGTCCGATGAGACCAACTGGCCCGTTCGGGCCGCCCGGCCCGTTCGGCCTGTCTGGTCAGGCTGGTCAGACGGAGCCACCTGGCCCAGACGGCCCGTACGCCTCAGACGGCTCGTACGCCTCGTACCTCCCCGCCATCTCATGCCGCGTACCCCGGGTCGCCCTCCGCGGCCTGCGCCACCGCGTCCCGCAGTCCGGCCGCCCGGTCGTCGCGCTGGTCGAGGCAGCCCCCCGCGGAGGCTTCGGCGATCCGCTGGTCGGGCTGGCCCGGGTCGCAGCCGCGGCTGCTGAAGGAGACCACCGCCACCGGCACGCCGTGCTTGCGCAGCGCCCCCAACAGGCCCGGCAGTCCCTGCTGCCCGCCGGGGCGCCCGTTGTCCTCGTCGTCGGTGAGCAGCACGACCAGCGCGGGCCGCTCCTCCCCCGCGCCGCGCCTGGCCAGTTCGGCGACTGCCGCGCGCAACGCGCCGTACGGGTCGGCCTCGTGCTCCGTCAGCCGGGCCCGATCGGCGAGGCCGCGCCGGGCGGCGGCCCGGTCCTTGTGCGGGCCGAACTCCAACAGCCCGGTGTCGTACGGGCGCTCGGCGTACGCGGGTGCGGCCACCCGCCATGCGCCGTACTCGTCCCGCGGCCCGAGGCCATCCAAGGAGCGCGCCAGCAGCGCGGGCGCCCCGTCGGCGCCCTCCCACACGCCGGCCATGGACGGCGAGGCGTCGAGCAGGTAGAGCACCCGCCCGGGGCCGTTGGCCGCGCGGTAGCGGTCCAGCGTGTCGCCCAGGCCGTCGCCGGCGCGGTCGTCGGGCGCGGTCGACTCGGGGACGGGGCGCGGGCCGCCCACCGGTCCGACGCCGCCACCGGGCGGCGGCCTGCCGTCCTTGGACCAGAAGCCGGCCGACCGGAACACCCGTTGCCCCGCGGGCTCGGCCAGCCACCGCGCGAAGCCGTCGAGCCCGACCCTGCGGGTACGCGCCGTGGCGGAGTTCTGGTCCGACCCCTCCCAGGTGAGCGACACGGCGACGGGGGCGAGGGCGGGGACGTCGTCGGGGTAGACGGCTCGGCGCGGCACCCGCGTCTGCGCCTGGCAGTCCAGGTCACCGGCCAGCAGCAGGTACTCGGGCACGATCGCCGCCGTGCTGCGGTCCGCCTCCCGGTCATCGGCCAGCGCGCACAACAGGCCGGCCCCGTCCGGGGCCAGCGGCCCGCCGTGGGCCAACCGTCGCTCCACCGAACCGGCCTGCTCTTCCCCGTACAGCGCACGCGTCGCCAACAGGGCCGCGTCGGTCGACTCCGGGTCGGGGCGCCGGACGTGCCGGCCCGCACCGGCGTCGAGGAAGGCGCGGACCAAGTGGGACAGCGAGCTGCCGGCGGGGCCCGCGGTACGGCCGTCCCGGCCGGTGGGCCGGTCCCCCTGCCCCGCGGAGTGACCGTCGCGGGCGGGCGGGCCGGCGGTAGGGGCACCGGACGGCGCGGGCAGGGCGAGCACGGTGGGCGAGTAACCGAACGGGGCGGACGGGGTGCCCAGGTCCACGTCCTGACTGCCCTCGGTGGCCCGCGTGACGTCCGCGGCCGTCGCCGGAATCCACAGGTCGGGCTGGGCCCCGACGTCGCGCTGCGGGTCGAGCGGGGCGGCGGACGGCACGTTGGTGGTGCCGGCTCCGGCGCCCGTGCCCGCGGCTCCTTCGGTGGGCCTGACGACGTGCCCGGGCGGTCGCTGCCACACGTTAGACAGGTCGTGGAAGGCGGTGATCACATCGGAGGTACGGGCCGCGTACACGGTGATCCCCACCCGGGCGCACGACCCGTCCGGGTGATTCGCGGCCGACAGGGTGTAGGTCTGCGCGGCCGTGCGTACGACCTGGTGCAGATCGGGATCGGTCAGCACGCGCAACTCCTGCGGCGGTGCACAGATCCGCGCGGCGGGGGCCTTGCCGAACACGTGGAGCAGGGCGCCGACGACGGCCAGGACCGTGCCGACGGCCGCGCCGGCCATCAGCCAGCGCCGCCCCCGGGGCCAACGGGGCCCGCCGCCCCGCCGCTGCGCAGCCCCAGGCTCGCGCCCGAGCGGATGACTACGCGCGCGTGGGCGCGGGCGTAGGCGAGGGCGCCCACGTGAACGTCCGCTCCGACGCACACCCACACGCGTGCGCACACGCAGTCGCCGGCGCGACGGGGCTGGAGCCGGTGCGGAATCTGGCTCGGGAGCCGGCACGTCCGGGGTGCCGTCCGGCTCGCCTTCGTGACTGCTGTTCAGGTCGTCGCCGGTGCTCGGGCTGGTGGCACCGCCCGTGCTGTCGTCGTCGCCGGGCGGGGGCACGGCATCCGCACCGTCCGGCGACGACGAGGCAGCGCCGGCGGACGTACGAGCCAGGACGACGTCCGCGTCCGGGTCGCCCTGTCGGGTCTGCGGTTGCCACGCCGCATCCGCGAGCGTGCGCTGTCCGGCCATCCGCCTCCGGAGCGCCGGCCCGAGGCGTGCGAAGGTCACAGGGCGCCCGGGTCGCGCGCTGCGCAACACGTCGAGCAGCGCCGCGGTGAAGGGCGTAGGGGTGTCCGCGGGCCCGGCGTCGATGCGCCGGTTCGCCTGCACCGCGGTGACCAAGAAGAACCGTTGCCGCGGTTCGAACGCCTCCAGGACGCGTAGCGCATTGCCCGCGAAGCAGCAGTCCAGGACCACCACGATCTGCCGCGCCGGCGAGGTGCGCAACACGCTGAACACCTCGGTCAGCGACACGGAGCCGGTGAAGACGTGCTGCGCGCCCGGCACGGTACGGGCCCACGGCAGTTGCAGCCAGAGTTCGGAACCGGAGGACGGGACGGCGCCGTGCCCGGCGAAGTAGAACAGCAACACCCCGTGCGTCTCGGCCGCGGCCTCCCGCAACACCTCGTTGAAGGCGTCGATGCCAGCAGGTTCGACGACCAGCACGCCCCCGCCCGCGCCGTCCGCGCCCCCGCCCTCGGCCACAGCACCAGAAGGGCCGTCGGCAGCGCCGGACGAGTCGTCGGTGGCGCGCGACGGGCCGTCAACAGTGCCGTCAGGGCCACCGTCCCGGTCTTGGCCGGCCGCGCCGGCAGGCCCGGTGAAGACGCCGCCGGCGCGTAACGCCGCCGCCAACTCCACGAGGTTCCTGCGGACCGCGAGCAGGTCGCCCGGCACCCCGTCCGGCGATTCCCACTCCCTGCGCGCGTATTCGGGCACACCCACGAGCAGCGCCAGGTTGTCCCCGCCCCCGGGGTCGCGTGCCGGCATCGTGCCTACTCCTCGTCCTCCGCATCGGAGTCCGAGGAGTCGTCCGTCCATCCGTCGCGGACCTCGGGTGGATCGCCGCCCTCCACTTGGCGGCGGTTGTCGCGCCAGGCCGCGATGCCCTGTTTGACCGCGGCGTACAGGTCATCCAACGCCGGCTGCGCCAGCGCCCCGAGCACCACGATCAGCACCTCGCTCGCACCGCCCATGGGATGGCCGTCGCCGTCCCCGGCGGGAGCCGGCCGCAGGTCGATCCGCACCAGGTCCAGCCGCGCCCACTCCTCAAGCAGTTGCTCGCGCTCCAGCCAGGCGCACAGCGCGGACACGTCCCGGTCGGTTTCGGCGTCCGGCAGCCAGATCCGTAAATCCCGCCGCCGTTCATCTCCGTGCGTCATAAGCGCCCATACTCGCACTGCTTTTACCGCGACTCAGAGAAGCGTGCACGGAAATGTGACCCGGCTGTTACGTCGAGACCATTCCCGCGATTCCCCAACGGAATTTTACGGGGCGAGGAATGTCACGACGACGGAAAAATCCCGATCACTGGCGCGTTGTTGCCCGCGTTTCACGAGTGGCCCAAGTGCCCGAGACAGGTACGGAGTTCCCCGGTCTGGAACCGTCCCCGCGCGGCTACTCCTGGCCAGCGCCCCGCAGAACGCCGTAGCGGATGGCACCCGTCCGCTGCAATGACGGCGCCCGACGGACGCACTCCCCTCGTCGCGCAACGCTCGCACACAAGATCGCCGTATCTCATCCCGGGACATTTGCGCAATGCAGGGAAAGTATGGTTCCGATCCATCCCGATGAGGAATTCCACTTCGCGCCCCCGCCCATTCGGGACGGGTCCCGAATTCCCCGTCGTACGCTCAGCCCGTGTGCCCAGGCCCGCGCCCGCACGGAAGCACGGCCTTTGTCCCCCGCCACACCATCGACACGCGCCACCCCGCGCGCGGGGACGCCCGTACGGAGACCTTTCACGTACGAATCCCTCGGGGCGCAGCACGAGGCCGGGGCGGCGCGGGGCCAGACGGGCGGGCGGCGCCGGGGCCGGCCGAAGGGGGCGCGCTTCCCACCCGCGCCCCCGCCCCCAGCCATACACCCACGCCCGCCCGCCGCAGCACTACCGCACGCGCGCGTCCGCGATCTGCCGGGACATGATCGTCGTCAGCTCGTACGCCGTGTGCGAGGCCGCGACCGAGGTGATCTCCGCGTGGTCGTACGCCGGGGCGACCTCGACCAGGTCCGCCGAGACGAGGTGGCAGCCGGCCAGGCCGCGCAGGATCTCCAGGAGTTCGCGCGAGGTCAGGCCGCCGGCCTCCGGCGTGCCGGTGCCGGGCGCGTGCGCCGGGTCGAGCACGTCGATGTCGATGGAGACGTACAGCGGGCGGTCGCCGATGCGCTGCCGCAGTTGGTCGGCGACCTCGTCCACGCCGCGCCGCATCACATCGGCCGACGTGACGATGCCGAAGCCCATCTTGGCGTCGTCGTCCAGGTCCTGCTTGCCGTACAGCGGGCCGCGGGTGCCCACATGGGAGAGGGCCGACGTGTCGAGGATGCCCTCTTCGACCGCGCGCCGGAACGGCGTGCCGTGCGTGTACTCGGCACCGAAGTAGGTGTCCCAGGTGTCCAGGTGCGCATCGAAGTGCAGCAGGGCGACCGGGCCGTGCCGCTTGGCGACCGACCGCAGCAGCGGCAGCGCGATGGTGTGGTCACCGCCGAGGGTCATCAGCCGGGCGCCGGTGGCGAGCAGGTCATCGGCGGCGGCCTCGATCGTCTCGACAGCCTCGCCGATGTTGAACGGGTTGGCCGCCACGTCGCCCGCGTCCGCGACCTGCGCGAGCGCGAACGGCGACGCGTCCTGCGCCGGGTTGTACGGGCGCAGCAGCCGCGACGCCTCCCGGATCGCGTTGCCGCCGAACCGGGCGCCGGGCCGGTAGGACACCCCGGTGTCGAACGGAACGCCCACCACGGCCACGTCCGCCGTACCCCCCACCTCATCGAGGCGCGGCAACCGCGCGAAGGTGGCGGGCCCGGCGTACCGGGGGATGCGGGACGAGTCGACGGGGCCCACAGGCTCCCTGGGGGCGCTGCTCATGTGGCCTCTCCTGTCATTGCCTGTTGTTGCCGGGGGGGGGACGGACCGGGTGGATCGGTGTGGACCAGGTGGACCGGCGGGCCTGGCAGACCGGGCGGGCCGGGCAGACCCGGCGGTCGAGCCCGGCGTACGGCCCCCGCCGCGCGCCTCCGCCCACGCCCGCCGTCCTGCCGTCTGGTCGGCCGGCCAGCCGTCTGGACGACCCGCTCGGCCCGCCCGCCGGTCGACGACCACACATCCGCAAGCCCAGCAGCCTCACGAGACCCGGCAGCCAGCCCTCTCCCAGTGGTACGGGGCGGCCAGCGGGCGCGTGGGGCCCGTTCACGCTCCCGGAGCGTACGGACCCCGGCGCGCGCTCCGACATGGACGTTTAGAAGCGGGCCCGCGACCCATTTCGCCACAACGTCCAGGATGTGCCCGCGCGCCCCGCCCCGGCCACCCGGCACGGCCACCCCACCCCAACCGGCCCGCGCCAGCCACACCGGGCAACGGCCCCGCGCCCACCACGCGCCCACGCCCGGCTCCGGACTCCGGAGCACGCCGGAGCACCCCGCGACGCACCACACCGGGCCGCACCACCCCAACGCCCGCAGAGCGGCCCCCACCAGGCTCCCGCGCCGCAGGCGGAGCCACCCCCGCACCTCGTCCGTGCGCGTTGATCAGACGTTCAGCTCATCTCGGGCCGCAGGCGGCACAATGGTCAGCATGCCGATACCCAGCCCCGTGCCCGACCGGGCCGCACTGGTCGACCATCTGGTCCGCACCCGCATCGCGGGCAACGTCGCCACCCCACGTGAGAACAACCTCTCCCACTACCGCAAGCTGGCGAACGGCGACCGTAACTTCTGGCTCGGGCTGGAACTCGGGGACCGCTGGACCGACGAGCAGGACGTACTGGCCGTGATGGCCGAGCGCTGCGGGGTGATCGACGACCCCGAGTACCGCACCGGGCAGGACACCATCGACCCGCAACTGACCGTCGACGCGCTGGACCGCAAGGCCGCCGTGTTGCGCAAGGCCGCCGAAAGCCAGAGCCGGGTGCTGTTCGCGACGGGGCACCCGGGCGGCCTCATCGACGTACACCGCAGCGTCGCGGCCGGACTGCGGGCGGTCGGCTGCGAGATCGTGGAGATCCCCGGTGGGCTCCAGGCCGACGAGGGCTTCGTCTTCCAGTTCGCGGACGTGGCGATGCTGGAACGCGGCGCGACCCTCTGGCACACCCACTCGCCCGAGCCGATGAACGCCATCCTCGACGGGCTCACCAGGGAGGGCCGCCCGCTGCCCGACCTGGTGGTCGCCGACCACGGCTGGGCCGGGTGCGCGGGTCAGCGCGGCATCGACGCCGTCGGATACGCGGACTGCAACGACCCGGCGCTGTTCATCGGCGAGGCCGAAGGCACGCTGGCCGTCACCGTGCCGCTGGACGACCACGTCACCAACCCGCGCTTCTACGACCCGATGACCGCCTACCTGTTGGACGCGGCGGGCCTGCCGGCGCTCCCGTAACCACCGCTCCCGGCGCACGCCCCGCGCAGCAGACGCCCTACGCGCCCCCTCCACGTGGTCGATCCATGCACCACTGGACCGTGTCCCGTGGCCGGTGCGCGCCCCTCACCGGCCGCGCTACGCCACGGACGGGACCTCAGTCGCACGCGTCCCGAGGCGCGCGGGGCGTTCGGCTGGCGTGCGCCCGAACGCCCGGCGCCGTACGGCCAGTGTTGTACGGCCAGCGCCGTACGGCCGGCGCGTGAGAGCACCCGCCCGCTCCCCCGCGCGTCCGTACCCCACCGCTACGCCCCGACAGCCGGACCGCCCCGACGCCAGGGGGAGCCGGCACCGGCAGGCTGCCGCCCCGGCGTGGCCAACGGCGCCCGCCGGTGACTATGCGCCAGCCGCGCCGGCCGCCCCGTCCACGCCCTCCGCGCCACCACGCGGCCCGGCGCGCCGCCGGGGCACCCGGATCAGCCCCTCCTGGATCACCGAGACCGCCAACTGGCCGTCCGCCGTGTAGATCCGCCCCTGGCCGAGCCCGCGGCTACCCGAGGCGGACGGGCTCTCCTGGTCGTACAGCAGCCACTCGTCCGCCCGGAACGGCCGGTGGAACCACATCGCGTGGTCCAGGCTGGCGCCCACCACGTCCCCGGCCACCCAGCCGCCGCGGCCGTGGGCGAGCAGGATCGAGTCGAGCAGGGTCATGTCGGAGACGTAGGTGACCAGGCAGACGTGGAGCAGCGGGTCGTCGTGCGCGCCGTCCAGTTTGCCGTCGGTACGGAACCACACCTGCGAGCGCGCCTCGCGCGGCTGGCCCGCGGTGACGAACGGCGGATCGGCCACGTACCGCAGGTCGACCGCCGCCCGGGCCCGCACGAGCCGCGGGATGACGGTGGGGTCGGGGAACCGGTCCGCGTGCCGGCGCAGCATCTCCTCGGTGGTCGGCAGCGTCGACGGGTCGGGCGCCGCCGGCATCTGCGCCTGGTGTTCGAGCCCGGCCTCCACCCGCTGGAAGGAGGCCGAGAGGTGGAAGATCGGCAGACCGTGCTGGACGGCGACCACCCGGCGGGTGGTGAAGGACAGCCCGTCGCGGATGCGGTCCACGGTGTAGACGATGGGCGCACCGGGGTCGCCGGGGCGCAGGAAGTACGCGTGCAGGGAGTGCGGGGGGCGGTCGGCGGACACGGTGCGCCCCGCGGCGATCAACGCCTGGGCCGCCACCTGTCCGCCGAACACCCGCGGCACCAGTGAAGGACGGCTGACACCTCGGAAGATGTCCTCGTCGATCCGCTCCAGATCGAGCAGGTCGAGCAGGTCAGCAAGGGCTTCGCGCATGGTGGTCGCTCACGCTCGGTCGGTGCGCCCGCGGCTACAGGCCCATGGACTTGGCGATGATCGTGCGCATGACCTCGCTGGTGCCGCCGTAGATCCGGTTGACCCGGTTGTCGCCGTACAGGCGCGCGATCGGGTACTCCATCATGTAGCCGTAGCCGCCGTGCAGTTGGAGGCACTTGTCGATGACGACCGCGGCCCGCTCGGAGGCGAAGAGCTTGGCGGACGCCGCGTCCGCCGGGCTCAACTCGCCCGCGTCGTGCGCCTCAAGCGCCCGGTCCACCACGGCCTCCAGCGCGTCCACGTCCGACTTGCAGTCGGCGAGCACGAACTTGGTGTTCTGGAAGGACGCCACCGACTTCCCGAAGACCTCGCGCTCCTGCACGTACTGCTTGGCGAACTCCACCGCGGCTGCGGCCTGGGCGTACGCGCCGACCGCGATGCCGAGCCGCTCCTGCGGCAGGTTCTGCCCGAGGTAGGCGAACGCCTCGCCCTCCGCGCCGAGCCGGTCGCCGACGGGCACCTTGACGTCGTTGAAGGCGAGTTCGGCGGTGTCGGAGGTCCGCAGGCCCAGCTTGTCGAGCTTGCGGCCTACCGTGTAGCCGTCGGACGAGGTGTCCACGGCGAGCAGCGTGATGCCCGCGCGACGGTCCGCGGGGTCCAGCGGGGCGGTGCGCGCGCAGACGATGACCCGGTCGGCGAGCACCCCTCCGGTGATGAACGTCTTGGCACCGTTGAGCAGGTAGTACGTGCCGTCGTCGGACAGCTTGGCGGTGGTCCTCATGCCTGCCAGGTCGGAGCCGGTACCGGGCTCGGTCATCGCGATGGCCATCATCATGTCGCCGGTGATGAACGGCGGCAGCCAGCGCTGCTTCTGCTCGTCGGTGGCGTACGCGAGCAGGTATGGCAGGCAGAGCGCGGTGTGCACGCTGGAGCTGCCGAAGCTCACCCCGGCACGGGCGCACTCCTCGGTGATGATCGCGTGGAACTTGAAGCTGGTCTCGCCCGCGCCGCCGTACTCCTCGGGCACCTCGATGCCGAAGACGCCCAGCTCACCCAGCTTCTTGTAGAAGTCGCGCGGCACCTGACCGGCCTCAAGCCACTGGTCGTAGACGGGCACGACCTCGGCCGCGATGAAGTCGCGGATCGTCTGCCGAAACGCCTCGTGGTCCTCGTTGAACACCGTACGGCGCACGCTGTCTCCTCCTAGAGCGGCCTCGATCGCGAGCCCGGGAGTTTGACTAAGCGCTCGCTCAGTAAAGTTACCTGCGGGTTGATACGACTGTCCAGAGAGGCGCGACGCCGGGCGGCGTCCGGCTCAGAGCGCGTCCAGCGCCCCGTGCGCGAGCCGTCGCAGCAGTGCGGCGGTGTCCTCGCGACCGGGCAGGAAGCTGGCGTGGCCGAGGTGCGGCGTGGAGTTGAGCAGCCCGAACACCGCATGCACGGCGGCCCTGACCTGCACCTCCGGCGCATCGGGGCGCAGTTGCCGCACGACCTCGACCCACAGCTCGACGTACTGCCGCTGGAGCTGGCGCACCAGCTTGCGGTCGCTCTCCTTGAGCTGACCGAGCTCCCGGTCGTGCAGGGTGATCAGCGGCCGGTCGTCGAGGGCGAAGTCGATGTGCCCGTCGATGAGCGAACCGAGCACCTCCCGCGGCCCGGCCGCCGACTCGGCCGCCTCCGCGACCCGCCGCTTGCCGCCGGCGAGCAGCCGGCCGCTGATGCCCACCAGCAACTCGGCGAGCATCGCGTCCTTGCCCGCGAAATGGCGGTAGAGGCCGGGGCCGCTGATGCCGACGGCGGCCCCTATCTCGTCGACACCGACGCCGTGGAAGCCACGGGCGGCGAAGAGCCGGGCAGCCTCGGCGAGGATCTGCTCCCGCCGAGTGGGGGCAGGGGCCTGGGTCCGCGCAACTGGTTCGCTCACGAAATCCATTCTAGACAGAAGCGTTAATGAGCGTTAACCTGAGATCATCAGTTAACGCTCATTAACCGTACGCTCTTCAACCGTGCAAGGGGGCCCGACGCATGGGGCAGGCACCAGTGCTGGCCAGCGGCGCCGATCCGACATCCGACGCCTGGCGGGCGAACGAGGCGGCGCACCGGGAGCTGGCGGCGCAGTTGCGCGAGAAGCTCGCTGCGGCGCGGCTCGGCGGCGGCGAGCGCGCCCGGGCCCGGCACACCGCGCGCGGGAAGCTGCTGCCGCGCGACCGGGTCGACGCGCTCCTCGACCCGGGCTCGCCCTTCCTTGAGCTCGCGCCACTGGCGGCCGACGGGCTGTATGACGGCCAGGCCCCGGCCGCCGGCGTCATCGCGGGGGTGGGCCGGGTCGCGGGCCGCGAGGTGGTCGTGGTGGCCAATGACGCCACGGTCAAGGGCGGCACGTATTACCCCATGACGGTCAAGAAGCACCTCAGGGCCCAGGAAGTGGCCCTGGAGAACCGCCTCCCCTGCCTCTATCTGGTGGACTCGGGCGGTGCCTTCCTGCCGATGCAGGACGAGGTCTTCCCGGACCGCGACCACTTCGGCCGGATCTTCTACAACCAGGCGCGGATGTCCAGCGCCGGCATCCCGCAGATCGCCGCGGTCCTCGGGTCCTGCACGGCCGGCGGTGCGTACGTCCCGGCGATGAGCGACGAGGCGGTCATCGTCCGCGAGCAGGGCACGATCTTCCTGGGCGGCCCGCCACTAGTGAAGGCCGCCACGGGCGAGGTGGTCACCGCCGAGGAGTTGGGCGGCGGCGAGACGCACTCCAAGACGTCCGGTGTGACCGACCACCTGGCCGAGGACGACCCGCACGCCCTGCGCATCGTGCGCACCATCGTCTCCACACTGCCCGAGCGGGGCCCGCTGCCCTGGTCGGTCGAGCCGGTCCGGGAGCCCGCGGTCGACCCCGCGGGGCTGTACGGGGCGGTCCCGGTGGACTCGCGCACGCCGTATGACGTGCGCGAGGTGATCGCCCGGGTGGTCGACGGTTCGGAGTTCGCCGAGTTCAAGGCGGAGTACGGGACGACGCTGGTGACCGGCTTCGCCCGGATCCACGGCCACCCCGTCGGCATCATCGCCAACAACGGCATCCTGTTCTCCGAATCCGCCCAGAAGGGCGCCCACTTCATCGAGCTGTGCGACCAGCGGGGCATCCCCCTGGTGTTCCTCCAGAACATCTCCGGCTTCATGGTCGGCAAGCAGTACGAGGCGGGTGGCATCGCCAAGCACGGCGCCAAGATGGTGATGGCCGTCGCCTGCGCCCGGGTGCCGAAGCTGACGGTGGTCATAGGCGGTTCCTACGGCGCCGGCAACTACTCCATGTGCGGGCGCGCCTATGCCCCCCGCTTCCTGTGGATGTGGCCCAACGCCAAGATCTCGGTGATGGGCGGGGAACAGGCGGCCTCGGTCCTGGCGACCGTCAAGCGGGACCAGTTGGAGGGGCGGGGCGAGGAGTGGAGCCAGGAGGACGAGGAGTCCTTCCGCGCCCCGATCCGCGCCCAGTACGAGACCCAGGGCAACGCCTACTACGCCACGGCACGACTGTGGGACGACGGCGTGATCGACCCGCTGGAGACCCGTACGGTGCTCGGTCTGGCCCTCACCGCCTGCGCCAATGCGCCGCTGCCCGGCACCCCGGGCTTCAGCAGCGCGGACGCGGCCCCGGGCTACGGCGTCTTCCGGATGTGAGGGGCGCACCATGACGCAACCCCAGCCGCCCGCGGGCCCCGTCCCCGGCGCGGCCACCGGCCCCGCGGGCGAGGCCCCACGAGACGGGACGACGCCCCGGCGAGCCCTGCCGGCCCAGCAGATCCAGCAGGCCGAGCAGGTTCAACAGAAGACGCACACAGCGACAGAGACGACCGGAGGGACCGCCGCACAGCCGGCGGCCCATCAGACGCCCGGCCAGCGGGCCGGACGGGAGGCGGAGCGGGTGACAGCGGCGATGTTCGACACCGTGCTGGTCGCGAACCGTGGCGAGATCGCGGTCCGGGTCATCCGCACCCTGCGCGAGCTCGGGGTGCGGTCGGTGGCGGTGTTCAGCGACGCGGACGCGGACGCGCGACACGTCCACGAGGCGGATACGGCCGTGCGCATCGGCCCCGCGGCGGCGGCCGAGAGCTATCTCTCGATCGAGCGGCTGCTGGACGCCGCGCGGCGCAGCGGCGCGCAGGCGGTCCACCCGGGGTACGGCTTCCTCGCCGAGAACGCCGCGTTCGCCCGGGCCTGCACCGACGCCGGCCTAGTCTTCATCGGCCCACCGGCCGGGGCCATCGAGCTGATGGGCGACAAGATCCGGGCCAAGGAGACGGTGCGCGCGGCCGGGGTGCCGGTCGTGCCCGGCTCCTCGGGCAGCGGCCTGAGCGACGCGCAACTGATCGAGGCGGCACGGGAGATCGGCACGCCCGTGCTGCTCAAGCCCTCGGCCGGCGGCGGCGGCAAGGGCATGCGCCTGGTGCGGGACGAGGCCCTGCTGGCCGACGAGATCGCGGCGGCCCGCCGGGAGGCCCGCGGTTCCTTCGGCGATGACACCCTCCTGGTGGAGCGCTGGGTGGACCAGCCCCGACACATCGAGATCCAGGTACTGGCCGACGCCCACGGCAAGGTGGTGCACCTCGGCGAGCGCGAGTGTTCCCTCCAGCGCCGCCACCAGAAGATCATCGAGGAGGCGCCGAGCCCCTTCCTCGACGAGGCCACCCGGGCCGCCATGGGGCAGGCCGCCGTCCAGGCCGCCCGCTCCTGCGGCTACACCGGGGCCGGCACGGTCGAGTTCATCGTGCCGGGCGGCACCCCGGGCGCCGACGCCGAGCAGGGCGGCCCCGGCGACTACTTCTTCATGGAGATGAACACCAGGCTCCAGGTCGAGCACCCGGTCACCGAGTTCATCACCGGCATCGACCTGGTCGAGTGGCAGCTCCGGGTGGCGGCGGGTGAGCCGCTGCCCTTCACCCAGGAGGACATCACCCTCATCGGCCACGCGGTGGAGGCCCGTATCTGCGCCGAGACCGTGCGGGCCACGCCCGACGGCGCGCGGGTGGACTTCCTGCCGTCAGCGGGCACGGTCACCGCACTCGGCGAGCCGTCCGGCGAGGGCGTGCGGGTCGACTCCGGCCTCTCGGCCGGCAGCGACGTGGGCACGGCCTACGACCCGATGCTCGCCAAGGTCATCGCGTACGGGCCGGACCGGGCCACCGCGCTGCGCCGGCTGCGCGCGGCACTCGCCGAGACCACCATCCTCGGCCTTGACACCAACACCGCGTTCCTGCGCCGGCTGCTCGACCATCCCGCCGTGGTCTCCGGCGCGTTGGACACCGGTCTCGTCGACCGGGTGGCCGCCGAGTTGATCCCGGCCGAGATCCCGGCCGAGGTGTACGGGGCCGCGGCGCTGCTGCGGCAGGCGGCGCTGGAGCCGGCCGCTTCCCCGGGCCCCGCCGGCCGGCCCGCGGTCGCCCCCGCAGGCAGCGGCTGGACCGACCCGTTCTCGCTGCCCACCGGGTGGCGGCTGGGCGGTGAGAGCGCACCGACGGTGCACCCGCTGCGGGTGCCCGGCCACGATCCGGTGACCGTCCGGGTGCGCGGCCGGGCGCACGACGCGGTGGTGACCGTGGCGGACGGCGAGCCGGTGAGCGCCCGACTGGTCACCACACGGGTGGCCGGCGGCGTGCAGCAGGTGCTCGTGGAGTGGGCCGGGCTCACCCAGGTCTTCGCCCACTCCGGCGCCCATCCCGCCGGCCATGGTGCGGCCGGGCGCGGCGGCGCGTGGCTGGCGCGGGACGGCGACGTGTGGCACGTCGCGGACCACGATCCGGTGGAGGCGGCGCTGCGCGGCGGCGCGGCCGGGGCGCACGCGGGCGCGTTGACCGCCCCCATGCCGGGCACGGTCACCGTGGTCAAGGCGGCCGTCGGCGACGCGGTGACGGCCGGCCAGGGCCTGCTGGTCGTCGAGGCGATGAAGATGGAGCACGTCATCGTCGCCGCCCACGACGGCACGGTCACCGAGTTGGACGTGACCCCCGGAAGCACGGTCGCCATGGACCAGGTGCTCGCCGTCGTCACCCCGCACGAGACGGCCGACGCCCCCACGCACCGGAGCGAGACCGACGGCGCTCCCGACGACACCCGCGCCGCCGGTGGTCCCGGCGCCCGGCAGGAGGGCACGCGATGATCGAGGGACTGCCGATGGCCGTTCCGGCGCCGGGGCTCCCGGCCCGGGTGCGCATCCACGAGGTGGGCGCGCGCGACGGCCTCCAGAACGAGAAGGCGATCGTTCCGGTCGAGGTGAAGGCCGAGTTCATCCACCGCCTCGCCGACGCCGGTCTCACCACCATCGAGGCCACCAGCTTCGTCCACCCCAAGTGGGTGCCCCAACTCGCCGACGCGGAGCAGTTGATGCCGCTGCTGGCTGACCTTCACGGCCCCGACGGCCCCGGCGGGGGCAGCGCGACCAGCGTGAACGCCGCCGGTGCCGGGGCCATCAGTGACCGGACCGCCGGCGCGGGCCTGCGGCTGCCGGTGCTGGTGCCCAACGAGCGGGGCCTGGAGCGCGCCCTGGCGCACGGGGTGCGGGAGATCGCCGTGTTCGGCAGCGCCACCGAGTCCTTCGCCAGGGCCAACTTGAACCGCACGGTGGACGAGGCGCTGGAGATGTTCGCGCCGGTGGTCGCCAGGGCCGCCGAGGCCGGCGTGCGGGTGCGCGGCTATCTCTCGATGTGCTTCGGCGACCCTTGGGAGGGCCCGGTTCCGCTGGCCCGGGTCGCCGACGTCAGCCGCCGCCTGATCGACCTGGGCTGCGACGAGTTGAGCCTCGGCGACACCATCGGGGTGGCCACACCCGGGCACGTCAGCGCCCTGCTGACCGCACTCAACCAGGCCGGGGTGCCCACCGAGCGGATCGGCGTGCACTTCCACGACACGTACGGCCAGGCCCTGGCCAACACCCTCGCCGCGCTCCAGCACGGCGTGACCACCGTCGACGCCTCGGCGGGCGGCCTCGGCGGCTGCCCGTACGCGAAGAGCGCCACCGGCAACCTCGCCACCGAAGACCTCGTGTGGATGCTGCACGGCCTCGGCATCGAAACCGGGGTCGACCTCGGCCGACTCACCGCCACGAGCGTGTGGATGGCCGACCGGCTGGGCCGTCCCAGCCCCTCCCGCACCGTTCGCGCCCTCTCCCACAAGGAGTCGTAGCCATGTCTCTCGACCACCGTCTGTCCGCCGAGCACGAGGAGCTGCGCAAGACCGTCGAGGCGTTCGCGCACGACGTCGTGGCGCCGCAGATCGGCGAGTACTGGGAGAACCACGCCTTCCCGTACGAGATCATCCGCGAGATGGGCCGCATGGGGCTGTTCGGCCTGCCCTACCCGGAGGAGTACGGCGGCATGGGCGGCGACTTCCTGGCGCTGTGCCTGGCCATCGAGGAGTTGGCCCGGGTCGACTCCTCCGTCGCGGTGACGCTGGAGGCGGGCGTCTCGCTCGGCTCCATGCCGATCTACCTCTACGGCACCGAGGAGCAGAAGCGCACCTGGCTGCCGGACCTGTGCTCCGGTGCGGCGCTGGGCGCCTTCGGCCTCACCGAGCCCGGTGGTGGCTCCGACGCGGGCGGCACCCGTACGACCGCGCGCCTGGACGAGGAGACCGGCGAGTGGGTGATCAACGGCACCAAGTGCTTCATCACCAACTCGGGGACCGACATCACCTCCCTGGTCACCGTCACCGCCATCACCGGCCACAAGCCCGACGGCCGCCCGCGGATCTCCTCGATCATCGTCCCGTCCGGCACCCCGGGCTTCACCGTGGCCGCCCCCTACTCCAAGGTCGGTTGGAACGCCTCCGACACGCATGAGCTGGCCTTCTCCGACTGCCGGGTCCCGGCGGCCAACCTGCTCGGCGCCGAGGGCCGCGGGTACGCACAGTTCCTGCGCATCCTGGACGAGGGGAGGATCGCCATCTCCGCGCTGGCCACCGGCCTCGCCCAGGGATGTGTGGACGAGTCCGTTGCGTACGCCAAGACCCGTGAGGCGTTCGGCAAGCCGATCGGGGCCAACCAGGCCATCCAGTTCAAGCTTGCCGACATGGACATGCGTGCCCACACCGCACGCATCGCCTGGCGGGACGCGGCGTCGCGGATGGCACACGGCGAATCGTTCAAGAAGCAGGCGTCCCTGGCCAAGCTGTACAGCTGCGACGTGGCGGTGACCAACGCCCGGGAGGCCACCCAGGTCCACGGCGGGTACGGCTTCATGAACGAGTACCCGGTGGCCCGCATGTGGCGCGACTCCAAGATCCTGGAGATCGGCGAGGGCACCAGCGAAGTCCAGCGGATGCTGATCGCCCGCGAATTGGGCCTGGACGCCTGAGCCACCGCCCGCGCCGGGCCCGCGCCTGTGACCGCCGGTCCCGGCGCGCGGGCCCCGCACCGCAGGTCGCCGGGCCCCCGCCCCCTCCCAACGCCCGCACCTGAGCCCCGTGCCGCCGCGGTCCAACCGTCGCGCGCCCGGGCCAGCGTGGGAGAATCCCGCCCATGGCGGAGATCACCCAAAGGGACGGCACCTGGACCTTCGACGGGGAGGCCGTACGGATCGTGCCGGGCCGGGACAAGGGCGTGAGCCCCGCCCGGCAGGCCATCGGCGAACTGCTGGTCCCGCTCCAGGCGCTGGCCGGGGCCACCTTCGAGGCGGGGCGGAAGTCGGGCCGGTTGCGGCTGCGGCTGCGCGACGGGGCGGACCCGCTGCTCCAGGCGGTGGGGGGCCGGCTGCCGAGCGCTGCCGACCCGTACCAGCTCGCGGTCGAGGCGGACCGGATGGGCGTCGCCGAGTACTTCGTGGACGAGGTACGGAACGCGCTGCTCCTGGAGGGCGTGCCGTCCACGCCCTGCCACCGCTATCTGCTGCCCGGCCCCTCGGTGCCGCTGTCGGCCTCCGCCGGCGACGCCACCGCCTCCTTCGACGGCGAGAACATCCGCCTGGAGTGGAACTGGAAGACGGAGGACTCCAAGAAGTCGGCCGGCACCCAGGTGTTCGCCCTGGCCGATGTGGATGCCGTGGAGTGGCTGTGGCCGGCCGGTCTGGAGAACGGCTACCTGCGGTTCGTCGTGGCCAAGGCGCCGATCAATTCGCCGCCGAAGTACGACCCGCGCTCCGTCGAGCTGTACGGCTTCAAGAAGGATCCGCTGATGGCCCTGGTCGGGGCGGCCGTCGTGGCCCGGATGCCACACCCGGCCGCGCCGCCGGAGCCCGCCGCCACGGCCGCCCCGGCGCTCGTCCCGGCCGCCGCCGCGCCCGCCGAGGTCGATCACGACGCGCTGCTGCAACGACTGCGCGAACTGGGTGAGCTGAGGAACGACGGGATACTCACCGAGGAGGAGTTCACCGCCGCGAAGAAGGCCCTACTGCGCCATTTCTAGGCCATTGGCCCGTACCTTCGGCGTCCGCCTGCCCGATATCGGGCAGATTTCTTGCGAAACTCGTCGCTGCCGCGCAGTATCGACGGGTGTTCGATCGCCGCATCCGAAGTTCCGAGGCCGGCCAGTCGCCCCATGAGGACCTGGTCGACCATCTGGTGCGCAGTTCGCCGCTGGGACGCGGCGAGGCGGCCCGGGTGGTGCTGGACGTCCTGGCGTACTTCGACGAGACGGCGGAGGAATTCGTTCGACGCAGACACCGCGAACTCCAGTCCGCAGGGCTGACGAACGCGGACATCTTCGAACGGATCGAGGCCGAACTACCGCACCGCGCGGTGGCCCCGCCCACGCTCTCACTGCGCCAACTCCGCCGCATCGTCTACGGCTAGGGCACCCGCCCCGAACCGACCGGCC
Organism: Streptomyces sp. 796.1; assembly: GCF_047525675.1. NCBI lineage: Bacteria > Bacillati > Actinomycetota > Actinomycetes > Kitasatosporales > Streptomycetaceae > Streptomyces > Streptomyces sp. 796.1. The sequence goes on along the minus strand of NZ_JBLIWA010000018.1, from coordinate 26,643 downwards.
GGACACACCCGCGTACCGGCGCGCCCGGAACGCACCGCATCGCCAAAGCACCGCATCACCAAACCGCCGGAGCGCCACGGCAACACCGGCAACAAGCACAGCCAGCAGCCAGCACCACCAGCAACGAACACCACAGGCACAGGCACCACAGCAGTAGGCAACACCCGACAACAGCAAGCAACCGACAGCAACGGCACCACACCGGAACGTGGCGGCGCGCCCCTCCGCACCCCCACGCACCGCGAACCCGCACCGCACCCGCATTCGCCACCACCCCGCGCACCACCCACGCCCCCCGGCACCCCGGCACCACCCGGCACGCCCCACTCCGGGCAGTGCCCCGTACCGCCGCGGGAACAAGGCACCGCCGGCGACGTCAAGCATCCCCCCGACACCGCCAGCCGCCGCACGTCGCCGCCAACGACACGGGCACCACGGACGGCGCAAGGCACCACGCACGGCGAGCGAACGCGGGCAAACAGGGCAGAGACCAGCAGAAGAGCGGCGAGCGACCCCGGTGTACCGCCACCAGACGGAAGGAAAACCCTCATGTGCGGCATTGTTGGATATATCGGCAAGCGCGATGTTGCGCCCCTGCTCCTTGAGGGGCTCCAGCGCCTTGAGTACCGCGGTTACGACTCCGCCGGCATCGCCATCCACGCCGCCGGCAAGACCGGAGGGCTGAAGACCGCCAAGGCCAAGGGCCGGGTCAGGGAGCTGGAGTCGAAGCTGCCCAAGCGGTTCGCCGGCACCGTCGGCGTCGCGCACACCCGCTGGGCCACCCACGGCGCCCCCAACGACGTCAACGCCCACCCGCACCAGGACGCGGACGGCAAGGTCGCCATCGTGCACAACGGCATCATCGACAACGCCGCCGCCCTGCGCACCAGGCTGAGCGCGGACGGCGTCACCTTCGAGTCCGACACCGACTCCGAGGTGCTCGCCCACCTCATCGGCCGCTCCCCGGCCGCCACCCTGGAGGAGAAGGTCCGCGAGGCGCTGCGGCTGATCGAGGGCACGTACGGCATCGCGGTGCTGCACGCCGACTTCCCCGACCGGATCGTCGCGGCCCGCAACGGTTCGCCGGTGGTGCTGGGCATCGGCGAGAAGGAAATGTTCGTCTCCTCCGACGTGGCGGCGCTGGTCAGCCACACCCGACAGGTCGTCACGCTCGACGACGGCGAGATGGCCACCCTCAAGGCCGACGACTACCGCACCTACACCACCGAGGGCAGCCGCACCTCCGCCTCGCCGACCACGGTGGAGTGGGAGGCCGAGTCGTACGACATGGGCGGCCACGACACGTACATGCACAAGGAGATCTGCGAGCAGCCGGACGCGGTGGACCGGGTGTTGCGCGGGCGGATCGACGACCGGTTCTCCACCGTGCACCTCGGCGGGCTCAACCTGGACGCCCGCGAGGCGCGCGGGGTGCGCCGGGTGAAGATCCTCGGCTGCGGCTCGGCGTACCACACGGGCCTGATCGGGGCCCAGTTGATCGAGGAGCTGGCCCGCATCCCGGCCGACGCGGAGCCGGCGAGCGAGTTCCGCTACCGCAACGCGGTGGTCGACCCGGACACGCTGTACATCGCGGTGAGCCAGTCCGGCGAGACGTACGACACGCTCGCGGCCGTTCAGGAGTTGAAGCGAAAGGGCGCCCGCGTCCTCGGCGTGGTGAACGTCGTCGGCAGCGCCATCGCCCGCGAGACGGACGGCGGCGTGTACGTGCACGCGGGCCCGGAGGTGTGCGTCGTCTCCACCAAGTGCTTCACCAACACCGCCGTCGCCTTCGCCCTGCTCGCGCTGCACCTCGGCCGCATCCGCGACCTGTCCGTGGCCGACGGCAAGCGCATCATCGCCGGCCTGCGCAAGCTCCCCGAGCAGATCGCGGAGGTGCTGCGCGGCGAGGAGGAGATCAAGAAGCTGGCGGGGCTGTACGCGGACGCCAAGAGCATGATGTTCATCGGCCGGGTACGGGGCTACCCGGTGGCGCGCGAGGCGTCCTTGAAGCTCAAGGAGGTCAGTTACGTGCACGCCGAGGCGTACCCGGCGTCCGAGCTCAAGCACGGCCCGCTGGCGCTGATCGAGCCCGAGGTGCCGACCGTGGCGGTGCTCCCCGACGACGACCTGCTGGAGAAGAACCGGGCGACGCTCGAAGAGATCAAGGCCCGCAGCGGTCGCATCCTCGCCGTCGCGCACCGGGAGCAGGAGAAGGCGGACCACACCATCGTCGTCCCGCGCAACGAGGTCGAACTCGACCCGATCCTGATGGGCATCCCGCTCCAACTCCTCGCCTACCACTCGGCGTTGGCACTCGGCCGGGACATCGACAAGCCGCGCAACCTGGCCAAGTCGGTGACGGTGGAGTAGCCCACCCGCGGCCGACCGGCAACAGGTCGGCGCCGGCCGAGGGCGCCGAGGAACCAGCCGTACGGAACGCGCGGGCCGGCGGGACACCGAGGCGTCGGCCGTACGGGGCGCGCGGGCCGGCAGGGGGCGCCGTTGGGGTCGGTCGTACGGGATGCACGGGGGGAGCCGCAGGCGCCGCGTACGACAGCGGAAAGGTGGCTTCCCGCGCGTGCCACCACGCGCGCGGGAAGCC
>NZ_JBLIWA010000018.1:0-24031 GCF_047525675.1 Streptomyces sp. 796.1 | reverse complement strand
CCCCCCCCCCCCCCCCCCCCCCCCCCCCCCCCCCCCCCCCCCTCCCGGTGCCGACGTCGCCCTCACGTCGGCGTGCAGCCACCCACCCGGGAACCGTCACTCCCGGCCGGCGGCGCGTCTGGCCCCCCGCTGCGTGGCGGTGTGCCACGTGTGGGGTGTGTACCCCTCACAAACGCACAATCCACCTGACGGCGGCGAAGAACTCATGCCCCGTCAACCTTTTCCCGCGCCCGACCACTTCCGCCGCGGCGCCCGGCCGCGTCCACTGCCGCGCCCGCCGCCCTGTACGCCGCCGCTCCGGCCGCCGCTCCCGCCCGCCCCGTCCGCACCCGATCCGCACCGCGTTCCGCCGCCATGATCGATAGCAGTTGCGAACACGGCGGCAGCGTGAGGCAGCGGAGGCCGGGGCGGCGGAGCGCGGGCGCGGGCCGCCCGGCGGGGGTGGCCGGCGGGTGCGGCGGGCCGCCGCGCGGGTGGCGCGCCCGGATACCGGGGTGCGCGGGCGCGCGGGCCACGCGGCGGGACGCCGGCACGTGCCACCGGGCAACCAGAACCGGCGCCGCGGTCGGCCGGGGCGCCCGCCCGCGCGCCGATCGGGGCCCCAGATGCACGGGCGGGATGGCGTAAATCCGTAGGGCCAACCGGGGGACCCCGCGCGGCCATCCGTCGGATCGAGGTCGGCGAAAATGTCCGGAAGGCGACCCACACCCACGGGGGCCGCCCACCGGTCACGTACGCGTGCGAGCCGCGGGCGGCTACCCGCTGGAGGATCGGTGAGGGGCCGCTCGTGAACCGTCTGTGGATCGATCGGGAGCCGCCCGCGGGTCGATCGGGGACCGCTCATGGATCGCTCGGGAGCCGCGCGCGGGCCCGTCGGGACCACCCATGGGCCCACCGGGCCGCCCGCGGGTCGAGCGGGGCCGGATCAGCTAGGGGATGACGACTACCGGGCGCTGCGCGCGGCGCGCGAGCCGGCCGGCGACGGAGCCGAAGATGCGGCCCACCAGGCCGTGCGTGGAGCCCACGACGATGGCGTCGGCCGCGTACTCCCGGCCGACCTCCTCCAGTTCGTGGCAGATGTCACCGCCGCGCTCGACCAGGATCCACGGCACCTCGGCGAGGTGGTCCGCGCAGGCGAGTTCGAGGCCGAGCACCTCGGTGCGGTGGTCGGGTACGTCGACGAAGACGGGGGGTTCGCAGCCGGCCCACACCGTCGTGGGCAGGCGGTTGGCGACGTGCACGATGATCAGTCCGGAGCCGGAGCGGCGGGCCATGCCGATGGCGTAGGCGAGCGCTCGCTCGCTGGACATCGAGCCGTCGAAGCCGACCACCACACCGTGCTGGAACGCCGGATCGCAGGGATGACGCGTCTCTTCCGCCGCTTCGGGGTGCGCCGTCGAGTCGGCGACCCGCTTGCGGTCCGCGGGTTCGGGGATTTCGTAACCGGCCATCTGTTGTCTCGGCGAAGAAAGTCCTGTTGCACAGGGGTTCGGCGGGGGGCTACTTGCGGTGGGCGGCGAAGTGTGGAAGTGGGACGACGCTACCGGACCGAATTCGTCCGGGATTCACCTTTCCACCCTCATACCCCCAAGGGTACGGCGCCGCTCCACGCCTGCCCAGGGACCACCCCGGGCGTGAGGTAGCCGTGGCGGGCTTCATCGGAGCATGCCGGAGGGGCGCGCCGAGCGCAATGCCCCAAGTGGCCCCCCGGCGTACGCCGTGCGGTGGTCCGACGGCAAACAAGGCGTTGTAGTACCCACCAGCCGTCACCCGGAGGGATTCCCGCCCGGAAGGGCAGGGTTCGTGCCCCGACTCAGCGAGTACACCCCACCGGGCCGCGCCGCGGTACCGGGCGCGAGGAATGCGGCGCCTGACGCGGGGGCGCCGCGCCTGGTGCGGGGGGCGGCATGTCCGGTACGAGGGGCGCCGCGTCCGGTGCGGAGGACTCAGCGCCCGATACGAGGAGTGCCGCGTCCGGCACGGGGGGCCAGCGTCCGGTACGAGGGGCGCCGCATCCGGTACGAGGGGTGCCGTGCCGGGTGCGAGGGGTGCGGCGCCCCCGCCCGCCCCAGGCACCGCGTCCGCGCCCCCGTCTTCTCCTGCGGCACTCCCCCACCGGCCCCGCAAGCCCCAGCCGCCCCGGCCACCTCGCCCTGCGCCAGGCCCCGCGTCAGGCCCGAGCTGCCGGGGCGCGGCGCCGCCGCGGGCCTCCGAGCGGGCTGGTTCGGGCGCCGGCGACCGGTGGGGTGCGTTCTGCCGGACGCCGGCACCGGTGCCCTCCTGGCGTGCGGAGCCTCCTTCGACGGCGCCACCGGCATCACGCTCGGGCTCGCCGCGATGACCGCAACCTGCCGTGCGCTGCTGCGCCGCACCGAGCGGCGGGCGGCGCGAATGAGCGGTGACCGGCTCCGCGTTCGCGGCGTACGAAGGCGCCGTACGGCACCCGATGAGCCCGCTATGAGCGGCCTCTCCGATGGCCGTACGACGGTCGACTGATGTGCTCGTACGTTTGCGGCCAACTGTTTTCAGCCAACTTCGGAACAAGTTGTCCCTGTTCCTCAAGAGGCCCCCAAACCCACGTCTGACCAGCTAGGAAAGGAGTGTTGGGGGTCTGGACCCCCTACGGGGAGTGGGCATCGGCGAAAGGCGCACTTCCCAGCAGGCGCTACGAGTGCAACGCTTCGTGATCGAATGCTTTACGCCAAGTTGTCATGTCGACTTACGGGCGAGTGGTGAACTGGTCACGGTGACCACACGCGACACAGTAGATTCGATCTTGGCCATGACCGGCGGGGGAACCGTTCAGGACCGAGGGGAAACGTGCAGGACCGAGAGGACGCGACCACCCAGGGGGGCTTAGTTCCATGAGCCAGGACTCCACAACCGTACCGGAGGCCGCCCGAAAGCTCTCCGGACGCCGCCGCCGGGAGATCGTCGCAGTGCTGCTCTTCAGCGGCGGCCCCATCTTCGAGAGCTCCATACCGCTCTCCGTTTTCGGCATCGACCGGCAGGACGCCGGCGTTCCCCGCTACCGATTGCTGGTGTGCGCGGGCGAAGACGTGCCGCTGCGGACCACGGGCGGGCTCGAACTGACCGCGCCGTACGGCTTGGAGGCCCTCTCACGAGCGGGCACCGTCGTCGTACCGGCGTGGCGGTCGATCACCCAGTCACCGCCCACGGCCGCGCTCGACGCGCTGCGCCGTGCGCACGAGGAGGGCGCCCGCATCGTCGGGTTGTGCACGGGCGCCTTCGTCTTGGCGGCGGCCGGGCTGCTCGACGGGCGACCGGCGACGACGCACTGGATGTACGCACCCACGCTCGCCAAGCGCTATCCGTCGGTCCACGTGGACCCGCGGGAGCTCTTCGTGGACGACGGTGACGTACTGACTTCGGCGGGCACCGCTGCCGGCATCGACCTGTGCCTGCACGTGGTCCGCACCGACCACGGCGCGGACGCGGCCGGTGCGCTGGCCCGCAGGCTCGTCGTACCGCCCCGCCGCTCCGGCGGGCAGGAACGCTATCTGGACCGCTCGCTGCCGGAGGAGATCGGCGCCGACCCGCTGGCCGAGGTCGTGGCGTGGGCGTTGGAGCACCTCCACGAGCAGTTCGACGTGGAGGCGCTGGCGGCGCGCGCGTACATGAGCCGGCGGACCTTCGACCGAAGGTTCCGCTCGCTCACTGGGAGCGCTCCACTCCAGTGGCTGATCACCCAGCGGGTGCTCCAGGCGCAGCGGCTCCTGGAGACCTCCGACTACTCCGTCGACGAGGTCGCCGGGCGGTGCGGGTTCCGCTCACCGGTCGCGCTGCGCGGGCACTTCCGGCGGCAGCTCGGCTCGTCGCCCGCGGCGTACCGGGCCGCGTACCGGGCCCGCCGGCCGCAGGGCGGACCGCCCGAGCGCTCGGACCGGCCGGAGCGGCACGAGCGGGCCGACCGACCAGAGCTGATCGAGCAGCGCCCGGGCGACCCGGTGCAGGTCCGCCGGACGTCCGTGGCCGCGGCAGCCGCCCACGGCGGTCCCGCCGGCGCCACGGCGCTCACGCACGGCGGACTGGCGCACGCCGGGATGGTGCACGGCGGCCAGGCGCACGGCGACCGGGAGGCCGGCAAGCCCGATTCGGACGCCTACGCCCATCGGTTGCCCGAGCAGTCGGCCCGCACCCCGGGCCGCGCCAGCCTGCCCGGCCAGCGGGAACGCCCCGTAGGGTGACGGCATGAACGATCGCATGGTGTGGATCGACTGCGAGATGACCGGCCTCTCGCTGTCCGACGACGCGCTCATTGAGGTGGCCGCGCTGGTCACCGATTCCGAACTCAACATCATCGGCGACGGCGTGGACATCGTGATCCGTCCACCCGCCGAGGCGCTGACCACCATGCCGGACGTGGTGCGCGAGATGCACACCGCGTCGGGGCTGCTCGACGAGCTGGACGGCGGCACCACGCTCGCCGACGCCGAGCAGCAGGTCCTGGCGTACGTCAGGGCCCACGTGCCGGACGTGGGGAAGGCACCGCTGTGCGGAAACTCGGTCAGCACCGACCGTGGCTTCCTGCTCCGCGACATGCCGGACCTGGAGGGCCACCTCCACTACCGGATCGTCGACGTGTCGTCGATCAAGGAGTTGGCCCGCCGCTGGTACCCGCGGGCGTACTTCAACAGTCCGCCGAAGAACGGCAACCACCGGGCGCTCGCCGACATCCGGGAGAGCATCGCGGAACTGCGCTACTACCGCGAGGCGGTTTTCGTGCCGCAGCCCGGCCCGGATTCCGAGACGGCGAAGGCCATCGCGGAGAAGCACGTCCTGCCGTCACCGAAGGCGTGACACGGCTCGCTCCCGGCTCTCCATAAGCCGGGAGCGAGCACCCCTTCGGACCCTGTACACTTTTTCTCGGCCGGCAAGGAAAGCGCCGGTCATGGTGGGTATAGCTCAGCTGGTAGAGCACCTGGTTGTGGTCCAGGATGTCGCGGGTTCGAGTCCCGTTACTCACCCCAAGAGGCCGGGTGGCTGGTCTGCGGAAACGCAGCAGCCGCCCGGCCTTCATCGTTTCATGGCCACACGACGGCCAAACAGCCCGGCACGCGAAGGCGCTCAGCCCTCCGGGGCCGGCCAGTGGTCCATGTCACCGCCGCGCCACTCGATCTGTTCGGGGTCGTCCAACCTCAGGTCGTCCGGGTCCTCCACGCCGGCCCGGCGCAGGAACTCCGCTACGTCCCCGCGCCCGTGGGCCAGGCCGACGATGACACCGCGGATCGTGACCCGCCGCCCTCCGGAGGCGACCGGCGGATGGACGATCACGGGCGGGTGCTCAGCCATGGTTCCAGCGTGCGCCCGGGGCGGCCGGGGCGCACATCGGGGTCGGTCGTGTGCTCCGGGATCTGCCTCCCTTTGCGGCCTGCCCGCTCCGGGACCTGCCTCTCTGGGGGGGGCGGGCCGCGGGCGGCCGGTGGGCTGGGGCCGGCTGCTGCGGCTCGCCAGGCGGTGGGCTGAGGGAGGGGCGCCGGGCCGGCCACCGGGCCCCGTATCGGCTCCGGGTCCGCCCGGCGCCCGCCCCCGCCCGCTCCGTATCCGCTCCGCCACCCCCGCACCCAACCGCCCCGTGCAGGCGTGGCGGGCGCCGGGCGCGGGTCCGGCCCGGCGCGGGCCGGGGTCGGGGCCGTACGGCGGGCCGCGGCGGCGCCCCGCACCGGCCCGCAGGCGGGGCTGACGCCTCCGGGACAGCGGGACCACACACGGGGCCGTCACGGGACCACCGCGGGGCGCCGGGGCGCGTCAGGAGGACTCGCGGCGCACCAACTCTGCGGGGAGTACGAGTTGGGGGCGGGGCAGCGGCGTGCCGGTCTGGGGCGCGTAGCTGGCCATCTGTTCCAGCAGGACCCTGGCCATCGCGCGGCCCATCTCCTCCGTGGCCTGGCGGACGCTGGTCAGCGGCGGGTCCATGTGCCGGGCCAGCGGCGAATCGCCGTAGCCGACGACGGCGACGTCGTCGGGGATCTTGCGGCCGTGCTCGCGCAGCACCCGGCGGGCGCCCGCGGCCATCACGTCGGAGGCCGCGAAGACCGCGTCGACGTCGGGGCGGCGGGCCAGCAGGGCGGCCATCGCACGCCGGCCGCCCTCCTCAGTGAAGTCGCCCGGCTCGACCAGGTCCGCGGCACGCGGCAGGTCGGCGGCCTCCAGCGCCTCGCGGTAGCCGTCGAGACGGCACTGCGCGGTGTACGTGTCGAGCGGCCCGGTGATGGTGGCGATGGCCCGCCGGCCCCGTTCGACGAGGTGGGTGACGGCCGCGCGGGCGCCGCCGAGGTTGTCGGAGTCGACGTACGCGGCGGCCTCGCGGGCGGTGCGCCGGCCGCTGAGCACCGCCGGTATCTCCATCCGCTCCAGCAGGTCGGGCAGCGGGTCCGCGGCGTGCGCCGAGATCAGCAGGACGCCGTCCACGCGGTGCGCCGCCAGGTAGTCCGCGAGCCGCTGCCGTTCCTTGGCGGTACGGACGATGGTGAGCAGCAGTTGCAGGTCGGTGTCGGCCAGTTCGCCGCCGACGCCCCGGATGATGTCGGAGAAGTACGGCTCGGCGAAGAGGCGGGTCTCCGGCTCGGGGATGACCAGGGCCACGGCGTCGGCCCGGTTGGCGGCCAGGGCGCGGGCCGCGCGGTTCGGCACGTACCCGAGGTCGGCCACCGCCTGTTCGACCGCGGCGCGGGTACGGTCGCTCACCCGCGGCGAACCGTTGATCACCCGTGATGCGGTGCCCCGCCCCACTCCCGCCCGCGCGGCAACCTCCTCCAGGGTGGGCCTGGTTCGCCCGGCACCCCGCCGTCTGGCCGCCGCCATCCGTGTCTCCCCCCTCATGCGCCGGTCCCCTCCGTCGCGCCGACGATCGCTAGACATTCAACAACAATCAAATGTCGGCAGCCGTGCCGCGCATCCGCCTCCGCGGCCCTGATCTGCGCCAATGCTTCAACTCCTCACAACAGGAGGCCGCTTAGGCGCCGACACGTGTTCACAACCCACAAACACGCCGCCGCGCTCCGCACGGGCCCCCGACCCATCCGTACGCGAGTTCTCTCCCCCCTACGCGGCGGGTCACGCGCGGGGGAACGCGGCAGTAACGTGTCCGCGCCGCAGGTGACCACGGTGCTGCGGGTCGCGTCGCGCCCGCGTGGACGGGGGTGGGGCACGGCGGCGCCGGAGGCAGCGAAACGTTTGGGCTGGCCGCGGGCCGCGCGGGGGGGGGCGGACGGCCGAGACCGGTCAGCCCAGGTTCAGGTCAGCTCAGGTCAGGTCAGGTCAGGTCAGGTCAGGTCAGGCGAAGGTGTCGGGCGGTGGGGGCGGCGATGCGGTGGCGTCCGCGTCGGTGGTCGGGCGGGCGCCACCGGTGAAGTCGGCCAGGGAGCGGCCGTGTTCGACCCGCGCCAGGTGCGGGTCGCTGGCCGCGCGCCGGGTCAGTTCGGCGATCGGCAGCGGGGCGTCGCCGGCGAGCAGTACGGCGTTGCCGAAGCGCCGGCCGCGCAGTACGGCCGGATCGGCGGTCAGACAGGCTTCGGCGAAGACTGCACGGGCGGTGGCCACTTGGCCTCGCAGATGGGTCAGCGGGGCGCCGTCGGCGATGTTCGCCGCGTACCAACCGCCGGGCCGCAGCGCGCGGCGGACCTCGGCGAGGAACTCGACGCTGGTGAGGTGGGCGGGGGTGCGGGCGCCGTGGAAGACGTCGGCGATGATCAGGTCGGCCCAGCCGTCGGGCACTTTGCCGAGCCCCGCCCGGGCGTCGGCCGCGCGGACCCGGATGCGCCAGCCGCTCTCCCACGGCAGCTCCCGGCGTACGAACTCCACCAGCGGCGCGTCGACCTCCACGACCTGCTGGGTGGAGCGGGGCCGGGACGCGGCCAAGTAGCGGGCGAGGGTGAGTGCGCCGCCGCCGAGGTGCACCGCCTGGACCGGCCGGCCCGGCGCCGCGACCAGGTCGATGACGTGGCCGAGCCTGCGTTGGTACGCGAAGTCGAGGTAGCCCGGGTCGTCCAGGTCCACGTGGGACTGCGGGGCGCCGTCGATCAGCAGGGTGTAGCCGCGCGGCCGGTCCCGGTCCCCCACCAGTTCCGCCCGGCCGCCGGCCACCTGTGCACGGGCCGGTTCGGCTGCGGTACGCGCGCGGGCGCGGGCGCGTCCCCGCCGGGCGTCGGTCGGGGCTGCCGCGCCGTCGGGCGCATCGGCCGCAGCGGCGGCCCCGGCCCGCCCCACCCGCTCACCCCGCGTCCGCGATTCCGCACCGCCCTGCCGTCCGCGTTTGCCTCGTGCCATCCGACCAGTATCGATCACCGCAGGCCACGGGGGTGCGGGCGGTGCACGGCGGCGCATCGGTGGCCGAGGACGGGCGCGCCCGCGGGCGCCGGGGCCTCGTCAGCGGCAGCGGTCCACAGCCTCGATCACCCGGGCCGCCTCCCCGAGCGCGGCCCGCAGCACGGCCGGGTCGGTGGTCTCGCGGTACGCGTCGGCGGGCGGCACGAGCCAGGCGGCGCCGGCCAGCGGGGGCGGGGGCGGGGCCGGCTGCGCCGGTTCGGGGCCGGCGTCCCGGTCGGCGCGATCCTCGCGCGCGGGGCCGTCCCCCCGGTTGGCGCCGGCTTCCCCGGCCGGGTAGGCGCCTGCGGCACGGCCCGCGCCCGGCGTCCCGGCGGCCTCAACGGCCCCGATGTCCAGGCCACGGCCGTGCGTACGGGTGCAGGCGCTGCCCGGTACGTCCCATTCGGCGGCGGTGCCTGCGGGCACCACGAAGCTGAGCGTGTTGTCCGCGCCGTCGTGGAGCACCGGGCCCACGCCGTCGGACTCGCGCAGCAGCAGGTCAGCGGCTTCGAAGCCCTGCCGGGCGGGGACGGTGACCACGTCGCACGCACCCGCCGCGGGTTCCCCGGGGGCGGGTTGCGTGGTGGCGACGGGTTGCGCGGTGGAGCGCGGTGGCGGGGCGGCGGCCGGCCGGGGCGCGGGGCGCGGGGCGCCCCAGCCGGCGCGGTCGGCGCGCGGGTCGGGCGGGCCGGCCGCGGTGTCGTCGCGGCCCCCCACCGGATGCGGTCGGGCGAGCGGCAGCGGGTTGCCGCGCTCGTCGCTGGGGCGGTGGCGGAACTGTGCGGGCATCCGCGAGCCGTTAGCGTCTGCCCCGGTGGCTGATGTGGCGTCCGGCAAGGGGACCCCTCCTCCGCGTGACTGCCATGGTCCAAGGAGACCAACGCAACAAAACGTCAACAGCTACGGCGCAAGGCCGCCGCAAAGGATGGCACTTCATGGCAAATCACGGGTGAGATATCCGTTTTGTAGCCAAATCTCGCTGTGATCCCGCTCACCCAGCCGGTACGGTCGTGCCGCCGATTCACGGCACCGGTCCGCCCCTGGCAGCGCCCCGGGGCGGGGATCGCCAGGAGGGCACCGCCATGGCCTCGGCATCAGAACCCGCGTCGCCACGGCCGAACGCGGCCTTCCGGCGGCTGCGCGGACAACTCTCTCCGGGCGAGTTCGCGGCCCTGGTGCGGCGCTCGGCGCGGGAGATCGGCGAGCAGGTCTCCTGCGACGCCCGCTACATCGGACGGGTCGAGTCCGGCGCGATCCGCTGCCCCAACTATGCGTATGAGCGTGTCTTCCGGCACATGTTCCCCGGCCGCACCCTGTCCGACCTGGGCTTCGCCCCACGGGCGAGCGTGCGGGGGAACGGTGTGCGGGAGGCGGCGCCGGACGCCGGGCGTGCGGCGGCGCAGCCCACCGCGCAGGGCTGGCCCGGGGCGCCCACCGGCCGGCCGGGCGCCGGCCCGCCCGCCGTACACCCCACGGCACACAACGGTGCCCCGGCCCCCGACGGCCCATCCGGCCCCCTGGCCGCTCACCCGCCCGGCGCCCACGCGGGCACGCCAGTCGCACCGACCACCCCGAGCGCTCCAGCCACGCCAACCCCCACGCCAACCCCCACGCCCGCGGCCTCGGCGCCCCACGCGCCGGAGGGCCCGTACCCGGCGAGCGGCCCGTACCCGGCAACGAACCCGTACCCGACGGACCCTCCGGACGCCCCGTACTCCCCGCTGCCCGCCCGCCCCCGGGCCGCGGCTTCCGGTGCGGCCCCCGGCCGGCCCGCAGTCGACCAACCCGCCAGCCACGAGGAGGGCCCCGTGCGCCGTCGTGCCTTCATGACCCTGGGCTCCGCCACGGTGGCCGCCGTCTCGCTGGAGCTCGGGCCCGCCTGGGCTGCCGGTCCGAGCGCGCCGGGCGGCGACCCCGGCGGCGCCCCGACGCGCGGCGGGGCACGCGCCGCCCGGGTGCCGCGGTCGCCGCTGACGGCCGAGCTGCCGCAACTGCCCCGACCGCGCGGGCGCATCGGTACGACGGAGGCGGCGGCCCTGGAGGAGGCCGTGCGGCACATCCGGCTGTTGGACGACCGGCACGGCGGCGACGGCATCTACCGCGGTGCCGTGCAGCCCCTGAACGCCGCCTACGACCTGCTCGACGCGGGCACCGGCGTGCAAGCACTGAGCCGGCGGCTGCACGCGGGCGCCGGCGAGTTGGCCATCTCGGTGGGGTGGCTGGCCCACGACTCGGGGCGGGTCACCCAGGCGCGCTCGCACTACGCGGAGGCGCTGGCGACCGCGCGGCTGGCCGATGACCAGGCCCTGGAGTCGCACGCGTTCTGCAACATGGCCTTCCTGGCCAGGGACGCGCGGCGCCCCCGGGAGGCGGTGCAGGCCGCGCAGGCCGGGCAGCGCGCCGCGCGCGGGCTGGCCTCGCCCCGGCTGCTGTCGCTGCTCGCGCTGCGCGAGGCCGGCGGCCGGGCCGGGCTCGCGGACCGGGCCGGCTGCGTACGGGCGCTGCTCCGGGCCCAGCGGCTGTTCGACGCCGGTCCTTCGGACGCCGATCCGGAGTGGATGACGTTCTTCGGCGAGGCGGAACTCGCGGGGCTTGAGGCGCAGTGCTGGTCGGCGCTGCGGGAGTGGCAGCGGGCGGCGGAGCACGCGGAGCGCGCGGTGGTGCTACAGGGCCCGCAGTTCGTCCGCAACACCGCGCTGTTCACCGCCGAACTCGCCCTCGACCTGGTCGGCGGGCGCGCCCCCGAGGAGGCCGCAGCCGCCGGCGAACGCGTCCTCGCCCTCCTCGGCCAGGTCCACTCCACCCGCATCCGGGCCATGCTCGACGAGGTGGCCGACGGGCTGCGCCCCTGGCGCAAGCAACCCGCGGTGGCCCGCTTCCTGACCCGGCACGCCGCGGCGCGCCACGGCTGAACCGGGCTACGCGCGGGCGCGCGCGAGGGTGGGCGATCGCGGCGCCGGCCCTACGCGCGGGCGCGCGATGGCGATGCTGGCTGCCGGGCGGGCGATGACGGCGCTGGTTCTCGTCCCCCGCGCGCGTAGGTCACGCCTGACGCTCTCCGCCTAGCGTGCGCGGGCGACTGGGGCTGCCACGCCGAGGAGTCGTGAGATCCGCTGCCGCCTAGGCGCGCGGGCGGGCGGTGGGCCGGCCGTACCCCGAACGTCTGGCCGCGCGCCGTACCGCGTACCGCGCCCGCGCGGATCGGGCGGCCGGTGGGGCGTTCAGGCGAGGTGGCCGGTGTCGTTCCAGCGCTCGATGGCGGGCTCCCCGTAGGCCCAGCCGAGGATGGAGAGCGAGGTGGGGTCGAGGCGGATGCGGGCGCCGAAGGCGAGGTCGAAGCCGAGCCAGCGGGCGGCGAGCGAGCGCAGCACGTGGCCGTGGGCGAAGACCAGCACGTCGCGGTCGGCGGCGCGGGCCCAGGCCACCACCTCGTCCACGCGCGCCGTGACGTCGGCCACCGACTCGCCCGGGGTCGCGGTGCCCGGGACGCCGGTGGGCACCCCGTCGCGCCAGATCAGCCAGTCGGGCCTGACCGCCTTGATCTCGTCCGGCGTCATGCCCTCGTACGGCCCGTAGTCCCACTCCATGAGCGCGTCCCAGGGCGTCGCCCGGCCGCCGAATCCCGCCAATTCGCAGGTCTCGCTCGCGCGCACCAACGGACTGGTGCGAATCTCGACCTCCGGGAGCCCGTCCCAGGGGGCGCGGTGCAGCCGCTCGCCGAGTAGCTTGGCGCCGCGGCGCCCCTCGTCCAGGAGCGGGATGTCCGTGCGACCCGTGTGCTTCCCGGACAGCGACCAGGCCGTCTGGCCATGGCGGGCCAGCAGGATACGTGCTGCCATCGAGGGGGCCTTTCGCTCGTTCGGGGGGTTAACCGGGCAGGTCCGGCATGCCGGCGGCCCGTGATCCATCATCGCGTACGAGTTCGATAGGCAACCCGCAGGGCCCGCGCGGCGTCTTGTCCCCTGCGCACCACGGCCGGGAGGCCCCCACAGCAGGCAAACCCGACATTTGGCCGGACTATCCGGGGTGGATGTGCGGGCCACTCCTCGGAGACCGTACGGTTGACTGCGCGCCTTTTGGCCGCCTGAACACACTTGGGAGAGCGACCGGATGCCCCATACCGCGCCCCGTACCGGGTCACCACAGCGCAACCAGCCCCGCTGGTGGGCCGAGTTGCCGCTGATCGCCGTGGTGTACGCCGCGTACTCGGCCGGCCGACTGTTGGCACGGGGTTCCGTGTCCGACGCCGTCGACCACGGCCTGGGCATCCTGGAGTTCGAGCAGACCCTGCACATCGACTTCGAGACGCCCCTCAACAACCTGTTCACCGAGCACGCCTCGCTCGGCATACCGGCCGACTTCGCGTACGCCTCGCTGCACTACGTCGTCACCCCGGCGATCTTGGTGTGGCTGTGGAAGCGCGCCTCGGCCAGCTACCGCCTGATGCGCACCTGGCTGTTGCTTTCCACCCTCATCGGCCTGGTCGGCTTCACCCTGCTGCCCACCTGCCCGCCCCGGCTGCTCGACGCCAGCCACGGCTTCGTCGACACCATGGCGCAGTACGGGTCGTACGGCTGGTGGGGCGGCGAGGCCAGTGCGCCGCGCGGGCTGGGCGGGCTGACCAACCAGTACGCGGCGATGCCGAGCCTGCACGTCGGGTGGGCCCTGTGGTGCGGCATCGTGCTGTGGCAGCACGGCCGGGGCCGCTGGGCCAAGGTGGCCGGCGTGGCGTACCCGCTGCTCACCCTGCTCGTCGTGATGGGCACGGCGAACCACTACTTCCTGGACGCGGTGGCCGGCGCCGCCGTGATGGGCATCGGCTTCCTGCTGGCCAAGCCCGCCCTGCGGCTCGCGGCCCGGGCCCGGGCCAGGTTCGGTGACACCGCCGTGAGCGGCGCTGCCCCGGCGGGTGCGGAGGCCGGTGCGGGCGGTTCCGGCGCCGCGTACGGGCCGGGCGACGGTCCCGCGGAGGCGCCGCAGGAGCGCTCCGAGCCTGCCGCGGTGGGCTCGGCGGACGCGGCGGCGGCGCAGGTCGCGGGCGCCGATTCCGAGGTGAGCACACCGGTTGTCAGTGGTGGGTGCGAGACTTCGGCAGGTGAGCACATCCCTCAACAGCCGACGCGACAAGCCGACCGCGACGCCGCCGCCTCAGCGGACGGCGCTCGGGCAGCGGCTCGCTGAGCTGCGGGGGCCGCGGGTCACCGCGCGCCCGCTGGACGCCCGTGCGCTCGCGGCGCTGGCCGCCAACCCCGGCTGCCGCCGCCGCGCGCTGCTCGACGGCGCGGGCGTGGACAAGTCGGCGCTGGCCACGGCGCTGGGCAGCCCCGCGACGTTCGGCCAGTCGTACTTCGCGCACCAGCGCGGCAACGTCTTCGAAGCGCGGGTCACCGCGGACGGCGGGGAGCAGTTGGTCGCGCTGCTGCGGGAGCGCGTCACCGACCCAGGCCCGCCGCCCCCGCCGGGCGCCGTGGACGCGCCCGAGCTGACCGCCGACGGGCCCGACGGCCGCACGGCCCGTACCCGGATCGCCCTCGCCGAGGCCACCGCGGCCGGCCGCTGGGCGGTGCTCCGGCATCCGATGGTGAGCGTGTCGGTGGCCGGCTCGCCCGCGTACCTGGAGCCGGACGCGGTGGTGGTGCACCCCGACGGCAGTTGGACCGTCGTGGAGATCAAGTCCTTCCCCATGTTGGACGGCACGGCGGACCCGACGAAGGTGGGCGCGGCGGCCCGACAGGCCGCGGTGTACGTGCTGGCGCTACGCGAGCTGGCCGGGGTGATCGGTGCGGTTGGTTCGACCGGTGCGGTTGGTTCGGCTGGGGCAGCCGATTCGGGCGGTGTGGCCGGTTCGGCCCGCGGGGCGGGAGCGGACGGCGCCGGGGCTGCCAGTCCCGATCCGGGTCCCGATGCCGATGCCGGTCCTGATGCCGGTGGGGCGGCCGGACCCGCGGGCGGGGGCGGTGCGGCCGGTGCCGGGGCGTCCGTGCTGGGCGGGACGGGGTTGAACGGGCCGCAGGACGGCACGGTGGACGCGGCGGGGCTGGTGCGGCAGCGGGTGCTGCTGGTGTGCCCGAAGGACTTCTCGAACCTCCCGACGGCCGAGCTGATCGACGTCCGCAAGCAGCTCGCGGTGACCGGCCGGCAGCTCGCCAGGCTCACCCGGATCGAGGAGATCGCCGCGGCGCTTCCCGCGGGCGCGACGTTCGACCTGATGCTCGCGGACGACGGCAAGACCCCGACGCGCCCGCTGGCGGAGCTGTCCGCCACCGTGGACGCGGTCCCGGCCGCGTACGTGCCGGACTGTCTCGCCTCCTGCGAGCTGGCCTTCCACTGCCGGCACCAGGCGCGGGCCGCGGGCGCGGTGGAGACCCTGGGCCGGGGCGTACGGGGGGAGCTCGGCGGCCTCACGACGATGGCGGCCGTGCTCGCGGCGGCGCACGGCCCCGGTGCGGAGCGGGCCGCGGGAGCGGCGGAGACGGGAGCAGCAGAGGCGGGAGCGGGGGCCGGGCCCGCACCGGCCCGGGCGTCTGATCCCGCCGGGGCGCCCGGCGTGGCCGATCCTGGCGCGTTGGCCACGGCGAGCGGGGACGCGGCCGATCCCGCGGTGCTCGCGCTGCGCAGGGCCGCGGCGCTGCGCGCGGAGGCGCTGGCCGAGGCCGCCGCCGCCCGCGCGGACGCGACGGCCTGCGGGCCGGGGACCGGATCGGCCGAGCGCGGGGAGGAGGGCTGATGGCGCTGTTGACGACGTTGGCGCGGATGGAGGCGGTGCGCTGTGGGCGGGCGCTGCCGGCGGCCACCGTGCTCCACCGGCACCTGGCCGACCGACCGCTGGTGTTCGTGCCGCTGACCACCGCGGGCGAGGCGGGCGCACCGCTCGGTGCGCTGGTGGGCACGGACCGGGACGCGCCCCGCCTCCTGGTCGTACCGCAGCCGCGCGACCGCGACCTGCGGTTCACGTTCCTCGCCGAGCTCGCCGAGGCGATGCTGCCGCACTTCGCGGGCGCCGCGGACGAGGTGGAGTGGGAGGAGCGCAAGGAGACCGACCCGGAGACCGGGAAGCGGGTCACGGTCCAGGTCGAGCTGTGCGCCGACGCGCCGCAGTTGCTGGTGCCGAGCGGTCCCGGCATCGATTTCGTACGGCTGCTCGGCCGGTCGATGCGGTTCCGCAGGGCCGCCGAACACGAGCCGGAGGGCGTCGCGGGCTCCTCCTCGGCGGCCCTGCGGCGGCCTCCGGTCGGGCTCGTAGCCGGCACCGTGCGCGAGGACGGCGGTACGGAGGCCCAACGCGCGGGCGCGGGCGACGCGGCAGGGACGCCGGCGACGGGTGATCCCGCGCGGGCGGGGGCGGATGATCCGGCGCAGGCGTCAGACGCGGCGGTGGCCGGGACGGCCGCGCAGGTGGCGGCGCCCGCGCGGGTGCCGCTGCTCGGGCGTTGGCTGACGCACTACGGCGAGCGGGCCCGGGTACCGGGTTCGTCGCTGTTGCTGGCCCTCACCGATCTGCTCGGGCAGCACTGGGCCACCGGGCAGAGCCGGATCGAGGACCAGCACCTGGGGGCGTTGCTGGCGTGGATCGATCCGCCCGAGGGGCTCACCGGCCCCGAGGCGGCGCTGCTGGCCGAGTCCGCGCGCGACGCGCGCGGCCAGTTGAGACGCCCGCCCGCCGGCCCCGCGACCGACCCGGCCTTCGACAACCGGCTGCTCGCCCCGACCATGGCGCGCTACGACGCGGCTCGGGCCGGCGGCGACCCCGCGGCGATCGCCGAGGCCGAGCAGGCCATGCGCGCGTTGGTCGCCGGCCAGCTCCAACCGACCTGGGACGCGCTGTGGCACGGCATCGACCTGCTGCGGACGCTGCCGGTCGGGGCGCGGGTCGGCGAGCGGTGGAAGCGTGACCGCTGGTCGTACACGGGCCACCGGGACCGGGTGCGGGCCGGCGAGCCGCCCCAGCCGAAGTGGGACGACGCGGTGACCGCGGCGCGCAAGCTGGCCGCGCGGGAGACCGCCCAGACGCAGCTCGACGCGCAGGAAGCACTGGACGATCCGCTGGTCATGGCGGCCAGGCGGCTGGCCGGCGAGGCGTTCGCCGGGGCCGTCACGGCGGTGGAGATGGCGTACTCGCAGGCGAAGGTCCCGCGCCCGCGCCCGCTCGTCACACTGACCACCGACGACCGGCCGCTCCTCGACGAGGGGACCAAGCTCTACCGGGCGCTGGCCGGCGGCAAGACGCAGACGGCGGAGTTCGTGGCGTACGGCGTGGCGGAACGGGACGGCGCCGCCGGGCCCGCCGAAGCGCTGACCCTGGTGGTGCGGCTCACCGGCGGCATGGGCCGGGGCAAGGTCCCCGAGGCCGGTACGGTGCCCGAGACCGGCGACCGGGTGTGCTGGACCCTGTTCGAGCACGCACCGCGCGGCGGGCCCGAACTGCCCGAGCCCGAACAGACCCCGTGGACGCACGGCGGCCCACCGCTGCACGCCGGCGCTCCGACGGCGGCCGTGGCCGTGGAAGCCGCCGCGGTCGCGGTCGCGGGGGACGCTGGAGCCGGCGGGCCCGGCGAAACAGGCGGTACCAGTGGGATCGGCGGAATCAGTGGAGCCGACGGAGTCGACAATTCCGCCCCGTCCGGCGCCGCCGCCGAAACCACCGCCGAGGTCGGCAACCCGTCCGTCCCGTCCCTGCCGCCCGCCTTCCTGCCCGACCCCGTGACCGACGAGGACTTCCTGTGAGCGACGCCGACGCCGCCGCCCCCGTCCGCCTCACCGGCCCGGGCGGCCCGACCAGTCCGAGCGACCCGACCGCCCCCGGCGGCCCGGGCGGCACCGCCCGCCCCCTCCAGCGGCCCGACGCCCGCCCCGCGGCCGGCGGAACCGACCCTCACACACCAGGCCCCCACCCACCGGGCCCTCGCACGCCGAGCCCCCACGGCCCCGGCTCCCCCGGCCCCGGAACGGGCAACTCCGCGGGGGACGCGGGGTTCGATCCGGGGGCCGAGGCTGCCGCGGCGACCGCGGCGATCCTGGCCGACACGGTGCACGGCACCGAGCGCGGCGTGGTGGTCGACTCGCCGCCCGGTGCGGGCAAGTCCACGCTGGTGGTGCGCGCCGCCCGGGAGCTGGCCGCGGCCGGCCGGCCGCTGATGGTCGTGGCGCAGACCAATGCGCAGGTGGACGACCTGGTGCTGCGGCTGGCCGAGGCGGAGCCCGAACTGCCCGTCGGCCGGCTGCACAGCAGCGACCCTTCGGCGTACGACCCGGCGCTCGACGCCCTGCCCGCGGTCCGCACCTCCGCCAAGATCGCCGAGCTCAGCGGGCTCGACGTGGTGATCTCGACAGCCGCGAAGTGGGCGCACACCAAGAACGTCGAGCCGTGGCAGCACGCCATCGTCGACGAGGCGTACCAAATGCGTTCCGATGCGCTGCTGGCCGTGGCGGGGCTCTTCGAGCGGGCGCTGTTCGTCGGCGACCCGGGGCAGCTCGACCCGTTCAGCGTGGTCGGCGCCGAGCAGTGGTCGGGCCTCGCCTACGACCCGTCGAGCAGCGCGGTCAGCACCCTCCTCGCGCACAACCCGCAGTTGCCGCAGCACCGGCTGCCCGTCTCCTGGCGGCTGCCCGCCTCCGCCGCCCCGCTCGTCTCGGACGCCTTCTATCCGTACACGCCCTTTCGCAGCGGCACCGGCCACGGCGACCGGCGGCTGTCGTTCGGCGTCGCGTCCGACGGGTCGGGCATCGACCGGGTGGTGGACGAGGCGGCGGAGTCCGGTTGGGGCCTGCTGGAACTGCCCGCCCGGCACACGCCGCGTACGGATCCGGAGGCGGTACGGGCGGTGGCCCTGGTGGTGCGCCGGCTGCTGGACCGCGGCGGGGCCGCGACCAGCGAGCGCGGTCCTGACCCGGTGCCGCTGACGGCGGCCCGGATAGCGGTCGGCACGGCCCACCGCGACCAGGCCGCCGCGGTCCGGGCAGCGCTGGCCGACCTCGGCGTGGCCGGCGTCGTGGTGGACACCGCGAACCGGCTCCAGGGCCGCGAGTTCGACGTGACCGTCGTGCTGCACCCGCTGTCCGGCCGGCCCGACGCCACCGCCTTCCACCTGGAGACCGGCCGGCTGTGCGTGCTGGCCTCCCGGCACCGCCACGCCTGCATCGTCGTCTGCCGCGCCGGCGTGCCCGAGCTCCTGGACGAACACCCGTCGACGGAACCGGTCCAACTCGGGGTGAGCCTCCGTTTCCCGGACGGTTGGGAGGCGAACCATGCCGTCCTGGCCCATCTGAACGAACACCGGGTCCCCTGGCGCCCGTGAGCGGACACCCCGCGGGCGGCCTCGGACTGCTTGTTTGAGCCGGCCAAACGGGTCGGCCGGGGTTGCGGCGGGCTGGCGGGCTGGCGGGCTGGCGGGCTGGCGGGCTGGCGGGCTGGCGGGCTGGCGGGCTGCGTACGGTACGCGGCGCCGGCCTTCCCCGTCGGCCCCCTTCTCAGCACATCCTCGGCACCACCCCTCAGCACGCCCTCGGCCCCACCTCCGGCCCGGCCCCCGGCCCCGTTTCGCCCGGCCGAGTGGTCTTGCGCGGGGCTGGACAATGGAACGCGGCACTCAACACCGGAGGTAGATCCATGTCCGAGCCGCATTCGGCTGCCCAACCGCGCACCAGCCCGGCGCGGCGCCTCAAACCCGCGCCGCTGCTCTTCGAGCCCTCCGAGGCCACCGCGGACCCCGAGCACTTCTTCGACCTGGAGTCGATGGAGGACCCCGCCGAACTGCTGGCCCGCTCGACCGAGCTGACGCTCGCGTTCCGGGCGGCAGCGGACCGGGCGACGGAGTTCCAGGCGATGGCCGCGGCGCAGCTCGCCGACCCGCAGCGGTTCGACCGGCTGCCGCTGGCCGCGATCGCCGAACGGGCGGACTGGACCGAGGACTACGCGCGGAAGATGGTCGAGTTCGGGCGTGAATTGCTGCGCGACGGCGCCGTGGCGGAGTCCTGATCCGCCCCACCCCGACGCGGCGACCCCGCTCCTGACCGGCCCGACGCCCCGCCGAGCGGGCCCGGTACGGAGCGGGCCGACACCCACCGGCCCCCGCCCCCAAGGCCCCCACCAGGCACGACACACCTCCGCCGGACTGCACGGATCACCATCGGGAGGGCCGTACGGGAAGCCGTCCGCACCGCATCGGGCGCCGCGGGCCCGCTACCCCGGCACCGGCGCGAGCACACGCCGACCGGATAGGCCAATGGACCAGGCAGGACACATGCACCAGTGGCACATGCCCGCCAGGTAGGCGGGGCGCAAGATACCCCGCCCTGCCCCGCCGTGTCCCGGTTTCCGGGATTCGTCCAAAACGGAAGATGGACGCCCGGTAAGTATGTCCGCCATGACCAGTACCAGCGACAGCGCGAACGGTGGCGGAAGGCACGGCAGCGAGATCCGACTCGCCCGGAGGTGCGGGGGCGGTCGGCCGTCGTGCAGCGGGACGCAGCCGGGGGCGGGCGGCGGCGTACCGCCCGGCAGCGGCCACCCGACACACCCCGGCCCCGCCGCCAGCCCTGTCGCCAGCCCCGCCGCCGGCCCCCGCACTGGTCACCCGCAAGACGCCCCGCCCCCCGCCGCCGACCACGCGGAACCCCGCTCCCCGAGCACCGCCCCGGCCCCGTGCGGAAACGAAACCCCACCCCGTACGCCGCCCGCGCCGGGCCCCCCGCACCCCCGCGCCGACACGCCCCCGGACACCACCCCAGCCCCACCAGTTCTCCCCAGCCCATCCGCCCCGGCCGCCCCGGCGACCACCCCCGCCGGCTTACCGACCCGGCAGCCGCGGCGGCCGGGGGGCGCGGGGAGCGGTCTCAGTTCGGCGCCGCAGGACGCGTACGAGGGCGCCCGGCAGGCCCGCCGCGCCCAGGGCACGGCCCCCACCAGGCCGGAGTCCGCCCCGCAGCGGCCGGTGCGCGGGCGGCGGGAGAGGTCGGACGACCCGCGGTACGGGGCCGCCTGGGTGACGCCCGCCGGCGCGGACTGGCTGGCCTCGGCGAGCGCCTTCCCGCGGAGCGTGCACGCGCTGTGGGCGGCGCGGCCGGGGGCGCCCAGCGTGCTGCCCTGCGGGACCGCGTTCGACGTGGTGAGCGCGCCGGCGCTGTTCGGGCGGCGGATGGTCGACCGGCTCTGGTGCGACGGCCCGGGCTCTGGGCCGGTCGCGGTGCAGCGCGGGCGCGTGCTGATGTTCACCAGACCGGGCGTCGCCCAGCGGCTGCCGTCCCTGCTGAGCTGGGAGGAGTGGGGGGCCGGGGTGCCGCCGCTGCTCTACCACGGCACCGGCGACGCGGTCACCATCCCGCCGCTGCACGCCGCCGAGCCTGCCGGTCCCGCCGGCCCCGCCGGCCCCGGCGACCTACTGGAGCCGGCCGATCCGCTCCTCGGCCCGATCCGCGCCCAGCGCCCCGACACCCCCCAGCCCTCCCCCGCCACCCAGCTCCCACCCGGCGCGCCCGCCCTGCCCGGCCTCCCCGATGTGCCCGGCCTGCCCCACGGCGCGGCCGGCCCGGCGCAGCCCGGGCACCCCGCCGCCGGCGCCTCCCGCCTGGCCGGCGAGCCCCTGGTGCACGAACGGCCCGCGGCCCCGTACGGGGGCCGGCCCGAACCCGGCCCCGCGGGCATCGACCCGGCGCACACCGCGCGGACCGGCCCCGCGGCGCACCCCCAGGCGCTCGACGCGCGGCCGGTGGACGGCGCCGACGCCGACGGGCTCGCCCAGGCCCTGGCGGGCCCCGCGTCGCGCTGGCTGGTCGCCCCCGAGGTGCGCCACCCCTGGCTGCCCGGGCCTGACGTCCTGCTGTGGGCCTGTGTCCGCGCCGCCCGCAGGCAGGCCCGGGGCGCGACCGCCGGCACGCCCGTGACCAGGGCGAGTACGGCCCGTAGTGACTGATTCACCTCAGCCATGACCGATTTTCATTCCGCCGGCCCCGGGTGCTAATGTCTTCTACGTCAGCGAGCGCCGCTAGCTCAGTTGGTTAGAGCAGCTGACTCTTAATCAGCGGGTCCGGGGTTCGAGTCCCTGGCGGCGCACCTGAAGAAGGGCCTCCGTATTTCGGTACGGGGGCCCTTCGGCGTGCCAGCGGCGGTCCTCGGGCATCTCTGGCCGCTCCGGTCCCCGGGGCTCGCTCAGCCGGCAGGCTCGTAACTGATCTTCACGGTCCAGGTCGCGCCCCGTCCCTCGGGGCCCGCCTTCGAGCCGGTCGCATCCGCCGCTGAGGCGTCGGGGAGCGTTGCGTCCTCCACCGTGATGCGCAGGCCGTCCTCGGGCGATTCGTAGCTCTCGCCCACGTCGAGCGGGGCGTCGGCGAGGGTGGGGTAGACCGACGCGCTCTCGCAGGAAGTGCTTCCCGGGTGGCCGTCGACGACCTTGATGGGGCCCTCGGTGGAGGCGGTCCCGCTGCGTACCCGGTAGATCAGCACGCCCTCCGTGCAACTGCCCGCGTCGTTGCCGTACGCGCCGCGCGCCTCGACTGCCAGCACGCTGTCCGGGCCGGTGCGCACCACCACCAGGCGCGGATGGGCGGGCCCGTCTGGCGCGCGGGGGACGCCGAGCGGGTCGAGGGTGTGCAGGACGGTGCCGGGGCGGTGGACGCAGACCACCTCGCGCCCGCCGATCCACCCCAGCTTCCACTTGTGCCAGCCGAACGGCTCGGGCGCCATCCCGAACTGGCTGCCCATCAGGTCCCAGTCGCCGACGTAGGTGTCCCAGTCGCCCTTGCCGTCGCTCGGGCGGTGGTAGAGGTCGGGCAGGTCGAAGACGTGCCCGGTCTCGTGGGCGAGGACGTTGTGGTCGGGCGGATGGCGTTCGAAGACGGTCACCAGTCGGCGCAATCGCGCATCGTCTGCGATCAGCGGCTGATCGAGGTTGACCACCTTGGTGGCGTCCGCGTCCACGCCGGGGGCGCCCGGGTCGGCGACCAGATAGACCAGGTCGTAGCGGTCGAAGTCCACTTCCGGATCGGCCGTGGCGAGCGCGTCGCGCAGATAGGCGTCGCGCCGCTCGCCGCCCCAGTCGCGCTGTATGGCGTACGAGGTGGCCGGCGCCGGCATCGTCAGCCAGTGCCGCAGCGGATGGACCCGCAGGTCGAGGCCGCCGTACGAGGCGCGGGCGAAGAAGTCGGAGGTGCCGGGGAAGTGGTCGGCGGCCAGCTCGGCCGGGGAGAAGGTCGGGCGGCTGCCGGGGAAGGCGAGGAAGACCATCAGGGCGTCGACGGTGCCGGTCGGGCGCGGATATTCCGCGTTCCAGGAGTCGAGCCCCTCGGAGTGGTGGGCGGCGGTGCGCTCCAGCGCGCACGGGCCGCCGGGACCGGCCGCGGCGGCGGGCCCCGCGACCACGGTGGTCGCGACGACCGCGCTCAGCGAGGTCAGGACCGCCGCGGCCCGGCGCAGCGGCCCCGTCCCGTCGCGACCACGCGAACGCATCACAACGACCTCCGCGGGGGAAACGAGGAGACACCCTCCCCCACCTTGTGGTGTTTTATTGCGGTACGCCCTGTTCCACTCGACCAGTCGAGTGACAAGGCTGCCATGCGGGTATGTAACAGAAAGTCACAGCCGGTCAATTGAAAGCTGGGATCGTGCACGGTCCGCCAAAAGCAATCAATCTCTTGCCTCGACCCCAAGGTCGCACCGTTGATCACGGCGGTGTCGCTGGAATGGCCGAAGAGCAAACCTCTATGATCGCCACATTTCCAGCGCGAATTCCCTCTCCGGGTCGCCCGCATCGGCTGCCCGACGTCCGGTATGTGACTGACCCACACCCTGTACGAGACGAGCGCCTTGCGGGAGCGAGCGGTGAGCGGATCTCTCGACGGCCAGAGCGGCGCGCGCAGCGCGACCCTGCCGACGATGACGGAACGTAACGCACCACTGAGTGAGTACCGCGCCGCCTTTCATGCCGCGCATGTGGCGATGGCAGTCGTCGACCACGAGGGGGTGGTACGTGCCGCGAACGCGGCTCTCGGAGCGCTGCTCGGCGCCGCCCCCGAGCAGTTGGCCGGCACCGCCGCCGCCGACCTGGCCGACCTGCGGGAGGACCCGCGCCTGTGGGGCGCGTACCGCGAAGTGTTGCGCGGGCGGCACGACCGGTTGCGCTGCACCCGGCGGCTGCGGGGGCCGGACGGCCGCTCCCGCTGGGTGGAGATCACCGTCGTCCCGCTGGTCGACGAGCACCTGCTGCCCGCCGTGCCGGCACCGGACACGCGGACCGACCGGCGCGCGGAGCCGCGGCCCGGCCCGCGCTCGGCCGCCGCGGAACAGCTACCCGAGCCGCGCGAGCTGCGCGCGGACCGCCGCACCGACCACCTGCCCGACCGCCGACCCGAGCAGCGCCCCGAGCAGCGGCACGGGCCGCGCGCGGAGCGGTCGGCGGCGCCGCGGTCGGTGCTGCTGACCGTCGTGGACGTCAGCGAACAGCACGACCTCCAGGCCCGGCTGCGCCACCTCCAGATGCACGACCCGGTCACCCGGCTGCCCAACCGCAGCCTGTTCTTCGAACGGCTGGCCAGTGCGCTGGAGGCGGCCACCGGCGGTCAGGGCGGCGTGCAGGTGGCGCATCCGGCGGACGGGCCCGAGCCGGTGGACGGCGCGGGCGCCGGCGGTCAGGGCGGGCCGGCCGACTGGGGCCAGGCGCTGCCGCCGGGCGGGCGGGCGACCGCCGTGGGCCCGGTGCCGGCCCCGGCGGCG
>NZ_JBLIWA010000017.1:140785-150785 GCF_047525675.1 Streptomyces sp. 796.1 | reverse complement strand
GAATGTGGTGGCATACCCTCGAGGTGGACCTGTGGGAGGAGTTCGTCCGCGTCTCGACCGGCGAACGGCCCAGCCGACCGGACCGCGCACCACACCCAGAGACCATCGGTCGTACTCGACTGCCCGCACTGCCCGGCCTCCGCGAGCGCGTACGGACCCTGCACGGAGTACTGGAGGTGCTGACAGCTGAGGAGTACGCCAGCCCAGGACACCTGGAGGCGTACTTTACGACTAAGGACGAGTTGGCCGCGGAGGCGTTCATCGCGCGGCTGCACGAGATGGCAGGACCCACAGCATGACCACACCCGGCCCAGGCCGGGCGCGCGCCCTGCTCGCCGCCTGCCTGCCCCCTCCCGGCAAACCCCGACTCCTCGCCGTCTCCTGGCTGATCAAGACGGTCGGCAGCGGGCTCTACCTGACGACCAGCACCCTCTTCTTCACCCGAGTCGTCGCACTGCCCGTACACCAGGTCGCCTCCGGCCTCACGGCGGCCGGGATCGTGGGACTGGCTGGAGCCGTACCGCTGGGGAGGCTGGCGGACCGGTTCGGCCCCCGGCAGACGTACACCGTTCTGCTCGGCATCCAGTTCGCCACGATGGCCGCGTTGGCCTTCGCCCGTACCTTCCCGGCGTTCCTGGCCTTGATCCTGGTCTTCCTCCTCGCCGAGCAAGGCAGCACCGCGGCCCGCGGCGCGCTGGTCGCCACGGTCGGGGAGGGCGCCGAACGAATGCGGCTACGGGCCTACCTTCGGGTGGTGACCAACGTCGGCATCACCATCGGCGCGGCGGCTTCGGCCCTGGTCATCCAAGCCGACACCGAGGCCGGGTACATGGCTTTGCTGTGGTGCACGGCGCTGACTTACCCAGGAGCGGCCGTGCCGCTACGGTGGCTGGGAGCACGCGAAACCGCGCCGATCGCGAGGGCAGCGCACACCCATTCCGGATGGCAGGTCCTGCGCGACCGGCGGTACGCCGCAGTCACCCTGATCTGCGGGGTGCTGTCCCTCCAGGCACAGGTGCTGTCCTTCGCCGTACCACTATGGGTGCTCCAACACACCAAGGCGCCGCCGATGCTGGTGTCGGGCATCGTCGCCGTCAACACGGTGATGGTGATCTGCTTGCAGATACGGTTCAGCCGTGGCGCCGATGACGACAGGCAGGCCGCCCGGATGTGCCGCAACGCAGGAATCGCCCTGTTCGCCGCATGCGCATTGGTGGCGTTCACAGGCGGGATGAGCGGCTGGTCCGCGACGGTGCTACTGCTCCTGTTCGCGGCCACCCTCACCTTCGGCCAACTGTGGCTGTCAGCCGGCTCGTTCGGGCTGAGCTTCTCACTTGCCCCAGAGGACATGCACGGCCAGTACCAGGGCTTCTTCTCCCTGGGGCGCGGTACCGCGACCGCAGTGGCACCGGCGCTGATAGCGCTGCTCTGCCTCGGCGACCACCCACGGGAGGGGTGGCTCGCGCTAGGCACCCTGTTCGCCGTGACGGGGGCAGCGGCTCCGCTGGCGCTGCGGGTGCGATCGGCGGAGGTGGCTCGAACCGTCCCTGTCGACTGCCACGCAGCAGACGGCGAGCGGGCCACTCGAAGACAGCGATCCGCGTGGCGGGTTGGGCTCAGGCACCTACTCGCCACCAAGCTGACGGTCAGCATGCCGGGAGCGACCCGGTTCCTCTGGCCCGTGTCCAGACCACGCACAGCACGAACATCGTCACTACGCCACCTGAGGGACAAGGCCGCCACGGCGAACCTGCGCCGATGGATGCCGGAAGGCGACGTACCGATCCTGCGCCTGCCTGACACGGCCATCCTCTTCGGGCGCGGTACGCGGGCCGGACACCCTCGCAGCCCGGGCGGTCAGGTCCAACTCCAGGCCGCTGTTCATGTCCAACGCGAACCGATGCCGTGCCCCGACTCGCTCCGGTCACCGGGCACGACCCTTCCACCCAAATCAAACGGATGAATACCATTAAGACACCCAATGTCCGATTCAGGCCATATGCCATTTAAAGGATTGCTCTGCGCAGGAGCTCTGCGCGATCGTCGGCGTGTAAGCGAAAAACCCTCCCCGGACATGACTGCGGGACACGGTCATGCCTGGGATCGGATTCCGGGAGTGCTTATGCTTTCGAAAACCAAGAGAGTCGCACGCTCCGCAACCGTGGCTCTCACTGCCGCCGCCGCGTTGACCGTACTGATGCCCAGCGGTAACGCCTTCGCCATCAACAAGGTCGAGTGCCGCGGCGGCGAGAACTACCTCAAGATCTGGTCACACCTCAACGGGCGGCAGAGCGTGGACTGCTACGCGAACAAGGGCCGGATGAACTTCGGCAGCTGGTGGGTCGACCGGATCTCCACGGGCAACAATGACTTGATCTACTACGACGCCAACGGCGACTCCGTGCGCATCAACCGCTGGACAGACATCACATACCCAAACCGTCCACCGAAGGTGAAGGACATCGAAATCCTCTAACGAGGAGTGACTCGGATGAATACGAGTCGATAAATCGGTGAAACGGGGGCCCTCTCCGCGCCGTGGCCACCTCTGAACCCCGCCGACCACGCCATTTCAGGCGTGGTCGGCATAAGCTATTCGGGCCCGACTGCACGCCTCGCGGCAGATCCCTCCGTTGGTGATAGGCGAGTTCCTGGACGAGGAGTTGGACGCTGCTGGTGGAGGACTGGAAGCCGCACCGACGCGAGGGATCAGGCTGTGCTGCTTCCCGCGATCGGCTGCTCATCTTCCTCCTGCGTCCCCATCTCCTGGTTCTCCGCCTCCTCGTCCTCGTCCGACTTGGCGTAGTCGATGTCGAAGCGCTTGCACAGGAGTTCGGTGTGGCTGCCCAGCACCTTGTTCGGGTCCAAAGCAGAGACGCGGAAGTCGACCGTACGGCTTCTGCCGTTCTTCGTCCAGGAGACCCGATATTTGATGCTTTTGCACACATGGAAACTGTCGGGAATCATCTGTGCCGTGGCTGTCAGTGAGACCCCTGAGACCGCCCGGTCCCGGACCATCATCTTGACGAAGGTCTCAAGCACCAGGTGGAAGCCGTTCGCGGCGTCCAACCCAGCCACCAAATTGCCCTCCTCGTTCGGCTCGCTGTTATCTCTGCCGCCCAGAGTGAAAGCGATCAGATGCAGCCACTGCCAATTCGCGGTCTTATCGCCGTAGCCGCTGGACATGGCGGCCTCGCGGGCCGAGACGTTGCACATAGCGGTCTTCTGGCTGGGCGTGTAGCCCTTGCGGACGCCCGACCACTTGTCCAGGCGCTGGATATCGAGGTTGACCGGACCGGCGGTCTTGGTCGTACCCGCGTGCTTGGTGAGACCGCTGCCAAGTTGCGCCGACCGATTGGGCAAGGTGCTCTGGTCCACCACCGGCAACTCAGGCTGACGGGCTTCGGGATCGGCCACAAACGTGTGCACCCGGTGGTCTTCGTCGCCCTCTTCATACGCATACATACCCACGGCGGACAGGGTCGTGCCGTTGGGTGTGGTGACCGCGTCCGGTGTCGTCGGCCGGCTGGGCACCTGAATCGGACGGAAGTGGGGCTTGCCTGGGAGCGGCAGCGCGCTCGCGTTCCGCTGCCTCGGAGTGCCGGTGTAGGACGACACGAACGCGGTCTGCTTCTTGGGGACCTTGTCCACCGCGCCACTCTGGAACAAAGACCCACCGGCAGCGGCCAGGTTGGCTTCGGCAATCTGACCCAACTTGTTGCCGATCACCTCCACTCCCGCCTGGACCTCGTCCTCGTCACCGGGGACGGCCTCGTACTCGGCAGTCGACGGATCGTGGTACATCGCACGGATGGCTGCTTCAGGGAGCCGGTCCAGCGTCGTCGCCCTCGTGCGTTCCTGCCCCCGCTTCCTGATGCCTCCGAGCACGTGTCCCTTCAGCACTGACCGGTCGAACTTGCGGGTGAGCTTCTTCATCCTCTCGGTGAGCTTCGCCTTGTAGACCGCGAACTTCTCCTTGCCCTTGCTGGCCATCGTCGCGACCGGAGCGGCGGCCGTAGCCGGCGTGTCGACATTCATGGCATCGGACGACCCGTCCTCGTCAAGGTCCATGTCAAGGTCCATCGCCGCGAACTGCGTCGACGGCGGCGGGTCCGCCGCATCGTCCGCGCGCTGCACCGGGAGGGGAACGCGTTGCACGGGAAGACCCGACCGACGCACCATCCTGCCCACGGCAGCGTTTCCAGCGGACGACTGGAGCGCCAGCGCCCAAGAGCCACGCGGGGCGGCCCCAGGCGCCGGGGAACGGCGGGCCGGGGACGACGCAGCCCGACGCTGTCGGGCGGCAGCCTCGGGAGCCTGGTCATACGCGGGCACGCAACCACCTCCCGTATCCAGTGACGTCCCCCTGCATACCGCCACCTGGGTCCCCCGCGACAGGACCGCGGGGACAAACGTACGGGCAGACCAGGTTCCCCACACGACAATCCGACACCAAGCCATTTACGAGCACCGCTCCACGCACACATCCGCGACACAAGAAACACCAGGCCCCCGCCCCACCACCCCCACACCGCCCCCGGGCCCGCCCCAGACAACAAACCAAGCCCAACACCCCCACAAGCAGGCATCAGGCCTGCCCCTCACCGCACCGTCACGCGCCACGGCTACCAGCAATCAACCAGCCAAGCCCCCCCCACCGCGGCCAACACACCCCCGGCACACCAACCAGCACCAGAGACCCCCAACATCACACATCCTCGACCACGCCTTGGCCCCAGCCTTGACCGACACCAACCACGGCGAGCTCGCAACCACCCCGGCGCAACCGTGAGTAGCCGCCTGAGTACTCTTACTCAGGACAGGCCCGGACGGCTCCGAAAGGTTTGGATCATGACGACGCCGCCGCTCACCGGCCCCCCATCGCATCAGCCCGAGCCCACCGGGCACAGCAACACCCCTTCGCCAGACCCGAGTTACGGGGCCCCTGTCAACACCGCTGGGAACGGATTTCCCCACCCTCCCGCCCCGGGCATGCCAGCCACGCCCCCTCCGCCGGCCGGACGGTCCCGGAACCACCGGGTGATAATCGCCGGCCTCCTCACGCTGCTCCTCCTACTTGCCGGCGGGGCCACCGCGTGGTGGATGACGCGCGACGAGGACCGCTCACCGCTGACGGGGCAACCACGGATCACCGACGAGAAGGCCGGCATCTCCTACCCGATACCCGCAGGCTGGAAGCCCAACAAGAACGACCTGATCGACGCCTTCACCTCGGCGGCCAGCATGAAAAGCACCGACGGCGAGGGCAGTTCGGTCATGGCCGGCCGGGCCGGCGGCGTACCGCAATCCAGGCTGCGCTACGAGGCGGAGCGCGCCGCCTCCTCAAACGCCGAGTTCTTCTGCCCGGACTCAAAGGCGACACCCCAAGAATCCAAGCCCACGACGGTGAGCGACCGACCCGCACACACAGCAGTGCTGAAGGTCACCCACCCCGACTGCGGCACCCTCCATCTCCGCCTAACCCTCATCTCCCTGGACGACAACCGCTCGGCCTTCCTCCTCGGCATCACCGAACAACAAGGACGGAAGCAGGTCGACATGGTCCTGGAGAACGCCTCCGTGCTGTAGACGGAATTGTTCGCAACGGCCACCTGCCCACCCGAAACACCCAAGCCACCCATCACGCCCGCACATACGCGAGAACAACCAGCACCCTACGACGACTCTCATCCGTCAAAGGCAGACCCAACTAATGGGCATACCACCTCCGAGTCGAGACGACCGCGCCACCGCCCGCGACCACATGCAGCGCATCGATCAACTCCTCCTACCGCTCAGCGCCGGCGGGATGCATCCAGCCCCTCACCCATGCCCGTCTCATCAATCAAGGTCCGACATGTCGAGCACGAAGCGATAGCGGACATCACCACGTCGCAGACGATCCAGAGCCATGTTCACCCGTGATGACGGCAGTACTTCGATATCGGCAGCGATGCCGTTGTCGGCGCAGAATCGCAGCATCTCAGCCGTTGCCGGTCGTCCCCCGCTGCCCGCGGAGCTGAGCTTCTTACGGCCGATGAGCAGGTCCACGACGTCAACGGTGATAGGGCCAAGGTGCCCGAGAAGGCTGAGAGTGCCGTCCATCGCCACCAGTTTCAAGTACGGAGCGAGGTCATGCGAGGCCGAGATCGTGTCGATGACCACGTCGAAGGTATCGCGGGCCGCGGCCATCCGACGGGTGTCGGTGGAAGCGATGAGATCATGCGCGCCGAGATTGCGGGCGTCTTCAAGCTTGTCCCGGGTGCGGCTGATAACCGTGGTGGCGGCACCCAACGCCGCGGCCAGCTTGACCGCGAGATGACCAAGACCACCCAAACCAGCCACCGCGACCCGACAACCCGGCCCGACGCCCAGGCGGCATAACGGTTCCCAGACCGTGATGCCGGCGCACATCAGCGGGGCGGCTGCGGCCGGGTCGAGGCCGGGGGGCAGCGGATAGGCAAAGGCGTCCCGTACGACGTACTCGCGGGCGAAGCCGCCCAGGGTCATCGCCCCGTCCTGCCGGTCGGCGGCGCCGTAGGTCAGCGTGGGATAGGAGTGGCAGAAATTCTCCTGGCCGGCCTCGCACATGGCGCACGCACCACAGGAGTCGACGATGTTGCCCACCGCGACGCGATCGCCGATCGAGAAGGTGGTCACCTCCTGCCCGACCTCCGTCACCACTCCGGTGAACTCGTGCCCTGGCACCAGGAGTTCCTTTGCACGCGGGCCGCGGGTCTGCATGGCGTGCAGGTCGCTGTGGCACACGCCGCAGTAGTCGACCCGCAGCGCGATGTCGTCCGGGCGCAGGTCCCGGCGGTCAAGCGAGGTGCGGCGCAGCACGGTCGAGCCGGCCGCCCGCCATCCGGTCGTTGTTCGCATACCTACTCCTTAAACAGACTGTTCGGTTTGCCAGGCTAGCGCCGGCGCCTCCACGAAACAAACCAACCGTTCTGTTTTATAGAATGGGGACATGCCGGAACAGCCCCAGACCTCACGAGGCGCTGCGACCTACCAGCGCATCCTGGACGCCGCCACCCACGAGTTCGCCCAGCACGGCATCGCCGGGGCCCGCGTCGAACGCATCGTGACGGCAGCACGCACCAACAAGGCGCAGCTCTACGCCTACTTCGGCGACAAGGAACGCCTCTTCGACGCGATCTTCCTCAGCTCGCTGGAGCG
This sequence comes from Streptomyces sp. 796.1, assembly GCF_047525675.1. Lineage (NCBI taxonomy): Bacteria > Bacillati > Actinomycetota > Actinomycetes > Kitasatosporales > Streptomycetaceae > Streptomyces > Streptomyces sp. 796.1. The sequence goes on along the minus strand of NZ_JBLIWA010000017.1, from coordinate 143,603 downwards.
CATCACCAACGTCGTCCCCATCGACGCCGACGACCTCGCCGAGTGGGCCGTACGCCTCTACGACGAATATCTACGCCGCCCCGACCTGATCCGGCTGGCCACCTGGGCACGGCTGGAGCGCCGACCCGCCGGGCACCTGGTCGAGACGCACCAGCACTACGACGACCGCAAGCTCACGGCCATCGCCGAGGCACAGGCAGCCGGCCGAGTCCGGGCGGGCGACCCGTTCGACATCATGGCCCTGGTCATCGCCATGTCCATGACCTGGTCCCCGGTCAGCAACGTCTACGCGGCCAGCGGCGAAGAACCCGACGCCGTACACGACCAGCGCCGCACCCTGCTCCGCGACTGCGTCCGCAGCGCCACCGCAGCCGACAAGGACTCACACCCCTTTCGCTAAGCGCGACCGACACCCCCGGCATCGCGCACGCCCGTAACCCTCCGCGCACTCCTCGGCCCCCGGCGCCAGCCCCACCCCCGCGCCCAGACGCCGACACCACGGGCGCGCCCGCACGCCCCCTGCGGCTCAGGCACACCCACGGCACGCACACGGGCACGGGCACGGGCACGGGCACACCCAACCCCTCACCGTCGGGGACCGCGCCGCGTAACCCACCACCCCGCGCGCCCCTGCCCACACCCGAAGACACGCGCGAGGACACGCGCACGGCGCCCGTGAGCGCGCGCCCTCGGCGATTCGGCCAACTGCCTTACACCGTCACCCTGTTGCGGGAGCCGGGTCCGTGCATCCGCCATGCTCCGTCGGCCGCTCTATTTCGGGAATCCAGGACCGACCGAAACACATGTGTTCGATATTCCGGCCGGGTCGTTAGGCCTCACGACCATCTCGTACGACCGTCAGGGGGACCTGCATTGACCTCGGCCACTCCCCACGAACACTCACCCACCACGCCTCCGCTACCACCCGCGCCGCCACCGCCACCACCGCCCGCGGAGATCACCTATGGCGGGCAGTTCTCCGTCAATCCGCTCGCCGAAGTCTCCTTCCGGCGCATGTGCGCGCAGATCCCCGCCGTCCTGGGGCGGATCGCCCAGTTGGCGTGGCGGACCGACCGGCGCGCCGTGCAGATGCTCCTCGCCTGCCAGATCATCACGGGTGTCTCAGCCGCCGCCTTGCTGACCGCCACCGCCCAGGCGATGGAGCCCGTCCTGGGTGACGGATCGGCCGGCGACCGGCTCCGGGCAGCGGGCCCCGCGCTCGTGGTGGTCGCGTTCGCCGCCATGCTGGGGCGCGGCGCAGCGGCGTTGGCCAGCTACGCGGAGCGGCGGATCACCCCGCGGCTGGCGACGGAGACCGATAGCGCACTGGTCGAGGCGGTGTGCCGGGTGGAGGCGTCCGCGTACGCGGAGGACGGGTTCGCCGAGCGGCAGGAAGCAGCCGAGATGGGAGGGGTCCGCGCGCAGGTGATGGTGACCGACGCCCAGCGGTTCCTGTCCGCGCTGATCCGCATGGTCACCGCCGGTGGGGTGGTGTCGGTCCTGAACCCGCTGATGCTGCCGCTGTTGCTGCTCGCCGTGTTGCCGGCCGGCGTGGGAGCAGTCCTCTCGGCGCGCGTCGACTACGAGATCCACTACGCCAACGTCGCCGACCGCAACGTGCGCGCGATGATGCGCTGGTGGGCGACCACGCCGAAGTACAGCGACGAGGTCCGCGCCAACTCGATGACCGACTACCTCGTCTACTGGCACCGGGCGCTGTCCGCGCGGTGCGACCGGCGCACGCTGACCGCAGCGCCGCGCACACTGCGGATCGCACTCCTGTCCGCGCTGGCCGGCGGCGTCTTCCTCGTCGCGACCTGGGGAGCGCTGGCCTGGCTCGCGATCTCCGGCCGGATCGAACTCGCGGTCGCGGCCACGGCCGTCATCGCCGTACAGACCACGCTCGCCGCGCTCTCCGGGGTCGTCACCAACGGCGCCGCGGTCTTCCACACCAGCCTCTACCTCAACGACATGCAGACCTTCCTCGACGACGCGACCGCCCGCGCGCCCCAGCGCGGCCCGGGCCACCCCGCCGGCCAGGTCGAACGGATTTGCCTGGAGGAAGTCAGCTACCAGTACCCCGGGCGGGACAGACCCGCCGTCGACAACCTCTCCCTCACCCTGGAGCGCGGCCAGATCCTCGCCATCGTCGGCGCCAACGGCTCCGGCAAGTCCACCCTCACCCGCCTACTCACCGGCATCTACCTGGCCGACAAGGGCAAGGTCAGCTGGAACGGCACCGACCTCGCCGAACTGGACCCCGCCGGTGTGTGGGCGCAGACCGGGCTGGTGCCGCAGATCTTCGCCCAGTGGCCGATGCCGGTGCGCGACAACGTCACCCTCGGCCAACCCCGCACCCATGACGACACACCCGTCTGGGAAGCGATCGACGCAGTCGGCCTCCGTGAAGTGGTCGACGACCTCCCCGCCGGGTTGGACACCCTGCTCTCCCGGCAGGTCTTCGGCGGCACGGAGCTCTCCGGCGGGCAATGGCAGCGCATCGCGTGCTCCCGGGCGCTGTACCGCAGCCCGGGGCTGCTGATCCTGGACGAACCGACCTCCCAGATGGACCCGCGGGGCGAGCACCAGATCTTCGAACAGATCAAGGCCATCGCCCGCGACCGCATCACCATCGTGGTCACCCATCGGCTGGAGAACACGAAGATCGCCAACCACATCATCGTCATGGAACACGGCCGCATCACCGAACAGGGCCGGTACGAGGACCTCACCCACGCCCACGGGACCTTCGCCGAGCTCCTGCAACTCTCCCAGGACCGCTGACCGCCCCTCCCACCCCATCTACCCCCACCCACCC
>NZ_JBLIWA010000017.1:0-140775 GCF_047525675.1 Streptomyces sp. 796.1 | reverse complement strand
GCGGTGGGACGACGGGACACCCACCTGTCACCCGGGGCGGTAACCCTCCGACCAACCCACCGCTCGTCGAAGCGGGGCCGCCAACCCGCCCCGTAACCAACCCCCACACCAACACCCGCCCCACATCCGCAGCCGCACCGACTACGCGTACGGCAGCAGCCTGGCGGCCATTTCCCTGGCCAGCAGGATCGGTGCGGTGGTCTTGCTGACCTTGGAGCCGGCGAGGCCACCGTCGTAGAGGAGGCTCAGTTGTGCCACGGTCGACTCGGTCGCGGCGAGGCCCAGTCCAGCGAGTGCATCGGTCCACAGGGATTCGAGCCGACGCCGGTGGTCACGTACGGCCGCGTTGACCGGGTGCGAGGCGTGCGGGAACTCCGTCGCGGCGTTGAGGTAGAGACAGCCGCGGAAGCGTCGCCGCCTGGCGCCCTTCGCGGCGAGGTCGAAGACCAGGAGGATGCGGGCGCGGAGGTCCTCGCGGGAGTCGGTGAGGGCCTTCGCCGCCCGCTCGTACCCCACGCGATCCAGTTCGTCCTGCCGTTGAAGGTAGGCGACGATCAGCGCGTCCTTGGAACCGTAGTGCTGATACAGGCTCGCCCTGGCCACCTCGGCCTCCGCGAGGATCCGCTCGATCCCGACCGCGCGGATGCCCTCGCGGGCGAAGAGGGACGACGCCGCATCGAGCAGCCGCTCGGCAGGGACCGGCCTGTCTCGCATGATGGACATGACGAGGAGTATAGCGCTCCCCCCTGGCAGACCGACCGGTCTATCCGTTATGGTTCCGGACTGTGCGAGTCTTCCTCCTGGTCCAGCGGCGCTACCTTGATCTGCGCCGCGTCGCAAGCGCCGTCTGTCGCTGAACTTTCGCTGCGTTGACGCTCAACGCAGCGCACTGCGGCGACCCCTGCTCGACCGCTCGCCGCGCCACTCGCACCGTTCTCCATGTATGGGCAGGCGCATAACTTCCTCGCCTTGTTTCACATCGTGAGACACCCAACGATCACGCAACACGGTTCCTCAGGGGACGCGTTCGGTGGGTTGGCTCGCCGCCCGAAAGGCTCCGGCAAGGCCCGCGACCGTTCCCGTACGACAGCGCGCCCCCGGGCCGCTTCGGCGGAACCTTCCCACCAGCAACCTGTCAGCAACGGCCGAGCCAGGCCGTCCTGCCCACTTCTCCACGTGAGGGAAACTCATCATGACCACGATCAACAACGCCCTGGTGATCGACGCCGAAGGGCTCGACAAGCTCTCGTGCAACGCGAAGGCCGACCCCAGCACCGGCAAGAAGGTGGTCCGGGCCAAGACCGTCTGCGAGTCCGGATTCCGCAATGTGACCTACGTACGCGATCTCGCTCCGCTGCTGGTCGGGGAGCCGCCCGCGCTGTTGGGTGACGACGCCGCGCCGAACCCGTCGGAGACCGCTCTGGCGGCCCTGGGTTCCTGCATCTCGGTGGGCATGCTCGCCAACGCGACCCACCGGGGCGTCACCCTCACGAAGATCGAGGTCGAGATGGAAGGCGACATCGACATCTCAGCCGTGTGGGGGGTGGGTGACATCCCCGAGGGCAAGGTGCTCGGCTTCACCGACGTCCGCTGCAAGGTGACGCTCGCCGGCGACGCCGATGCGACCACGCTGCAAGAGATCCACGACAACGCCATCGCGTGGTCGCCGGTCGTCAACACCTTCCGCCGGCCGGCGGCCGTCGGTTCCACCCTGGTGGTCGAGTGATGCGCGGCAAGCCGCCCGCCGCCAGCGGGTCGCACCCGACACACCCCACGACGCGTGTCCCGCTCACCGGGGCGCCGACGAGCCGGCCCCGCCCGGTGGGCCGGCCCCATCCGACAAGCCAGCCCCACTCCGAGGGCCGGCCCCACCCCTCCGACCGGCAGCAACCCGCGCCGTCCCACCGCCCACGACCGCGCCGTACAGGAGCGCCGACATGACCCCGACCACCCCACCCACCCCCCGCGTCCTCGATGCCGGACTCCTCGCCGACCTGCGGGCGCACGCCGGCGCGCTGGACCACGGGAACGCCTCGTCCCGGCGCAGCTTCGAAGACCTGGGCGCCGCAGGGCACCTCGGCCTCGGCGCGCCGGGCAACACGGACGGGCGCCTGCCCGAGATGGCCGAGGTCGTCCGGGAGATCGCCGAAGTCTGCATGAGCACGGCGTTCTCGGTGTGGGCCCACCGGATGGTCGTGGAGTACCTGCTGACCGCCGACACACCCTTCGCCACCACCGCGGTGGAACCACTGCTGACCGGCGCCACCCTCGGCGTCACCGGCATGGCCCCCGCGTTCAAGGACCTGGCCGGCTGCGGAACGATCGAGGTGACCGCCGCACCGGTCGACGGCGGGTACGAGCTGTCCGGCCCGCTGCGCTGGGCCAGCAACCTGCACCCCGACGCGACGCTGGTGACCGCGGCCCGTACCGAGGCGGGTGAGCGGCTGATCGTCGCCCTGCCCCTGAGCACGCCAGGCGTGCGGGTGGGTGAGCACTTCGACCTGCTGGCCATGGGCAGCACGGCCTCCTCCTCCCTACGGTTCCACGGGGCCCGCGTCCCCCACGACCAGGTGCTCAGCCACGACTTCGAGAGCTTCCTCGCCGCGGTCCGCCCCACCTTCCTGCTGCTCCAGACGGCCATGTGCCTGGGACTCGCCCGGACCGGCATCGACCAGGCCAGCGCCCAACTCGCCGGTGTCAACGCGGTGTTCGCCGCCGAAACCGATCGGGTCGCAGCAGACCTGGCACGGGCCGAAGCCACCCTGACGGACCTGGCCGCAGCGGTCGGCGGGCACAGCACACCGGGCAAGAAGGACCTTCTCTCGCTGCGGTTGACCGCGGCGGAACTGGCCACGGCCGCCACCGCGCTGGAGATCAGGACAGCGGGCGGCAAAGGGTACGCCGGCAGCACCCCGGCCAACCGCCGCTACCGGGAGGCCGCGTTCATCCCCCTCCAGTCCCCGTCGGAGGCCCAACTGCGCTGGGAACTCGCCACCCACGCCTGAGGCCCCGAAGACCCGAACACCCGCCACAGCCCACACACCGCGTCACCGCGCACGGGCCAGCGCACCGGGTCACCGCGTACCGGCCCACACCCAAGACCGCCCACCAGCCCCACAGTCCACCCCTCCCCCAAGCCCCGTCCCGAAAGGCCCACCCCCGTGTCCCCCACCGCCCCGTCCCCGGCGGCCCTCGCCACGTCGCCAGAGCCGCAACCCACACCCACCCGACCGCCGGTCGACGGCCCGATCGAGCCCTTGAGCGTCGGCGCCACGGTCCGTCGCATCGCCGATGTGGCGATCGAGAAGGCCGCACACCCCTATGCACTGCTCGTACGCTCCCTGGTCGCCGGTGCGATGGTCGGTTTCGGCGTCCTGCTCTCCCTCATCGTCAGCACCGGCGTCACCACCCCGGGCATCGCCAGCCTGCTGATGGGCCTTGCCTTCGGGATGTCCTTCGTCCTCATCCTGATGTCCGGGATGTCGCTGAGCACCGCCGACATGGCCGCCGGGGCCCTGGCCGTCCTCCAACGGCGGCTGACCGTCCCCCACTACCTGCGGTTGCTCGCCATCGGCCTGATCGGCAACACGGTCGGCGCGTTCGTCTTCATCCTGGTCTGCGCCGCGGCCGGCGGTCCCTACCTCGGCGCGCTCGCCGAACGCGCCGCCACCCTCGGCGCCGCCAAGGCCGACCAACCCTTCTGGACCGCGCTGCTCCTTGCGGTCCTGTGCACCTGGTTCCTCCAGACCTCGATGTGCCTGTACTTCAAGGTGCGGACCGAAGGCGCGCGGATGGCCTTCGCCTTCTACGGCCCCTTCGCGTTCGTCATCGGCGGCACCCAGCACGTCATCGCCAACGTCGGCTTCCTCGGCCTCCCCCTCCTCCTGCCCCTCTTCCACTCCTCCGCCCCCACGGCCACCATCGACTGGGGCCTGGGCAGCCACGGCCTCCTGACCAACCTGTGCGTCACCACCCTCGGCAACCTCCTGGGCGGCACCCTCTTCGTGGCCCTCCCCTTCCAAGCCACCGCCTGGCTCCAGGAACGGTGAGGTGCGGCCGGGCGGGGGGGCGGGGCCGAGCCGCTGTCACCGCCCGGGCGGGCCGCGTGCCCGACGTGCCACTGCGGGCGACGCGGCCGGCCCGGGCAGCAGTCGGCGAGCCCCCCGTACGGCGGCTGGGTGTACACCCCCGTGATCCACCCAGCCGCTACGGCCGCCCAGCAGTTGCGTCAACGCCCCTGCCGACAGGGCCATTCCAGAGCTTCGGGCCGGAACGGCCGCCGTCGCGTGCCGGCAACGCTCCCCCGCTCGCGCCCGAGGCGCCCACCGCCAGAACCCGGCGGTCCCGGCGGGGGGCGCGCTGCGGTTCCGCGGCGTGACCGCCGGCTGCGACGACGCCGCGGAATCCGGTCTGCCGGGGCCGAGCGGTCAGCCCTGCGTCGCCTTGAGGAGCACCTTCACGTCGTGGCCCTTGTGCCAGCCCGTGTCGATCAGGGGACTGTGGTGCTTCTCGTTCCCCCATGCGTAGTAGCGCTCCCAGCTCTGGTGCCAGGAACCACCCTTGTTCGAGCCGGTCGCGGTGTACCCCTGGGCGACCTTGCCGTCGTGCTTGTTGTCCCACAGGTAGAGCTGCGCCTTGGTCTGCGTACGGTCGCCGCTGTAGCGGTCGCACTCCCGGTACTTGAGGCCGGCCGCGTTGTGGTCGACCTGGATGACGCGCCAGTCGGTGCAGGCGCCTTCGGCGGAGGCCGGTTGCGCCGTGGCGAGCCCCAGGCCGCCGATGCTCATGACGGCCGCCAGGCCGGCCATGGTGAACCGCTTGCGTGCGTTCATGTCTGGTTGTCCTTCCCCGTGGATCGAGCGGACGGCGTGGTGTGGAGCGCGCCGTCCTGCTGTCGGCACTGAGCTTGCCCGCGGGCCGGGCACCGCCGCGAGGCCGGCCGACCAGTTGGGGCCACGGCGAGACGTTCCCCCTCCTGACCTGCCCTGACGCCGGGCGGGATGAGGCAGCCGTGGGACGGGGGTACGGGCTCTCGCGGCGGCTTCGGGCTGGCCGAAAGCATGGGGCGTGTCCCGCCGGTACGTGTTCCATGACCCACGCGCGGTGTACCAACAGGGCACGGCAGTGAGAGCATTGAGGACCGTTGACGGCAAACGGGGGGAATTATGCCGCGTTGGAAGGCATTGCCCGATTCTCTGGACCAGCGGGTCCAGCAACTCGTCGTACAGCTCAGGCGGTTGAAGGACCGCAGCGGGCTGAGCGTGATCGCGCTCGCGGCCAAGACCGGGTACAGCCGGTCCTCGTGGGACCGCTATCTGAACGGCCAGGCGCTGCCGCCGCAGCGCGCGGTGGAGGAGCTGGCGCGGGCCGCGGGGGCCGACCCGGTGCGGCTGCTGGTGCTCCACGAGGTGGCCAAGGAGGCGTGGCAGCAGTCGGCTTCGGCCGCGCCGCCGGACCACGTGATGGACGCGGACCGACAGGAAGCAACGGAGCAGGATGAGGTCGGGCCCGGGGACACGCCCGAATTCGCCGCGGTGTCGACGGAGACGCCCGGGCCCGCCGCGGATGCGCCCGCCGCGCAGGGCGCCCCGCGGTTGCTGAGCGTGCGCAGGTCCGTCGCCGTGGCCGCCGTGCTGGCCGCCGCCTTCCTGGGGGTCGGCACCGGCGTGGTGATCGCCACCCCCTGGGACGAGGAGGGCGGCACGACGAGCCGCGTGAAGGCGGCGGCGACCGCTCCGCTGCCGAGCACCTCGCCGACCAGTACCGCGGGAGGGCCGGGCAAGTACCTCTTCCGGCCGGGCAAGACCTACTCCTGCCCCGTCCGGCGCGACGGCGGGGCGGGCGGCGGCCTGTTCGCCGGGTACAGCACCACGCGCACGGCCGTCCTCGCCGGTCCCGGGTGGGACGTGGTGGAGGCCCAGTGCCTGCTGCGCCACCACCGGTTGAACCCGGGCACCGTCGACGGGATCTACGGGCAGCAGACCATCGCTGCCGTGGTCCGCCTACAGAAGAAGGCCGGGTTGCCGGCCGACGGCATCGTGGGGCCGCACACCTGGCAGGAGCTGCGCGGTTGACCGGCCCGGCTCCCGAGTGCGTGGCGCTGACCGAGGGGCTGCGCGAGATGAAGGCCCGGACGGGGCTGAGCCTGGCGGCCCTGGCCGAGCGCACCGCGTACAGCAAGTCCTCCTGGGCGCGTTACCTCAACGGCAAGAGCCCGGTGCCCCGCCAGGCCGTCGACGCGCTGTGCACGGTGGCCGGCGAGCCTGCCGGGCGGCTGCTTGCGCTGTGGGAGCTGGCGGACGCGGAGTGGAGCGGTCGCGCCCACCACGCCCGGCCCGCCGAACAGACCGCCGCTGCCGCGCCCGTTGCCGCTCCCGTCTCCGGTACGGGCGATACGGGCGGGGCCGCTGACGCAGATAGTGTGCGGGACGCGGCTGTACTGGCAGGCGCGGCGACAGGCCCGGCGAGGGCGCGGCGGCAGTGGCTGCTCGCCGCGGCCGTGGGCGTGGTCGCGACGGCGACGGCCGCACTGCTGGCGGTGCCGGCCCTGCGCGGTCTGGGTGGCGGGCCGCCGGCGAGCCCGGCGGCGCCGCCGCTCGATCCGGCACCCGGCTGCCAGGGCCGGACCTGCGACGGCAAGGACCCCGACGAGATGTCCTGCGGTCTGCCGGGCCGGGTGATCTCGCTCGGCCCGCAGCACCGCACGGTGACCGGCGCGCGCGTGGAGATCAGGTACAGCACGGTCTGCTCGGCCGCGTGGGGCCGGATCTGGCACGCGAAGGTCGGTGACGCCGTCGAGATCACCGCGCCCGGCGCGCACCCGCGGCGCCTGGTCGTCACGCGGGCCTCCGATACGGGCATCTACCGTTTCACGCGGATGATCGGCGGCCCCGACCGCGCCGCGCTGCGCGTGTGCTTCCTGCCGGCCGGTGGCTCCGGCCGGGAATGCGCAGGCCCGTAACACGACCGTACGGGTCCGGCGGTTCAGGGAACGCACTTTCGGACCTGGAAAATCGGGCTGCGCCATTGCCACGAATTTCCCTTAGCGGCCCCAGGGGCGGAATCGAAAGCGCAGCCACCAGCACCATTTCTTCCATGACTGCTCTCGTGGACGGGAAATCCACGGCGCTCGGCTGTTTCCCGCGTCTTGCCCCGCAACGCCCGTGACCCGATGGGGCCGGGGCAATTATGGACCGCGGAACTCCGGGGGCTACGACCGCCCTCCATGGCGCCGCTCGTACGCGTCGCGCCCCCGGCCGCAACCGTACGCCCCGGGCTCCCGCACCGCGCGCGGGCCCGGCCGGTGGAGCACCGCCGCGTGCCGCCAACTGGCCCGTATGACACGCCAGTCGGGCAGGGGCGGGGGGAAAGTGGCTTGACTGCGCCGCGGCTCTGCCGCAAGCGGCAGGTCCCGGGGTATGCCGCCCGCTCGATGTGGATTACGGGGGATGAGATTCGGCCACCGCGCCACCTCGACATTCCTCCCGCCGTCATTCTCCGGGCGACGACGGCTATCCCGGAACGGCGTTTGATACGAGGGGTTTTGCTGGTGGCTGCGTGACTTCAGAAGATAGGATATCGTGCGCTGCTCACGATGGCGGCCGGTGCGGCCGAGGGCGGGAGCAGAGGGGTGGGCATCGTGCTGGAGCTGCTGGACCACGCAGCCCGGGGCGGGTCCATCCGAGATCGTGAACGTGCGTGTGGTTTCCCTGCCCCCGGTGCTCACAGCTCATCCGCAATACCCCAGGCGATCACCACAGAACGGCCCACGTGATGACGGTGGGCCGTTTCCTTCCGTGACGTTCGCAATCGGCGTCCGCGCCAGGGGCATGAAGTGGCCGCGTTGCGAGAAGCGGATGTCTCGTATTCACATCAAGGCATGACAAGACATAACAAGAGAAGTCAAGAAAAGTGTGGAGTGTGATGCCATGAACCGAGTCGACACAGACTCGCACCGGTTAGTCCGGAGACTTGCGGGTTCGTCGGGGCGCATCGGGTTGTCCGTCCTCCTGGTGGCCGGCGGCGCAGTGGGGGCGACGGCCGGGCCGGCGTCCGCCTCGACATCCGACGGCACGCTGACGGTCGCGGTGCTGCGCGACTTCTTCGGCACCGGCGTGGTCAACGCGGCGATGGACGTGCCGCAGCGGGGCATCAAGGTGGCGGTCTCCGACCCCGACGGGCACGTCGTCACCGGCGTCACGGACGCCACGGGGAAGGTCGTGGTGTCGAAGTCGTCCGAGTTGAAGGGCGGCCACTACCGGGTCGACGTCAGCGTCCCGGCGCCGTACGACGGCTATCTGCGGGCGGCGCCGGCTTCGACGGCCGAGAACCACTTCGACAGCTTCACGTCGTTCGTGGACGTGTCGGACGGGCAGGACGCCTCGGTGGTGACGGGCGTGTGGAATCCGGCCGACTACACGCTGCCGGACTCGCGGTACTTCGTTCCGGTCCACAACGGTGCCAACGGGACCGACAAGCGGGCGCTGGTGGCGTTCGGCACCCAGAGCCGTGGCACCTGTCCCACCGATGTGGCGTGCCCGACCACGCTGGCCACGCAGGATCAGGTGGGCACGACGTTCGGTCTCGCGTACGACACGGGGCGCAAGCGGCTGTTCCAGGGCGCTTTCGCCCGCCGCTACGCCGCGTACGGGCCCGGCGGCGGGGACGCGATCTACACCGTTCCGGTGGACGGCTCGGGTGCGCCGAAGCCGTTCGCGCGGGTGCCGGGCGCCGCGGTGACGCAGCACGACTCCGCCAACCTGATCAAGGACGGCGGTTTCACCGAGGCACCGGGCAAGGAGAGCATCGGCGGGCTTGCCCTGTCCGACGACGGCGCCACGCTGTACGCGGTGAACCTGAAGAGCCGCAGCCTGGTGAGTTTCGATGCGACGGGGGACACCGCCGCATCGCCCAAGTCGACGGTCGCGATCCCGGACCCCGGGTGTGCGAGCCGCGATGATTGGCGGCCGTTCGGCCTCCAGGTGCACGACGGCACCCTGTACGTCGGCGGTGTGTGCAGTGCGGAGAGCACGCAGCAGCGTTCGGATCTGAAGGCTTACGTCGCCACCTACGACGGCAAGCGGTTCAAGACGGTGCTCAGCCACCCGCTGACGGCCGAGCGCGGCAGCGTCTTCGGCACCGGTGACAAGGCAACCCACTGGAACCCGTGGAACACCAGCCTGGCCACCTGGGACGACCGGAAGGCGGGCAACGTCTTCATCGATCCGCAGCCGGAACTCGCCTCCCTCGCCTTCGCCCGCGACGGGTCGATCATCCTGGGCTTCCGCGACCGGTTCATGGACGTGCTCGGTTGGGGAGGGTTGGACCCCCGCCCGGGGAACGACACGCCCGAGAACGGCATGTCCGGTGGTGACATCACCATGGTCTGCGCGACGGCCACCGGTGAGTACGAGTGGGAAGGCACCGAAAAGTGCCCCAACCACGCCACCCCGGCGAACAGCGGCGGCCAACCCGCCGGCGTCGTCGAGTACTTCCCCGGCGACTACTACACCACCGCGCACCAGGAGACCGCGCTGGGGTCGGTGGCGTACATCCCGCGCCAACAGTGGGTCGCGAGCACGGAGTTCGACCCGGTCGTGGACGTCGCGACCTCGGGCACCGGGTACTTCGACATCACGACGGGCCAGGGCCCGGGGAACGACCCGAAGGGCAACGGGTTCGAGTTCGTCAACCGGGGCCAGGGCGGGTTCGGCAAGGCCGGCGGGCTCGGCGACATCGCGTACGCGGCGGCCAACGCGCCGATCCAGATCGGCAACGTCGTGTGGTTCGACGGCGACCACAACGGCGTCCAGGACCCGGGGCACGTGCTGCTGCCCGGGGCGACGATCAACCTGCGGGACGCGGACGGCAAGCAGGTCGCCACGACCAAGACCAATGCCGCCGGCGAGTACTACTTCGGCGGTGTCGGCGCCGAGTACGAGCTCACGCCGGGCGCGAAGTACACGGTGCAGTTCGACGTGTGCACCGCGGACACCAGCCAGGTGCCCGAGCAACCCCCGGCGAGCGAACTGCGGTTCACCCTGCCGCGGGTCGGTTCCGACCGGGTGCACGACTCCAATGTGACGCCGCCGACCAGCGGACCGCTGTGTGACGGCACCGCGCCCGTCACGGCGCCGGCCACGGCGGGCGGCGTGGACCACACGATCGACGCCGGGGTCTACATCCACAAGGACACTCCGTCCCCGTCGCCCACCCCGACGCCCACCTCCACCGCCACTTCAACGCCGACTCCCACCCCCACGTCGACCGACACACCCACCCCCGCACCCACCTCCACGTCCACACCGACCTCGACGCCGGTGCCCACGCCGACCACCACCTCAGGTCCGGTTCCGGCGCCGCCCGGGGGCGCCCAGCCGCCACCCGCGCCGCCGGCCAACCAGCCGGCCCCGCACGACGGGGGCGGCGGCTCGCTGGCCAACACCGGTACGTCCGGTGTCGTGGGCATGATCGGCCTCGTCGGTCTCCTCGTGGGATCGGGTCTGGCCATCGTGTTCGTCACCCGCAACCGGCGCGCCCGGCAACACTGAGCGATCCGTACGACGGTGATCGGCCCGCCCGTCCAGCCCCACGAGGGCGGCGCGGCCGGGCCGATCACGCCTCGGCCGGTCCCATAGGGGCCGGCCTTGGCGTCGTCTGCCGCCGAGTGCCGCCACGGGCCGCGGCGGCCGGCGGCGCCCGGTGATCGAAAGGATGGACGAGAGAGTGTCAGCGTCGAACCGCGTACGGAACGCGGCAACCCGGCAAGCCCCACCGGCACGCGCGGCCGATCGGCGTCGTTGGCCGCGCTCGCGCCGCGCGAAGGTCGTCGTCGGCGTCGTCGCGCTCGTGGTGGCCGCGGCGACCGCGGTGGCCGTGCTCCTGGTCGCCGACGAGGACTCTGGCCCGGACGGGCCCCGCCCGCTGACGGCGGACGAGGCGAGCCGGCTGGCCATCACCCGCTTCCGCAACTACCAGGCGCAGGGCCGCGCCGTGACGATCAACGTGCCCGGTGCCACGGGCGAGTTGACCGTCACCGCATCCGTCGACTACCGGCGCAAGATCGGCTACGGCGTGCTGCATGGCACCGGGCGCAACGAATCAAGCGGCGGGCTGGTCCAGTGGACGCCCACCGCCGTGCACGTCCGCCCGATGACCCGGGCCCCGGCGCAGGCCCCGGCCACCCCGCCCCGCGCGGGCTGGCACGACCGGCCGCTGCTGAAGGCGGGCAGCGCGCTGGACACCGCCCTGTCCATCGCGCTCGGGCTCGGCGGTGATCGGCCGGACAACGCCGAGCTGCTGCCGCAGAACGGCGCCGCCTGGTGGGGGCGGGAGCGGGTGGCCGGGCGCCGGCTGGACGTGATGGCCGGGCCTTCCTCCCCCGACCGCTCCGGTACGGCGGGGAACGTGCGCTACTGGATCGACTCGGAGGGCACCATGTACCGGGTCCGCGCCACCGTGGGGTCGCAGCCGGAGCCGGTGGTCATCGACTTCGACACCCACGGCTACGCCCCGGTTACGCCGCTCCCCCAGGCCGCCACGCACCGGTAGCCGCAGTTCAGCCGGTAGCCGCGGTTCAGGAAGTCTGCACCCGCGCGTTCGCGGCGAGCAGCGAATCGGCGGGCAGCCGGATGTCCTCCGTCTTCGGCAGCGCCGGTACGGGCGGGACGGTGGTGGCGCCGGTGGTCGTGGCGGCGGGGAACTGTGGCTGCGGGGCGGGCTCCGCGACCTCGCTGAACGGGATGCCGCCCGGTGCCGGCGGCGCCGTCCAGGTGCCGGCCGGTGAGGAGGGCGAGCCAGCCGGCAGCGGGCAGGACGCGGTCCGCGTGAGCCGGGCCGGAACGGTGCTGCGCAGTTCGTTGTCCCGTAGGCAGTTGCCCCGGCCGCGGGTGGCGGTGGGAAACGTCCAGCCGACGTCGACGCCGTTGTCGGCGAAGGTGTTCTCGACGATCTGGTTGCCGACCGGGGGCAGGTCTGCGGTCGCGGTGATCACCAGTCCGGCGGTGCGGTTGCCGCTGATGCGGTTGCGTACGAACCGGTTGTCGCTGCCGCCGTCGACGCCGACGCCCGTGCCCCACCCGCCGTCGGCCTGCTCCGGGGTGGCGGACTGCTGGTTGGCTGCGATCAGGTTGCCCGCGATGACGGAGCCCCGCTGCGGAAGCAGCTTCTCCTGGTGGTCGGAGTTGGTGGTGAGTCCGACCCGGTTGCCGACCAGGCGGTTGCCAACCACGTACATGTCTTCGCTGGCGTTGGTGCCTTCGAAGCCAACCGCGTTGAGTTCGGCGACGTTGTTCCGCACCACGATCTTGCAGGGCTTGCACTGCCCGACGTAGATCCCCGAGTCGGCGCCGCCCGACGCGTACGAATGCTCGATGACCCCGTTCTGGGCGGAGAACGCGTAGATGCCGTACAGGCCGTTGCGGGTGGCGGTCACATGGGAGACCAGGAAGGACTTCAAGAAGGTGACGGGCTCGTCGCCGGTGTCGTAGCCGCCGCTGGTGCCCGGCAGGCCGGCAGCCGCCTTCGCCGAGCCGGTAATCAGCAGCCCGTTCTGGGTGTTGTGCCGCACGGTCAGGTTCTGCACCGCCACCCCCGGCGCCGAGACGACGATGCCGTTCGGCTGCCGCAACCGGCCGTCGATAACGACCTGGTCCCGGGACACCCCGCGGAGGGTGATGCGCGGCCTGTCGATCTTCACCGACTCGTGGTAGACGCCCCGCGCGACGAGCACCAGGTCACCGGGGTGGGCCAGGGACACCGCGGCCGAGATCGTCGGGGCGTCGGCGGGCACGCGGATCGTCACCCGGGAACCGGCCGGACGCCGGCCCTCGCTCGATTCGCCCCCGTCGTCACCATCGCCGCCACAGCCGGCCACCAGGGCCAGCGTGCCCACTACCGCCGCCACCACGCGAAGAGCTAATCGAGGCATGATCCCAGTCTGGCACGGCGCCGAATTCAACGCCAAAATGGTCGAGTTGACCCGCGGGAGCCCCCTTGCTTGTGGCACTGTGCGCACCATGCGCCGAGCCGATCAGCACCCGTCACGCCGTACGTTCCTCGACGTCACCGGCGCGGTGATGGCCGTCGGACTGGCCGCCGGGTGCACGGCGGACTCCCCTGGTTCCTCGGGCTCGCCTTCGCGGGACGGGCGTGCCCCGGCGACGGGCGCCGCGCCCGTCGCGGTTTCAGCGACGGGCCGCCATCAGGCCGGCATCACGCTCCCCCGGCCGGCGCAGCCGCATCTGCTCGCCGTGGTGGCCGACCTCGGCGCCCGGGTGGCTCCCGGTCCGCTCCTGGCCGAACTCGGCCAGACCATTCGTACGCTCACCGCCGGGTCCGATCCGCGGCTGCTCGGCCTGGCCCCGGGGGACCTCACCGTGACCGTCGGCGTCGGCCCGCGGCTCGTCCGCACGGCGGGTGCCGCGCTGCCCGGCACGACCGACCTGCCGCGCTTCTCCCGCGAACGGATCGCCCCCCAGGCGCGCGGCGGTGACCTGCTGCTCCAGGTCTGCGCCAGCGACGCGCTGCTCCTGCCGGTCGCCGCCGCCGCGCTCCTGGACCGGGCCGGCGACCGCGTCCGCGAACGCTGGCGCCAGTCCGCACACCGCGGTACGGACGTCCCCGTCGGCGACGGCCTGACCGCGCCCCGCAATCCGCTCGGCTTCATCGACGGCATCGTGGGCCCGCACAGCGGCGCCGAACAGCGGCGTGACCTGTGGCTTGCGGGGCCACCCGCGGTCGCCGGCGGCACCATCGCCGTACTGCGGCGCATGGAACTGGACCTGCCGCGGTTCGCCGCCCTGTCGGTGGCCGAGCAGGAGGCCGTGTTCGGCCGGCGCCGGGCCACCGGCGTCCCGCTCTCCGGCGGCAGCGCCGCCGCAGGCCCCGAACTCGGCGCCAAGACCCCGGACGGCCGCTACCTCGTCCCCGCCACGGCCCACGCGCGCAGAGCACATGCGACCGCCGTCGGGGTCGGGCTGATGCTCCGCCGCTCCTACAGCATCGACCAGCCGGCCCCCGGTCTCCTGTTCATCAGCTTCCAGAACGACCTGCGGACCTTCACCGCCACCCTCACCCACATGGAAAACTCCGACGCGCTGCTGCCCTTCACGACCACGAGCGCCAGCGCGACGTTCCTGATCCTCCCGGGCTTCGATGCCCAACGCCCGCTTGGTGCGGGGTTGTTCGGGTGACGCGGTCAGGGTGGGGGCGTCTTCTCGTACGTGGTCTTGTTCGTACGTGGTCTTGTTCGTACGTGGGTGCTTCGGGTGTGGGTGGTCTTCAGGGTTACGGTGGCGGGCCGGCCTCAAAGGGCTCGTTGCCGATGGCGTGGCGTACGCGGTAGCGGTGCGGGGCGCTCTGCTGTTGGCGGAGCCTATGTCCAGAGGAAGTGGCTCGCTGTCACGTCACCGGCCAGAGTTGCACGAGGTACCTCTCCACGCCCTCCGGCACTCCGAACTGAGCCAGGTGGGCCACCTTCTTGCGCCCCGCGCAGTAGATCCGCACCCGCCAGGTCGTCTTCGTACGCCCCAACTCGATGTGCTCCCCCACCCGACCGGCAATCACCCACACCGAAAGCTGTCCGGTGGGCGAAGCCATGGTGATCTCGCCCCGCGCTTCCCACTCTGCGGCGTGGTCGACGGGCGGCTCCCCGTCCCACACCTCAACGGCCAGTGGGGCCTCGTGCGTGTGCCCGGCGCTGTCCACGTCGACACGCATGGGGCGCGAGATCAGGAATGCCGTGCCGGGGTAAGCGCGGCCTTCTGGGAACGGAGCCGGGATCTGCGATTCGTCCGCCTCTTGAAGGGCGAATCCGTAGTAGTCGACCAGGATCTCCATGGTCTGCCGGTTGATCACCTCGGCCACGGGTACTCCAACTCCTTTGTGGTGCGGGCTTGGTGCATCGTAGGCAGGCAGCGGGGCGGGCTCGGCGCCAGCCCGAAGGTTGCGTGATTGGCCGGGCCCGCGCGCTTCGTCGAATCGCCTCACCGTGAGCGGCAGAAAGACGGTGAGGCGGAGAGGGAGAGAGCGCCACACTGCTCTCATGACACGACTGCTGGTGGATGTCGAGAGCGTGACCGCGCGCCTGGTACGTCGGTTCGGTCCGCAGGTCACGCCATGGTGCGCCGGCGTGCCTGATCTCGTCGCGCGGCTGGCGGGTCGGTGGGGGCTCACCTTCGGCGAACTCCTCCCGGACGGCGCCTCGTCGGTCACCTTGCGGTGCCACCTGCCCGATGGCACGCGCGCCGTGCTGAAGGTCAGTCCGGAACGAGCCCTGCTGGCCGAGCAAGTCCGCATGCTGGGGTGGTTCAGCGCCTCGGGCCGGGTACCCGCCGTGCTGGCCGCCGACGAAGAGGCGGGCGCCATGCTGCTGGAGGACGTGGTGCCCGGCACGCCGGCCGAGGACCTGCCCACTGCGTCGCTTCCGGAACGGTGGTCGGAGCTGCTCACCGCCTTGCACGGGGTTACTCCGCCTCCGCTGCCGGGGCGGGTGTTGCGCGGGCGGTGCGAGGAGGCGTTCGCCCGGGTCGGCAGGCGGCTGTCGGAACCTGCGGTACGTGCACGGCTGGCAGCCCCCGCATGGGACCTGGCCGTCCAACGCTGCGACCGGCTGCTGGCGACGGAGACGACCACCGTGCTGCTCCACGGCGACCTGCACCTGGGCAACGTGCTCGACGGCGGTGCGAGGCGCGGGCTCATGGCCATCGACCCGAAGGCCTGTGTCGGCGATCCCTGCTTCGACGCGGTGGACTACGTCCTCGCCGGCGCCGGGCTGGACGGCGTCGAGGCCCGCTGTGCGCGGGTGGCGGCGGCGTGCGGACTCGATGGCGATCGGCTCCACGCCTGGAGCCGGGTGATCGCACCGTTCACCGCGATCGCCCACCTCAGTGGCGGGGGTGATGCTGCGGCGGTCGACGAGCTGCTCGCGCTGACTCGGTGACCTGGTGGCCCGGTGGCCCGGTGGCCCGCCGACCACGAGCGTCCGTGCCGTACGGGTCGGCCGGGCGGAAGCTACGAAAGATGCGGCTGGGAGTACACCAGCACCGGGACCCCGGGGGCGAACGCGTCCACCGCGGTCTGGAGGCGTTGCGGATCGAGCCGCCAGAAGTTGATGGGGCGGCTGGCCAGGAAGAGTTCATAGTCGACATGGGGGGCCACGCTCTTTGCCTGCACTCGACTGAGGTGGCTGTTCATGCCGGGCAGCGCGGGTGCTCCGGGGTTGCGCTGCACGCCGATGTGGTTGATCCCGTTGCCGGCCGTGCGCTGGTGCCACACCACGATGGCCGTGATGTCACTCCAGGGTACGGAGGCGAGCTGGCGCTCGTACCGTGCCGGAGCACCGCCGAGCAGCACGCCTTCCCCATCGACGCGGAAGGCGACGAGCTTCTTCCACTTCATGCCGCCCAGAAGCTGGAAAGGTGTTCGCACGAAGTGGGCTTCGTAGACGGGTGAGTTGGCATCGGCCATCGGGACACCTCGGGACGGTCGTGTTGGGTGGGCGGGCTGGGCTCGGGTGGGCGGGGTGGGTTACGTCCCACGCTACTTGGGCGGGCCGGACTTCTTCTGTTCCTCCTCTCGTACGCGTTGCAGGATCTCGTCGTACTGGCCCCGTGCGGCCTCCAGTGCGCCGTGGATCGCCTTCCTCCGGCCGCTCCATTCCGTACGGAACCTCTCGGCGGCGGGGCCCTGCCAGGCGTCGGTGCCCGATGCGGCGTCCACCGCGTCCAGCGTTCTGTCGATCTCGTCCGCGAACCGTTTGAGGTTGTTGAGGTCTTTTCTGCACTCTTCGACTCGATCGCTCACGATTCCCCCTCTGGCTCCCCTCCCAGGAGCTTCTCAGCCGGCCGGCTGTCCCAACAACGTCATGATGCGCTTCTCAAGGGTGCGTTCGCTGACCGCCTGTGCCGTGATGCCGGTCGGGGCCTGTGGCGAGTCCACGTTGACCGCCCATAACTCGCGGCCAGTCGCGTACGTGGTGAGCAGCGGACCTGGCGCATCGGCGAGCACGATCAACTGGCTCACCACCAGAGAAGCGTCGATCACGGAAGCCAGTCGCTTGTCCACCGTGGCGGCCGTCAGCGCCGACGGTTCGAGTTGCAGCGCCTTTCCGTCCCGGTCTGCCGCTCCGAACGGGTCCACCAGTGCCTGGATGATTCTGGCGGCGTCGCGCACCTTGCTGGCAAGCGTGAAGATGTGCAGACCACCACCGGTGACCTGTTCGATCAACATGAGTTCAGCGGAGTGTACGAAGACGAAAGCGGTCACGCTGCCCGCGGAGGTCTGCTGTTCGACGGCGAGAGCCCGTGCGGCCGTGCGCCGCAGGGTCAGCGCCATGTTGACCTCCGGCGTCACCCGCATGTCCACGTCCGCGGTGAGACGCGACCGCGTTCCGTCGGATTTGAGGACGGCGTCGAGTTCGGCGATGTTCGTGACGTCAACCGCACCTCGGGAGACCAGCGAACGCAGCGCGGTCGCGAGGACCCACTCGCGCTGTTCTTCCGAAAGCGTCTCCAGGTGCGGTGCCGGCGCCACGACGTCTTCGATGGCGCTCGGGTCAAGTACGGCAAGTTCCTCGTCCGTCAGTTTGATGAGCGGTTGGGTACCGCCTTCGGCGAGTGCCGTGCCCACGATTTCGCGGAGCTTGTCGATTTCCATGTCGAGTTCGGGGTTCGCCATGTCGGCTCCTCGGATCGGTTTGAGGCTCTGTCATCGTTGCGGACCGTCGTGCCCTTGCGGCATCGCGATTCCGCCCACAGACGCGGGGCCGGGACTGCGGCCTTGGCCCCGTTTACGTGGTGCACCGGGCAGGGGCTGTCTGATCATGGAGTCGCCCCCTACCAGAATTTGCACTTCTTGACGGCGCTGGCTCCCACCTTCTTGACTGCGGTCTTGGCTGCGCCCGCGACCTCTTCTGCCTTCTTCCCTACGTCGCCTGCCCATTTGCTCGTCGCGTTCCAGGCATTGGTAGCTGCTCTGCCGATCGCTTCCCTGTTGTCCCAGGCCCACGTGCCTAGGAAGTACGCGCCGGCCACGCCGAGCGCCGTCCACCCGACGACAGGGACCGCCGCCGCGACCGTCGCACTGGCGCCGAGGGCCCCTGCCGCGGCGGATCCGCCGAGCACCGCGGCGGCCCCGCCCGCCTCCACGAGGCCCATGCCGCGATCGAAGCCGCCCAGCACCCCCTTGTGGTCAGGTTTGATCATTTCCTTGACCCCGTGGGTGACGGCCAACGGCAGGCTGATCCGGTCCAGGATGCTGAGCCCCGGTGCCTGGTTGAGGAGCGTCGCCGGCAGCGGAATCCGCAGTTTGGTGGTGAGGAAGGTACGGAGTCCCTGCTGCCACTTCCACGGCTGCTGGTAGATCCCCTCGATGTTTTGGAGTCTCAAGAGTTCCCGCATGTAAGCGATATTCTTCATCTTCAGCCGGTCGCCCGTCTGGCCGAAGTACTTGTTCAGCTCAAGGACCGCCTTGGCTCCCGCCACGTTCTGCCCCTGTGCCCAGCGCTGGTACAACTGGAGGGACGCTTCGATGCCCGAGGCGATTTTCGTGAGTTGGAGGGGCGTCGTGACGTTCCTCTTGAGCTCTTTAAACTCGTCCTGGTACGCGCCGACATCACCTTTGTGTTCCTGGTACTCCTGCCAGGTCTTAAGCACGCCGGTGAGCCCTATGAGCATGAGTTGGGCGTGGGGATCCATATCCAGGATCCTGAGCCGCTGCCGTATGTCCTTGGCCTGATCACGAGACCAGGATGCATCCTGGCGTAATCGTTGGAGATTCCCCTGGTCACCTTCCCATTTGGCGAGAATTCCCGAGACCAGCGGCCCCTGGATGGAGAGTGCCCCATCGGCGACGTCCAACGCGGCAGAAAGCTTGCGCGCCTTATCCTTCGACATCCCTCTGAACGCCATACAGAAGCCCCCCGTTGACAGTTCGCCATGCACCGTATTCACGGGAAGGGCACTCCGCTGCCACCCCGTTCCCGACGCCCTTCCCCCTGAGGGGCATCGAACGACCTTGATTCCGCGCCTGCCCCTTTCCTAGGGAAGCCTGCTTTCCGGAGCATAGTTGTGCCGAGGTCGGCAGGAGAGGCGTACCCAGCAGTGCATTGATCTCGAATGGTGTGGAAGCACGGTCAAGGGCAGGGACGTGAGACACGTGGCCATGGTTCCGCCGACTGAAATCCAAGAACCAGAAATCCCATGGAATCAAACCAGCCAGAGCCGAATCGACCTACCAGGCGAACCCCCACGGAATGCGCCTTCTCAATTCGCCCCACCACACGCTTGACGACCTCCTACGAAGATATTCAGCCGCGGCAGCCGTAATTCCGCTTGACGGGCTTCCCCGCTGGACGCTGGGCGCTGTGCGGCCTTTCGGTTCGTGGCTGCGGTCAGGCCCAGGGGCCTGCCCGGCGTCGGGGTGCGGTGTGGAGTGCGTACGCAGGCACCTACTACGGCACGGGGCCAAGCCGTCGTGGACGCCGCCCGTGGGGCATCGTCCGGCGTCCTCGCCCGGGCGGCGTTGCGCAGGGTTGCGGCCGGATCAACGCGCTCAAGAGCTCTCGGGCCGTGACACGATCGGGGGGTGACGACGTTGTTCCTGATGGTCGGCCTGCCAGGGGCCGGAAAGACCACGAGAGCGCGGCGGCTCGCCAAGGAGCGCAGCGCGCTGCGGCTGACGCCGGATGAGTGGCTGCTCCCGCTGTTCGGCGACCCGCAGCCGGAAGCGAAGCGCGACGTGCTAGAAGGACGGCTGCTCTGGCTTGGGCTGGAGGCGCTGAAGCTGGGAACGAACGTGGTCCTGGACTTCGGATGCTGGTCTCGGGACGAGAGGTCCGCGATCCGCTGGCTCGCGATGTCAGTGGGCGCGTCCTGTCGACTCGTGTACGTGCCGGTGGACCATGAGACCCAACGCGCGCGGATAGCCCATCGCCGGTCGACCACCGCCCCTGGTCAGACCTTCGCAATGAGCGAGGCGGACCTCGTGCACTGGAGGACGCTGTTCGAAGAGCCCGACGCCGCGGAACTCGATGGGGATGAGCTGGGAGGCCCGCCTCCGGGGTGGTCTGGATGGTGGGCGTGGGCCGCCGACCGGTGGCCATCGCTCGTGTGACGGCCCGTCCGGCCAACCTTGGTGCGGCCCAGTAGCGCAGCCGCGCCAGGAGCACCGGGCCCGAAAAGGTCCGCCGCGCAGGCCCAACCCGCCAACCTCGCTGGGCGACAGCCGTAACCCACCACCGCGATGCCATCGGGACAGCAGTCGAGGGTGGTGGCCACAACCCCGAAGAGAGAGTCGGTCGCGATCGAGACGAGGGGCAGCCCTACGGCCTCCGCCGAGGCTTGCTGCCCTTGGGGCTGCCGGAGCCGCGGCGGGCGTTCTTCGCGGACGGCTTGCCCGTCGCCTTGCCAGTGCCTCTGCCGCCGGCCTTGCCGCCGGTGGGCTGCTGTCGTCGCGCGCCGCCCTTCTCTGCGCGCTTGGCTTTGGGCTCGGGTTCGGTGCGGCGGCCTCGGGTGCTGTTGACGGTACGGCCGCGGACGATGCCGATGAAGTCCTCCACCAGGTCCGTCGTGGCCTCCTGCGGCCAGGACAGCGCAACGCGGGAGGTGGGAACGTCCGTGATCGTGCGGTACGTGAGGTCCTTGCGGTGGTGCAGCCGGGCCAGGGACTGCGGGACGATCAGCAGTCCGATGCCCGCCGCCACCAGTTCGACGGCGTCGGCGGTCGTGGCGGGGCGTTCGCGCGCGGCGCGTCCCGGTGGATGTTCCCAGTCCAGGGTGTCGTCCAGCGGGTGCAGCACCACTTCGTCGGCGAGATCGGCCACGGCCACCTCGTCGGCCGCTGCGAAGAGGTGGTCCTTGGGGACCACGACCACCGTCGTCTCCTCGTAGAGCGGGATCGCGCTGAGGTCGTCCCCGTCGACCGGCAGGCGGACGAACCCCGCGTCGGCCTCGCCCGCGCGCAGGGTCGCGCGGATCTCTGCGGCGGGCACCTGGGTGAGGGTGAGGGGGATGTGGGGCAGCCGCTCGTGCCAGATGCGCACCCACTTCGAGGGCGTCACCCCGGGTACGTAGGCGAGCCGGAACGCGGGAGAGTCTTCCGAGCCTGTCACCTCGCCAGACTACCGGCCGTAGTCAGCGACCGACACACCAGAGTGCCTGGGCGGCGGTGCGCCCGCCGTGGTCAGTGTTTGCGCAATCGCTCGCTACCCTTAACCCATGAGCCAGACCATGAAGCCCGCCACCGCGGCGAAGAAGCTGGGTGTGTACCTCGACGCCACCCCCGCCGAATTCCGGGAGGGCGTGGTCTCGCGCACCGAGCTGAACGCCCTCCAGGCCGACCCGCCCCAGTGGCTGAGCGACCTGCGCCAGAACGGCCCGCACCCGCGCCCCGTTGTTGCGGCGAAGTTGGGTGTCTCGGTGTCGGGCCTCGCCCGCGGCGGCGTCACCGAGCCCCTCACCACGCAGCAGATCGACGCGCTGAAGGAAGAGCGGCCCGAGTGGCTGGAGCGCGAGCGCGCCACGCAGGCCGAGGTGCGCAAGGAGGCCGTCCGCCTGAAGGCGAAGAAGGCCGAGAAGGCCGAGCAAGCGGCACGGGACGCCAAGGGCTGAGTGTGGGGCGGCTCCGCCGACACACCTGCGCGTCCCCCGACCGGGGTCGGTGAGCCCCGCGCGCCCGCGCCGCCGTGGGCCGGGGCTCGATGCCGGTTCCGGTTCGGCCGTGCGGGCCGGTGCCCTCGTACCGCCGCGGACCGTTAGTCCGCCGCAGGCCGGAACCCGCCCGTACCCGCCGCGGGGCCGCGCCACGGAGCAGGCGCGGCGCGCGGCCGTGGGCAAGCAGGTGACCCCGGGCGGGCGTACGAGCTCAGCGCCGCGTACGGCCCCGGTCCACCTACTCCGCCCGCTCCGCCCGCTTCGTCTACGGACGGACGCCGCGTACGAGGCCCGGGTGGACACGCTCCGGGAGCGTGCCGTCACCATCAGCCCTTGCCGCCCCTCTGCGCTGACCAGCAGTGACGCCCCGATCACAGGGGCCGCACCATGTGCCGATCTCCGCCGGCACCCCATGGCCACGGTCCGCGAAATTCGTCCGTGATTCATCTAGTCGTTCCGTAATCCAGAAATCCTCCTCGGTGCACGAAATCTTCCTAACCGATGGAGAACCGCACGTCATGACCCACCCTGTGCCCGAATGGGCGGACCCCCAGGTGCCCGCGGAATCACTCGACCCGCAGGGGCTCAGCCGTCGAGGGCTGATGCGTCGCGCCGGCCTGTTCGGGGCGGGGTTCGCCGCTGCCTCGCTGCCGCTCCCCGCACTGGCCCACGGGCGCGGGCACGGCGGGGGTCATGGTCACGGCCCCGGCCACGGCGGTGGGCACGGCCACGCCCCCAACCTGGTCTACCTGGTCGGTGACCACCACAACCACACCGTCTACAGCCACGACGCCAAGTACACGTTCTCCCAAATAGCCGCGGCGGGGCGGAAGTTCGGCCTCGACTGGATGGTGTTCACCGAGCACAGCAACGTCGGCCACGCCAAGTTCGGGGCCGCGCGGGAGCACCGTGAGATCCTGCGGGCCCGCGCCGAGAACCGGCGCATGCTGATCTTCCAGGGCCTGGAGTGGTACATCCCCGGCGCCGAGCACTGCACCGTCTTCTCGCCGCCCGGGCGGCACGAGGTCGATCTGCTGACCCGCTTCGAGGAAGCCTTCGACGGCAAGTTGCTGGGTTACACGGCCGGCGGCCCGACCCACCCCGACACCCCGCGCAACGAGGCGCACGCGGTCAAGGCCCTCAAGTGGCTGGCCGAGCAGCGTCGTACGCGGTACGTCGACGACGTCCTGGTCTTCGCCAACCACCCGATGCGGCTCGGCATCGACTCCCCGCACGAGCTGCGCGGTTGGCGTGACGCCGCCCCGGAGATCATGATCGGCATGGAGGGCGCCCCGGGTGCCCAGGCGGGTGCGATCCCGGGCTGGCACCCGGACACCAGCGTCCGCGGCGAGTACAACAACTCGCCCTCCGCCGACTCCTGGCCCGGCTACCCGCGCGAGGCGTACGTCACCTACGGCGGGTTCGACTGGGCGACCGCGACCGTGGGCGGCCTGTGGGACGCGATGCTGGCCGAGGGCAAGCTCTTCACCATCACCTCCAACTCCGACGTGCACCGGGTCGCCCGGGACACCTGGGTCAACGGCGAATGGCAGCCCGGGCAGAACTTCGACAACACCGGTCGGCTGCCCGACCCGTACAACACCACCGAGCCGCAGCCCGGCGGTGACTTCTGGCCCGGCCAGTTCAGCCGTACGCACGTCGGAGTCACCCGGTACGGCTACCGCAACGTGATGGAGGGGCTGCGCGCCGGGCGGGTCTGGGTGGACCACGGCCACCTCATCGACGGCATCGACGTCAAGGTGCACGGCGAGCGGGGACACAGCGCCACCCTCGGTGGCCGGCTGCGCGCCCGGCGGGGCGAGCGACTCACCCTCACCGTGACCGTGACCGCGGCCTCCCGCCGCAACCCGTACGGGGTGCTGCCGCGCCTGCAACACGTCGACGTCATCCGCGGTACGGTGCGCGGCCCGGTCGCCGACCGCGATGCCTGGCGCGCCCCGGACACCCGGGTCGTCCACACCTCCGACGTGCACGGCCGCCGCGGCACGTACACCCTGCGCATCCCGGTCGGCCGCGCGGACCAGCCGTTCTACCTGCGGCTGCGCGGCAGTGACGGCAAGCGCCACGGGGCGGGTTTCCTCGGCGCGAGCGTCGACCCGCACGGCCCCCTCCCCCACGAGCCGGGCAAGGGTGACCCGTGGCTCGACACGTGGTTCTACACCAACCCGATCTTCGTGGACGTCACCCGCTGACGTCTCAGTCCCCGGGGGCGGCAGGCAGCCGGAAGGTGGCTGTCGCCCCTCGGGAAGCACGGGTTGGCGTGGGGGGCAACGGATGGCGGGTGGCGTGCGGATGGGTGTGGTGCGCGGTGTGCCGGGTGGTGTGCTGGGTGGTTGAACCGCACCCACCCAACGCGTACCAGGAGTGCTCGGTGTCGGTCAGGCGCCGGCCGTCGGGGCGGCGAGACCTACCTGGTCACCGATGTCGTCACTGTGGGCAGCTTGAAGTACGGCGTCCAGCAACCCGGGGAAGCGGGCGTCCA
Organism: Streptomyces sp. 796.1; assembly: GCF_047525675.1. Classification (NCBI taxonomy): domain Bacteria; kingdom Bacillati; phylum Actinomycetota; class Actinomycetes; order Kitasatosporales; family Streptomycetaceae; genus Streptomyces; species Streptomyces sp. 796.1. The sequence goes on along the minus strand of NZ_JBLIWA010000017.1, from coordinate 116,622 downwards.
GGTCGTCGCGTCGCAGGGTGACGAAGCAGCGGGTGCCTTCCTGTCGCGTGCGGGTGACACCGGCGTCGCGCAGGACGCGCAGGTGGTGGCTGAGTGTCGACTTGGCCACCGGGGCGCGGAGCTCCCCCCACCCGCGTTCCCGCCCGTCGGCGAGCACCCGGGCCAGCCCGACCCGGATCGGGTCGCTCAGCGCCGTCATCACCTCGATGAGGCCCATCTCGGTCGGCTCGGGGTGCGGTGCTCGCTTCATGGAACCATGTTAGCTTGTTCGACGTTCCACGAACATCGAACGAAGGAGTCATGGTGTCCGCTCAGCCGCTCGAAGACTTCACCGGCAAGGTCGTCGTGGTGACCGGTGCCGGATCGGGGATCGGTCGCGCCACCGCCCGTGCCTTCGCCCGCGCCGGGGCCCACGTGCTCGGCGTGGGCCGCCGGGCGGACGCCCTGGCCGAGACCGGCGCCGACCACGCCGGGTTCGTCGCGCACCCCGTCGACCTGTGCGACCCGGGTGCGCCCGCGGACGTGATCGATGCCGCGACGCGGCGGTGGGGCCGGCTTGACGTGCTGGTCAACAACGCCGGCGCCACCAGGCTGATGCCGGTGGCCGAGACCACCGCCGACGGCATCACGGCCCTGTTCGCCCTCAACGTCACCGCGCCCAGCCTGCTCGCCCACGCCGCCCTGCCGCACCTGCGCCACGCCAGGGGCTCGATCGTGAACGTCTCCAGCACGTACGGGCACCGGCCGCTGCCCGGCGCCGCGCATTACGCCGCTTCCAAGGCGGCGTTGGAGCACCTCACCCGCAGTTGGGCCGTGGAGCTGGCGGCCGACGGCATCCGCGTCAACGCCCTGGCTCCCGGCCCCACCGAGAGTCAGGCGCTGGCCGCCGCCGGCCTGCCCGAGGAGACCGTCGAGCAGATCAAGCGCACGGAGGCCGCCCGCATCCCCCTCGGCCGCCGCGGCGAGCCCGCCGAGGTAGCCGCCTGGATTCTCCGCCTCGCCGACCCGGCCACGACCTGGCTCACCGGCCAGATCCTGACCATCGACGGCGGCCTGGAGCTGACGTGAGCCTGGACGTGGTCCGACCTGGCCTGGGGGCCGGTCTGGACGCCATGACGCGGGGCTGTCGTCAAGCCGGAGCCGGACCGCGATAGGTGCCGAAGGTCCACAGGTTCCCCTCCGGGTCCCGCACCGTGCACACATACGCCGCGGCGCCCGACCCGAACCGGGTCCGGTGCGGCGGCTCCAGCACCTCGCCTCCGGCGGCGACCACCCGCCCGTGCACCGCGTCCACGTCGTCGCTCACCACGTACACCGCACTGGTCCCGGCCCGCATCCGCCCGTGCACGCTGTCCGTATGCCGGGTCGACCCGAACACGAGCGCGCCACCCCCGGGCCAGCGCAACTCGGCGTGCCCGACCTCGCCGTGCTCATCCGGCGCCGCGACCACCTCGGCGAAGCCCAACACGTCGACGAGGAAGCGCAGGGCCGCCTTCGTGTCGTCGTAGTGAAGAACTGGCCATACGGATGAGGGGAGTTGGGTTCCTTCACTAGCCATACCGCTCATCGTAGGCTCGTACGTGGGTGTGTCTGCGCGGGCTCGGGCCTCGCTACAGGAGATGCGTGACGCGGGATGGGTGACGCGGGATGGGTGACGGAATGGTGACACCGGCCGGGAGCGCGGTCGAGCATCGTTGCCTGTCGCCGGAGCGGCGCGGGGTTAGAGGGCGTTCCTGAGGGAGCGGCGCAGGATGGCGCGTTCGCGCGCGCCTTGGCGCCGCGGGGTTCGTGGTTGGCGGTGCGGGGTGGGAGGAACCGGGTGCTGCGTGGTCGCGTCTCGCCAGTAACCCGCTGCGCGACGCCCCCCACCCCTTACCCCCGCGCGACGCCTCCCGCGACCTCCACTCCAACCCAACCCACATCACAATTCGCGGGTCAGTCGCCGGAGGGCGAGGACCTGGCTGCCGGCGAATCCTGCGACGTCTGCGGCGACCGTGGCTAGGGTGAGCAGGGCGAGGACGCTCGCCGCGGTGACGGACGCCACGGCCAGCGCACAGGCCGCGACGACGTTCGCCACGAGCACCAGGCGGAGCCCTCCCGCCGCCGGGCGAAGGCTGAGCCGCCACACGAGGCCGGCCCAGACCACGACGGCCAGGCCGATGCCGAGCACGACACCTTCCGGCAGCCGCACCGCGGTGGCGGTCAGCGGCGCGGTCGAGGCGACCAGCAACCCGACGAGCAAGCAGTAGAGCGCATCAGCGCGAAGACTCAACCGACCAAGCCGACTCCCAGACATGTGGGAGAGGTTAGCGGGTGGTGGAGGGGTTCGGCTCCGTACCGTGCCTGGTTGGGCGCGTGGTCTCCCTGCTCGGCCGGAGCAAGCATCCGTCACGCGGCCGAAGCACCGGCGCCCCGCGGCCGGGAGTTGCGCGGCAAGCCGCGGCCCGGTCACGGGGCGGAGCACCTTCGCTCGGGCAGGCCAGAATCCCACTTGTTGCACCCGGCGCCGCGTTCTTAACGTGGCCGGGACCCTGCACACAACAGCACGAAGCGCCATGAAGACATACGAAGCCATACGGGGGAGAGAGCGATGGGGCGCCGCGAAAGAACAGTCGACCCGGCTGCGGGGCCGGTCCAACGATTTGCGTACGGGTTACGGATGCTCCGGCGGGACGCGGGCGGTCCCACCTATCGGGAGATGGCACGCAGCGCCGGCTACTCGGCGACCTCACTGTCACAGGCCGCGGCCGGGGAGCAACTGCCTTCCCTGGCCGTGGCGTTGGCCTACGTCCGGGCGTGCGACGGCGACCAGGACGAGTGGGAGCGGCGCTGGCAGGAGACGGCTCAGGAGATACCCGACCTCAGGGAAGAGGATGCGGACGCACCGCCGCCGTACCAGGGCCTGGACCGGTTCGAACCCGGGGACCATGAACGGTTCTTCGGGCGCACCGCGCTCGTCGCCGAGCTGTGTGAGCTCGTGCTCGCCCAGCGCTTCGCCGCGGTCTTCGGGCCGTCCGGAAGCGGCAAGTCGTCCCTCCTGCGCGCCGGGTTGGTCCCCGCGCTGCGCACCACGGAAGGACCCCCGGCGGCGATCCGCATCCTGACGCCCGGGGAACACCCGATGCGCAACCACGCGCAGGCGTTGCGCCCCAAGGGCCCGGCGGGGCACACCCTCGTCGTCGTGGACCAGTTCGAGGAGGTCTTCACGCTGTGCCGGGACCCCAACGAGCGCGCCGAGTTCCTCGACGCACTGCTCACCGCGCGGCAGCCGGACAGCCGACTGCGCGTCGTGATCGCCGTACGGGCCGACTTCTACGGGCGCTGCGCCGAGCACCAGGCCCTCGCCGAAGCGCTGCGGGATGCGAACCTGCTGGTGGGGCCCCTGAGTCCGGCCGAGTTGCGCGAGGTCATCGTCCGTCCGGCCCAACTCGCCGGGCTGATCGTGGAACGTGAGCTGACGGCCCGACTCGTCGAGGAAGTGGACCGCGAACCGGGCGGTCTGCCCCTGCTCTCGCACTGCCTGCGCGAGACGTGGCGGCGCCGACGCGGCCGGGTCCTTACCGTGCAGGCGTACGAGGCGGCGGGCCGGGTGCACGGGGCGATCGCGAAGACCGCCGAGGAGGTCTACGCGCAGTTCTCCGCCGATCAGGCCGAGTTGGCCCGCCGCATACTGCTGCGGCTGATCACCCCCGGTGAGGGTTCGCCGGACACCCGTCGCCCTCTCGACCGTACGGAACTGAGCTTCGCCCCGGCCGACGAAGTGGCCCTGGTAATCGACCACTTGGCCCGGGCCCGTCTCATCATCCTCGATGAGAACACCGTCGACCTCGTGCATGAGGCGCTCATCACGTCCTGGCCCCGGCTGCACGCCTGGGTGGAGGAGGCACGCGAGCGGCTGCACGTACATCGGCGCCTGACCGAGGCCGCGCACGCCTGGGTGGACCTGGACCGGGACGTGGGGGCCCTGTACCGGGGTACGCGGCTGGCGATGGCCGACGAACACCTGGTGGGCGAGCCGCTGACCCCCATGGAGCAGGAGTTCCTGTCCGCCGGTCGCACCACGCGCAGCAGGGAGCTGCGACGTCGCCGCGCCCTGCTGGCCACGCTCGCCACCCTCCTCGTCCTCGCGCTCGTCGCGGGTGCCGCCGCCTGGCAGCAGTCCCGTACCAGCGAGCGCCGCCACCGTGAGTCCGAGGCCCGGCGGATCGCCGCGATGGCCGACAGCCTGCACACCACCGATCCGGTCACGGCAGCCAGGCTGAGCGTCGCGGCCTGGCGGCTCGCCCCCACCATCGAGACCCGCTCGGCGGTGCTGGCGGCGCTCAACACCCGTGAGCGGGACGTCTTCAGGGTTCCGGAACACGACGCCCGGTCCACCGTCCGCCGCATCACCGGCGACGGGCGGACCCTGGTGTCGGCCTCAGGTGACCACATTCGTGTCTGGGACCTGCGCACCCACCGGCTCACCCACGCCTACCCGGGGCCCGGCGAACGGTTGTCCGGACCCGATGAGGATGTGATCAGTCCGGATGGTCGGACCATGGCCCTAGCCCGTGAGGACTCCCTCAGCGTGTGGGACATCCGCGCCGGCCGGTTGGTGGCCACCCTGCGCACGGAGCAGCCGGTGACCGTCGCGTTCAGCGGGGACGGGCGCAGCCTCGTGACGAGCGGCGCGCGCGAGGTGCAGGTGTGGGACGTGGCGACGCTTCGGCTGCGGCTGCGCGTTCCGGTCGGTGGTGGTGACGGGGGTGCCTCGTACTCGGCGATCAGCGCGGACGGGCGTCGGCTGGCCGAGTGCAGCACCCGGCACCCGCTGCGGATCTGGGACGTCGCCCGCCGCACGCCACTGGACCTGCCGTGGCCGGCGAGGTACGGCTGGGGCGCGTGCTCGCGGAGCCGGCTCACCTTCTCACCGGACAACGCCACCCTCGTGTTCGACGGTCCCGGTGGCATGCGCGTGTTGGACGTCGCCTCGGGACGCGAGCTCGCTGCCCGGGGAGCGGAAGAGCAGGCCGACGTACGGTTCAGCCCGAACGGCGCCTTCATGACGTCGGTCAACGAGGAGGGCCACGTCCTGGTGTGGCGCTTCGCGCTGCCCAACATCACTCCGGTTTTCCGTCACACCCTGAAGAACCAGACCGCTGATCACTACGAGATCGACTTCACCGCGGGTGTGATCCGCTACCTCGACAGCTCGCGCACGGCCGTACGGTCCTTGGCGCTGGGCCAGGTCACCACGGCCGGCTGGCGCCGATGGCCAACGGATGCCGCGCTGTTGTCCCGGGAGGGCCAGACGTTGGCGGCTCTGCGCGCCCCGCAGGAGGCGGTGGGCGAGCGGAGCGTCACCCTCTGGGACACCCGGACCGGCCGGTCCTTGCTCACGATGCCTGACCAGCCGTGCCCCGTCGAATCGGCCGATCCCGAGGCAGCGTCCGACGTGTCCCGCCCCCAGGAACCGCGGGCCAGCGAGGAGAAACTCACCGTCGACGGTGCGGATGCCGGTGCCCCGTCGGAGGGTGCGGAGGACGTCGACTGCATCAATGCGATGGCGCTGAGCGCTGACGGCCGCTTCTTCGCATACGCCCGAAGCAGTACCGCCCCTGACGCTTCCGCCGGTCAACGCATCACCGTCTGGGACGTACCGGCACACCGCAGGAGTGCGAGCATCGTCATCCGGCCCGGCGGGGACGACCTGACCACCGTTCACTCGCTGGCCATGAGCCCCGACGGCCGCACCCTGTACGTGGCCAGGTCGGGCGCGCGAGAGGACGTCGAGGTCTGGGACGTACCGCGGAACAAGCGCCTCCGGACGCTGCGCAACACGCCCGTCACGGGCCTGGCCCTCCGCGGTGACCAGCACCTCCTCGTCACCGGGCAGGGCCAGGTGACCAACCCGTGTACGGGACAGACCCACTACCGCGCCCTCGGCGACGGCATAGCCGACGTGCTGGCCTTCAGCCCGGACGGGGCGCGCTTCGCGGCGGGCGACGCCCGGGGACACGTCAGCGTGTGGAACGGCGGGGTGCGTGATCGGCTGGGTGCGACGGGCACCACCCCCGGCGAGGCCGTCACCGCGCTCGCCTTCTCACCGGACGGCAACACCCTGGCGGTGGCCGGGAGCGACGGCACCGTGCAGCTCTGGGATGTGCCCTCCAGCCGCCCGCTCGGCTCTCCCCTGCCCACCCCGGGTGACCTCCCGCGGGCGCTCGCCTTCAACCAGAACGGCACCGTGTTGTACGTGGCGGGTTCGCACGTACGGGTCCGCGCGTACGACATCGCTCCCGCCGAGGCGGCCCGTCAGGTCTGTACCCGCGCCGGATCGGGGCTCTCCCGCGCGGACTGGAAGAAGTACCTGCCGGGGATTCCGTACCGCAGGACCTGCTGACCGGCCCGAGGTGGCTCCGCCGGCGGGGAGCTTCGGTCCCGGTGCGGTGCTCGGAAGGTGCTGGTGGGGCCGGTGTCCGGCCGTCGTGGATGGCTGGTGGAAGGCTGCGCGTGGCGAGCAGGCCCGCTCGGGAATTGAAAAGTCCCAGGTGAGGGGGGTGCTAATCAATGGTGGCCGGAGAAAGCTCGGTGATGTCAGCGGATCGGGCCAGCGCAGCGTCCGGCTGTGAGCGGGAGGGTCTTCGAGCCCGTACGGCTCGTCCGATGACCTTCAGCACCCGGAACGCCCTGTACTGCTTCCGGGCGCTGTGCCACCCATCACCGAAAGGGATACGACACCCATGACCAAGACGATGCGTGCGCTCGTCCCCGCCGCCCTCGCCGGCGCGCTCCTCCTCGGCGGGGTCGCCTCCGCCACGGCCGCGCCGGCTTCGAGCCCGGCCGCCGCTACCCAGAACGGCCCGTCCACGCTCAGCTACTACTGCGGCTACCACGACGGCTCGAAGTACGCCGACCGCGGTGACCGCGGTAACCACGTGAAGGAGATCCAGTGCCTGCTGCGTGACGCCTGGGGCTACAACATCGGTTCGTCAGGCGTCGACGGCAAGTTCGGGGGAGACACCGAGAAGGCGGTAAAGGCGTTCCAGCGTGACCACGGCCTCAAGGCGGACGGCATCGTCGGCCCCAACACGTGGAAGAAGTTGCGCGGCTGATTCCCCATGGTGCGCCCTCCCGGGGGGGGGGGCTGACTCGGGCGTAGTCACCCAGCACATCGACAGGTGATCACGGCTGGGCAGTGATCGGGCGCACGGTCCGGCCGGGGTGAAGCCCCGGCCGGACCATACCCGCACCATCCGTCCAACCGCACCACGCGCACGGCGACCCAATCGACGGCTACTTCGACGAGGACACCCGGAATGCGCTACTGGCATTTCAGGGTGCCCACGCCGGCGGAGCGGACGGCATCGTCGGCCCCAACACCTGGAAGAAGCTGCGCGGCTGATTCATCCCGTGCCTCAACGACCCCAGCCGGCAGATGCCCGGCTGAGGCTCTCGCCAGCCGGGCACACCCTCACCAACTAACCCAGCCCTGGCCGCTCGGACCTCACTGCTGCCTGCCCCGCTCCACCGCGTCAAACGCCGGCCCGAGCGGTGCCAGGGCCGCACGGAGTCGGTCGGGAAGGGAACCCGCGGGGATGACGAGCCCGCCGGCGTCGTGGGCCCTGTCGGGGTGCGCGGCGGTGGCGGGCTGGAGCCAGTCTTCCAGTGCGATGCGGACTGCCGCGGCCACACTGGCCGCCAGGACGCGGGTCGCGGGTGCCGCGGGGTCCTCGCCCAGGCAGCGGGCGAGTGCCGCCGCGAGTGGGGGTTCGATGTCGGCGGTGGCGCCGAGGAACGCGCCGCGCAGTGCGGTGTGGGTGGTGATGAGCAGGAGCGTCCGTTGGTCACGCTCGCTGGCGTTCGCGTACTGCTCGACCAACGCTTCCGTGACGGCGTCGGCCAGCCGCACGCCGGCGGGGCGGGCCGTGACCGCCGTCGCGATCCGTGTTTCCCGGTCCGCGGTGACGGCGGAGACGATCGCCTGCTCGCGGCTGGCGAAGTAGTTGTTGTAGGTACGCGGGGAGACGCCGGCCGCCTCGGCGATGTCCTCGACCCGTACCCGGTCCGGCCCACGCTCCATGGCCAGACGCAGCGCCGCCCGACGCAGCGCCTCGCGCGTGGCCTGCTTCTTCCGCTCCCGCAGACCGGGTGGTGGTGTCGTCACGGTGTCACCTTTCCACACGAGAGTGCGCGCCCGCAAACTTGCGTACACGCACTTTTCCTGTCAGCTTGCTGGCGAGCCGACCCGTCCGGGGTGGGCGGGGAGGGAACCGTCATGCGTGCCAGAGGAATGACCTACGACACCGGTTTCGTGCTGCACGGGCGGGTGTCTCGCGAGCACTTCGACCCGGCGGTGGTCCGGCGCGAACTCGCCGTCATCCGCGATGACTTGCACTGCAACGCGGTCCAGGTGATCGGCGGCGACCCGGCCCGACTGGAGTCGGCCGCCCGCCTCGCGGCCGAACTCGGGCTGGAGGTCTGGTTCTCGCCCTATCCGCTGGAGCTCGATCAGGAACAGATGCTCACGCTCCTCCGCGACTGCGCCGAGCGGGCGGAGCGGCTGCGGCGGCAGGGGGCCACGGTCGTCTTCGTCACCGGGGTCGAGCTGAGCGTGATGAGCCGCGGGTTCCTCCCCGGAGACAGCCCCGAGGAGCGGGTACGGCACCTGTTGGACCGGCCCGGGCGGCGGGCCGAGGCGATGCGGGAACTCGGCTCGGCCATCAACGCCTTCCTCCACGAGGCAGCGGGTACGGTCCGCGAGCGCTTCCTCGGCAGGCTCACCTACGCCGCCATCCAGTTCGAGCAGGTCGACTGGGCCCCCTTCGACCTGGTGACGCTTGAGTTGATCCGCTCGGCCGAGGTCGCGGACCAGTTCCGGGCGGCCGTACGCACCCTGGCCCGGGGCCCGAAGCCGCTCGCCGTCACCGGGTTCGGCACCGCGGCCTACCGCGGCGCTGGGGACCGCGGCGGACGGGTGCTCGACGTCGTCGAACACGACCCCGCGACCGGCGCCCCGGTGCGGCTGAACGGCAGCTACGAGCGGGACGAGGCGGGCCAGGCCGCGTACCTGGACGAACTGCTGGAGGTCTTCGCGTCCGAGGGCGTGGACAGCGCGTTCGTGTTCCTGTTCGCCCTCGCGGGCTACCCGCACCGCCCGGACGGCGACCCCAGGGACGACCTGGACCGAGCCGGCCTCGGCATCGTCAAACTCCTCGAAGGACGCCGCGGCGAGACCTATCCCGACATGGAGTGGGAGCCGAAGGCCGCCTTCGCGGCGGTGGCCCGGCGGTATCGGAGGTGATCCGTTCGCAGCGCCGCAGGCGACGGCGGCGTTCCGTCGTCGACAGCCGGCCGGGTCACTCCCGCGGCACGTCGATGAGCAGGCGAATGCCGTCGATGAGCGCCTGCGCCTGCCCCTCGGGCCAGTCCGCGATCCGGTCTTCGAGGTGTCGGGTCAGCGCGTCGCGCAGCCCGGCGACCGTGGTGCGGCCCTTCGGAGTCAGGGAGAGCAGGGTGGCGCGGCCGTCGTGGGGGTCGGGGCCGCGTTCGATGAGGCCCGCGGCTTCGAGTCGGTCGGCGTACCGGCTCGCGCCGGACCGGTCGATGCCCACCTCGTCGGCCAGCCGCGCCGCCGACTGCGGTCCGAGCCTGGCCAACCCGCTGAGCACCCGGTAGGTCTGCCGGTCGACGCCCGGCGGGGCCTCGTCGAGGACCGCGTCGTAGAGCGCGCTCCGGTTGCGCCGCAGGAGCAACTGCCCCAGCGCCTGTTCCAGGTCGCGCGCCAAGCCTGTGTTCACCATCCGGCAATAGTACGTGCGAAACGCACGGGTTGGGGGTAGCTTATTGCGTGCAAGTCGCACGCACTTCTTCCGGGGGTTTCGTGGTCATGGGTCATGTGCTGACCAAGCAGCGTCGTAGTGCACTGATCGGTCCTGTGCTGGTGCTCGCCACCTTGGTCTCCAGCCTCATCAGCTCGTTCGGGGCGCCGTTGATCCCCACCGTCGCCCATGAGTTCCATGCGTCGCTGAGCACGGCGCAGTGGTCGCTGACCGTGGCGCTGCTGGTCGGCGCGGCGAGTTCCCCGGTCCTGGGGCGGCTCGGTGACGGGCCGCGGCGGCGGGTGACGCTGCTCGGCGGCTTGGCCGTGGTCACGGTGGGCGGCGTGGTGGCGGCGGTGGCCAGTGGCTGGGGCGGGGGGTTCGGGTGGCTGCTCGTCGGCCGTGGGTTGCAGGGCGTCGGGCTCGGTCTCGCACCGTTGGCCATGGCCACCGCGCGGGACGAACTGCCCACGGCCAAGGTGGCGCCGATGATCGCGCTGCTGTCGGTGTCGGCCGGCGCCGGCCTCGGTGCGGGCTACCCGATCAGTGGGTGGGTGGCCGACGTGTGGGGGCTGGCGGGTGCGTACTGGTTCGGCGCGGTCGTGTCGGGCCTCGCGCTGCTGTGTACCGCGGCGGTCCTGCCGTCGGGCGCGCGGCGTGGCGCCCCCGACCCGCTCGACTGGGTGGGCGCCGTACTGCTCACCCTGGCGCTGGTCACCGTACTGGTGGCGGTGGCGGAGGGGACCCGGTGGGGTTGGGGCTCGCCGGCGGTCGTCAGTCTGCTGGCGGCCGGCGTCGTGCTCGGCGCGGTGTGGGCCCGGCAGCAGTTGCGCGCCGAGCATCCGCTGGTCCAGCTCCGCCTGCTGCGTCACCCTTCGGTGTTGTCCGCCGATGCCTGTGCCATGGTGCTGGGCATCGCGATGTACATGGTGCTTTCGGGTGTGACGGAGTTCGTGCAGTCGCCCCGCTCGGGTGGGTTCGGGTTCTCCGCGTCGGCCGTCGTGGCCGGCCTCGTCCTCATCCCGCTGTCCTTCTTCATGCTGGCCAGCTCCCGCGCCCTGCCCGCCCTGGTGGCCCGCATGGGGACGCGGGCGGTGTTGGTGCTCGGCTGTCTGGTGGCCGCGGTGGGTTGCGGGTTCTTCGCCGTCTTCCACGGTGCCCTGTGGCAGGCGTTCGTCATGACGGGTGTGCTGGGCGTGGGCCTTGGCACCACCTTCGCCGCGATCCCCGGCCTGATCGTACGAGCCGTCCCCGAGGGGGAGACGGGGAGCGCCCTGGGCTTCTACCAGGTGGTCCGCTTCACCGGCTTCTCGCTGGGCAGCGCGCTCGCCGCCACCGTGTTGGCCGCCCAGGCCGACGGCGACGGCCACCCTGCGGTGGGTGGCTACACCTCGGTGCTGTGGGTCTCCGCCGGCTTCTGTGTGGTCGCCGCCGCCCTCGCCTGGTTCCCGCCCGACCGCGCCTCGGGGCGGGCGCCCGCCGAGCGCCCGTCCGCCGATGCGGTCCGGGTGCCGCCGCGGCCGGGCGGCGACGCCGCGTAGGCCCCGGGGCGTAGGGCCAGGGGCTGTCGACCCGTACCGGCCCGGTGGCCCTGCCGACCCGCAGGCCAGGTGGTCTACCCGTTCTTCAGCCAGCCCTCCCGTACCCCCGCCGCGAGCAGTTGCTCGGTGCAGTCCCACAGGGTGTGGGAGCCCTGGTCGATGACCGACGTGCGCTCGTGGACGCGGGGGTGGGTGACGTCGGGGGCGCGCCAGGTGCCGCCCTCGTTGCCCGCGTTCAGGAGCAGGGGTTGGAACCGGTCGAGGGCCTTGGCGAACTTCGCCTCGGGGGTGCGGCGTTCTTCGAACTCGTCCCACAGCGCGTGGAACTCGGCCTCCTGGTCGGCCGGGAGGAGGGCGAACAGCCGCTGGGCCGCGGCGCGTTCGCGCTCGGCCTGGGTCTGCCGGGCCGCGTCGTCGAACAGGCAGGTGTCGCCCGCGTAGATCTCGACGAGGTCGTGCACCAGGACGAGCCTCAGGGTGCGTTCGACGTTGATGGGCTCGTTGGCGTACTCGGCGAGCAGGAGCACCATCAGGGCCAGGTGCCAGGAGTGTTCGGCGTCGTTCTCGCGCCGGTCGGCGGAGAGCAGGGGGCTCAGCCGCAGGACGGCCTTCAGGCGGTCGGTCTCGGCGATGAAGGCGATCTGGCGGGCCAGGCGTTCGGGTATGTCGAGGCGGAGCTCTTCGGTGTCCAGGAGTGGCTTCGTGGTGTCGCGGGTGGGCGGTGGCGTGGTCATGTCGTCCTTTCCCAGGGCCGTCGGCTGTCTCGGGGGTACGGGGGTGGCCGGGTGGCGCAGGGCGGGATGGTGCCGGCCCGGCGCCGGGGTGGCGAGTGGTGTTCCCGGGTCAGTCTGCGACACCCCGACCGGCGGGACCGTCGCGGCCCCGGCCGGCAAGCGCGGGTGGCTCGGGCAGCCGCGGCCGTACGGGGGGTGCGCGGCCCGGCCAGGCCGTACCCGGCTGGCTGACCCGGTCAGGCCGTGCTCGGGTGGGCGGTTCGGCGAAGTCGTTCCCGGGTGGGTTGCCCGCCCGCCGGTCAGACGTGGAGGAGTTCGAGTAGCCGGTCGCGGTCGAGCCGTTCGACGAGGGTGACCGGGGGCCGGTCCCGCAGGGTGTCCCGCCAGTCGACGGCGGTGGCGCCGTGGCGGGCGCTGCCGGGTGCGTACTCGGCGTAGACGCGGTGTTCGGACGCCTGCGTGACCACGGTCGGGTCGAGTGCGACGGCCATGGCCAGCGGGTCGGCGCGGACGTACGCGCTGCGCTGTGCGTAGGACGGGTCGGTGACGAACCGGTTGGCCACCACCCGCCGCAGGGTGGCTGCGGCGCGGCTCGGACCGTCGAAGAAGGCGGTGAACTCTGCCGGGGCGAAGGCGTGGTCCAGCGTGGTCTCCCAGGACAGCAGGACGAGTCCCGGGAAGTGGGCGAAGACCAGGTCGGCGGCGGCCGGATCGGCTCCGGTATTGAATTCGGCGCTGATGGTGAGGTTGCCCCGGCCGTGGATGGCGCCGCCCATCACCACCACCCGGTCCAGGAGTTGCGGCAGGCGCGGTTCGAGCCTGAGGGCGAGGGCGACGTTGGTGAGCGGTCCGAGGGCGACGAGGGTGGTCTCGCCCGGGTGGCGGCGGGCGGTCTCGATGAGCGCGAGCGCCGCCGGCGTGCCCTGTTCCCCGGTCTGTGTGACGGACCAGCGGCCGAGTTCACCGAGGCCGTCCGCGCCGTGGATGTCGGGTGCCTCGCTGCGCGGGCCCGCGATGGGTCCCGCGGCGCCCCGGTACACCGGGATCGTGGCCGCGTCCTCGCCGTACGCGCCCAACAGCCAGCGGGCGTTGTCGGTCACCGTGTCGATGCCGACGTTGCCGGCGACCGTGCAGACCGCGGCGACCGGGACGTGCGGGCGCCGGGGCGCCGGGACCAGCGCCATGGCCAGGGCGTGGGCGTCGTCGAGCCCGGGGTCGGTGTCGATGACCAGCACGCTCATGGGTGAGCTCCCTCCGGGAGGTGGAACACGGCAGTGGCCACGGCCCTCGGCGCGGCGTCCGCTGCCGGGTGGCCGGGCGGCGGGCGGGCCGTGGTGGTGACCGTGGTGGGCGGGGTGTGCCTTGTGGGTGTGGCCGGCAGCTGGTGGGATACGCGCGCCGCCGGTGGGGGTCGGGTCGTACGCCGGACTCGGTGCGGCCGGTTGGAATCAGCCGCGGTGCGGTCGGGACCGCTGTGCGGGGCAGGTGGCCGGGGCGGGCTGCGGACCCGGGGCCGCAGGTGCGGGGCGCACCAGGCGTCCGTGCAGGGTGCGGTAGCGCAGGGTGGGGAGCTCCGGTTCCCGCTCGACGTGCTCCGCCCGGAACGCCACGCCCGCCCGCTTCAGCGCCTCCAGCAGGGCTTCGACGGCGGAGCGGGCCAGCGGCGCGCCGGGGCAGTAGTGGTCGCCGGCGCCGAAGGTGAGGGAGCGTGCGGCGGCCCCGCGGTCCTGGACGCGCAGCGGGTCCCGGTGGTGCTCGGGGTCCAGGTTGGCGGTGGCGAGGCAGAGGTTGACCCGGTCGCCCGCGGCGAGTTCGTACGGGCCGACGGTGACCGGCTCGCGGGCGTAGCGGCTGGCGAACCTGAAGGGGGTGGCGAGCCGGAAGACCTCTTCCCTGAGCCGGGGCAGGAAGAGGTGGTCGAGTTGGTCGTGGGTGACCCGCTCCCCCACCACGCACAGCGCGGCGAGCGTCGGGTCGTGGGCCCCGGTGACGACCTGGGTGAGCAGGGCGGTGGCGGTTTCCGGACCGAAGTCGGGGTCGTCCCACAGGCGTGCGATGCCGGCGACGAACGGTGTCGGGGGCGCCGTGCGTGCCGCGTCCAGCCAGTCGCGCAACCCTTCGACGGAGGCGAGCGCCTGCTCGATCCGTTCCATGTCGAGGCGGGCTGTGGCGAGTTCGTCCATCACGGCACGGCTCAGTTCGATGAGGGGGGTGGCGCCGGCCTGGCCGGTCATGGCGGCGACGACCTCCCGGGCCAGCGGGCGGGCCACCTCCGTCAGCCAGTCGAAGGGGGCCCCGCCCACGGCTGCCAGGCGTTCGTCGGCCACCCGTGCGTAGCTGGTGCGCACTTGGGGTGTGACGATGCCGCGCAGCAGGCGCAGGGTGACCAGGCGGATGCGCTTGTGGTAGTCGGAGTCGGAGAAGACGGGCCAGTGGGCGAAGAACGCCTTGAGGCGGGCGCGCCGCTCACGGTCCGCGTCCGGGAGGTGGGCCAGGCGCCGGTCGGTGGAGCGCTGGGACCAGAACTGCGGGCTGGACATGATGTGGCGTACGTCGTCGGCGCGGAAGGCGTAGATGCCGCCGTTCTCGGCCGCCGCCTGGTACGGGCAGCCGGCAGCCGCCTCGGCGAGCGCGGCGGCCGGGTCGTCCTGGCTGAAGTCACCGAACACGTCAAGCATCGACGGCTCCGGTGGGGCGGTCGGGTGTCGCGGGTGCCTCCTGCCCGGTGTGTTGCGCGGGGGGTGCCGGGGTGGCTTGGGGTGCTTGGGTCCCTTGGGTTGCCGTAGCCGTCGGGGGCGTCGGCGCCGGGCCGGTGGGGTTCGGGGTTGTGGCCGAAGGGGTCGGGGTGGCCGTGGTGGTGGCCGGCGTCGGGGCGTCGGCCGTGGCCGGGGCGCCGGTGCTGGTCGGGTTGCCGGTGCTGGCCGGCGCTGGGTTGCTGGTGGCGTCCGCCGTGGCCGGGGTGCCGGCGGGGGCGTTCTCCGGGGTGGTGGCGCTCGTTGCGGCGGCACGGTTCCTGGTGCGGTTCGATACGTGGAACATCATGGCGGCGCGGTCCCACTCGGGCTCTTCGTCGGCCATGGCGGTGATGCGCCGGAGCACGTCCTGTTCGTCGAGGATGGCACCGACCGCCTCCGCGACCGTCACGTGCCTGGCCGGGCGCCACACCACCTCGACCCGGTCCCCCACCGCGACGCTGCCCCCCTCCAACACCCGGAGGTAGACACCGGGGCGGCGGGCGCCGTTGAAGCGCTTGGCCCACCCCGTCTCCTGCATCCAGCCGCCGAAGGTGCCACACGCCATGCGGGGCGCCATGACTTGCAGGAGCACCTCGCCGACCTGCCACTTCTCGGCGAGTACGGCCCCGCTGGCGTCGAAGTCGATGAGGTCGAGGTTCTCCCCGAATATGCCGTTGCGCAGGGGCCTTTGCAGGCGCTCCGACCACCAGTCGAGGTCTTCGCGCGCGTAGGCGTAGACCGCCTGGAGTTCGCCGCCGTGGAAGTACTCGGCCTGCTCGTCGCCTTCGAGACCGAGTGGCCCCACCTTGACGCGGCCGGTGGTCGGGAGCTTCTTGATGGCCGACCTGCCGCGGCGCCTGGCGAATTCAGCCGGGACGATCGGACCCGTGTTGACCGAAATCACATTTCCCATGCGAATGACGCTAAGCGGCATGTGACAAGCCATCAACCGCGGTCTGATTAATGTGTCAGGTATTTCCTCGACCATTCCACCGGGAATGCGGTGCCCGCCGGAAGACGGCCGTCCCTTCGGGCAACGCCCGGTGTGCCCCAGCGGTCCGGGAGGATTCCGGCCCGCTGGGGCACCTGGGAGCGCCGCGCGGAAAGAGAAGGTCACTGCCGATCACAATTCACATCGCGTGGGACGTGCCCGGAATCACCGTGCGGCGCGGGCGCGGGCCATGACGAAGAAGGCGGGGACGTTCACGTGCCGGCCGTCCGTGGTGACCGTGCCCTGGTAGTCCAGCGGGGCGGTGGAGACGATGTCGAAGCCGGCGGCCTCCAGCTTGCGCTGGAGTGCGTCGTCCTCACGGGCGACGGGCAGCGGGACCCGGTCGAAGACGAACCCGAACTTCTCCGCGGGGCCGCCCGAGCCCTTGAGCTGGCCGAGGATGAAGTCCCTGCTGGCCGGCGCGAGCTCGTAGAAGAAGGCACCGCCCGTGGTGCCGACCAGGTGCGCCAGGGAGGTCACCGCGCGGTCCAGCTCGTCCGGGGTGAAGGCGTGCAGGACGGTGCGGACGTACAGCGAGGCGTCGCCGATCCGCTCGTGCAGCGCCGCGGCCTGCTCGGGCTGGAGCAGGTCGAGCTGTTCGTACTCGACGCCCGGCGCACTGTGATGCTTGCGCGCCCGCTCCACGGCGCTGGGCGCCACGTCCACGCCGATGACCCGTTCGAAGTGGCTGGCGATCGCCGCGGTCTGCGCGCCGTCCCCGCAGCCGACGTCGATGACGGGCTTGGTCGGGTCGAGCACGCTGCCGAACAGGTGCACGTGGGCGTGGGCCACGTAGGTGGGGTCCACGTCCCAGGGCGATGCGCCCGGCGTCGGGGGAAGGTCGGTCCAGAAGCGATCCCACATGGCCTCGAAGCGGCTCATCCGTGCGTCCTCTCTCTGGTTGTCGCGCCAGTTTCCGCACCCGTTCCGCGTATGCGTTCAACCCCTGGATGCCATGAATGCAAGGGAACGGGAATTACCTTTCGATCATTTGCCTGAGTGGCTGGTTCTGTAAAGCGTGAGTGATGCGATGTGTCAGGTCGGGGAGGGGAATTCCCATTGCACTCATGGCTTCACTGACGGGAATTCTTCGCTTCTTTCGGGCAGGCCGGCGGGCCTCGCTGACTTTGGTGCGCGGGGCTGACAGGTGACGGCTATGGAGTTTCTCGTACGGGGGTCGGGAGGAGCCCCGTGGGCCGGAAGGCGAATTCCCGGCCCACGCGTTGCGGCGCCGGATGACCCGGTGGGTCGCTCAGCAGGTGCGTCGACGGGGTGGCCGGTGGGTCACGCAGCAAGGTACGTCGGTGGGTGGGTCGACCGGCAGGTCGGCAGGTACGCCCGTGGGTTGCTCGACCGGGGCTCAGCCGGCCAGTTGCCTGATGTGCGGGACGAGCCCGCGGAAGGCGGTGCCCCGGTGGCTGATGGCGTTCTTGCGCCCGGCATCGAGTTGGGCCGAGGTCACCGTCTCGCCCAGTGGCTGGAAGACGGGGTCGTAGCCGAAGCCACCCGTGCCCTCGGGTGCGGTGCGCAGCACGCCGGGCAACTCCCCGAAGGTCACCCGCTCCGTACCGTCGGGCAGGGCGAGCGCGGCGGCGCACACGTACCTGGCGGTGCGGTGCGGGTCGGCGATGTCCTGCAACTGTGCCAGGAGCAGCCGCCAGTTGGCCTCGTCGTCACCGTGCCGGCCGGCCCAGCGGGCGGAGAAGATGCCGGGCGCCCCGCTGAGCACGTCGACACTGATGCCGGAGTCGTCGGCTATGGCGGGCAGCCCGGTGGCTCGGGCCAGCGCATGGGCCTTGAGCAGGGCGTTCGCGGCGAACGTGGTCCCGGTCTCCTGCACGTCCGGGAGGTGCGGATAGGCGTCCGCGCCCACCAGGTCGTACGGCAGCTCCGCCTCGCTGAGGATGGTCTTCAACTCGACGAGCTTGCCCGCGTTGCGCGTGGCGAGGATCAGCGTGTTCATGGCTCAAGTATCCGATCTGGCAGGAGGGGTGGGGGCGGTGGCGCGTGCTGCCGGTCAGGGGGCAGGCAGGGGCGTTCCGGTGCGGGGGCTGGCGGACACGGTGCCGGCCGGCGGTGTCCCACGGTCTTGGCCCGCCGGCCCGCCCGCGCTGGCGGTCGCCGACGGGTCGCGGCCGAGCCGGGCGGCGGTGTAGGCGGCGGACGCCAGCGTGACGTGCCGGTGCCAGCCGGCCAGCGACCTGCCGCTGAAGTCCCGCAGCCCGACCGATTCGACGGCCCGGGCCACCTCGTGGTCGACGCGGCGGGCCAGATCGGCGTACTCCACCAGCCGTTGCAGGGGCGTGTCGACCAGGTCCGTCACCCATACGCGCTCGGGTGGCCCGGTCGGGTCCGCCCACTCACCGACCAACAGCCGTCGCGCACCGGCCGCGGTCTCTTCCGCCAGCCGGACCGGCACCGCTACGGCCAGGGTGGGAGCTGCGGGCCGCGCGCCGTCCGCTGCCGCGTGCCACACGGGCTGCCGGGCGCTGCGGGCGGCCTCCAGGATGACCTGGGCCGAGAAGCAGCCGCGCCGGTAGCCGGGCATACCGAGGTCGGCCACGGTCAGCCGGGTGTCGAGCGCGGCCCTGGCCAGGACCGGCGTCGCGTCGTAGGCGAACCGCGCCAAGGTGGCCCGGTTCGCGCTGCCCGGCACGTTCAGCACCACCGGTTTGCCGCTCACCCCCACATCACGGGGCGTGGTGAGGGCGGCCGTCGCGGCCCACCCCTGCGTACCGCTGCCGCCGGCGGCCGGCATACCCCGCCCGGCAGCGGGCGCGACCGCCTCGGGCAGGTACAGCAACCAGTTGACCGGTACGGCCAGTTCGGCGGAGGCGAGCCAGGCGCCGTACGCGAGTTGGCCGTGGAAGGTCTTCCGGTGTCGTGGGTCGGGAAGCAGGTCGACGCCCACGGACTGGTTCCCGGCCCGCGGGATGGTCAGCGGGTGTACGACCAGCGCACGGGCCGGGCGCCGGCGCTCAGCCCAGGCTGCCAGGGCCGCGCGGAGGGGGCGCCAGTCCCAGGTCGAGTCGGCGATGAAGTGGTGCAGGCTCTGCGCCGCCGCCGGGTCGCCCGTCACCGCGGCGACGTTCCTGATGGACTTGCGGCCCTGCGCCGCCAGCAGTCCGTGCAGGTACTGCCTGGCCTTGCGCCGCTGGTCCTTGCGCCGCAACGAGGCGAACACCTCGGTGCAGAAGTCCTCCGGTACCTCGGGCGGGCCGCCCGTACGGGCCGGCGCGGCGCACGCGCGGCCCGCGGACCCCCGCGCCGCGCCCTTGCCGGCCGCTGCCGCGGGGCGCCGCGGCACCAACGGGCCCCGGCCGAGGCCCGTACCGGAAGGGGTGTGGACCGTCATCGCCTGCCTCTCCTTTCGCTCCGGCTGTCTCGGTTGGCTCACTGGCCCGGTTGGTTCACCGGCTGGGTGGCTCGCCGGCTCGGTTGGTCCGCCGGTTCGTCCTGTCCGTCGCCGCGGGCCGGTCGATCCCCGGCGGGCCGTCGGTGACCTGGGCCGCGGCCGGCCGCCGGTCAGGGCGTGGTCATGCCTGCGCGAGCTTGCGTCGGACCAGTTCGCGAACGCTGAGCAGGGTGGTGACGTTCGTGAACTCCTCGTCCGAGACGGCGACGCCGTACCGGTCCTCCAGCCGGGTGACGATCTCCAGGACCGCGAGCGAGTCGGCGTTGAGGTCCTCGGCGAACTGCGCGTCGTCGGTGACCTCCGCGGGCGGCAGCTCGAAGGCGACGGCCAGCAGGCTTCGGAGTTCTTCCAGATCGACGGAGCCCGAGGCAGGTTGGGGCACAGTGCTGTTCCTTTCGCTCATCGGAAGGGCGCGCACGGCACGTCGAACACGGTCGGGGCGGTACGGGTACGAGTCGGGTGCGGGGTCAGGTGCGCGTACGGCACCCTTCCCGTACGCGGCGTCGGCCTGGCCGTCGCGCCTGGCCGTCGGTGAGGCGTAAGCCTCCACCGCCCCCTCCGGGGACACCCTTCGTCCCCGCGGTTGCCCTCGTGACCTCGGGCGGTTCCCCTTCCCTCACCCGTGCCGCGACAGTAGCCACGCCGCCCCGCCCCGGGCACCGCACGACCGAGTAGGGACGGCCGCGAACCACCTACCTCTTCGAGTAGTTCCGGCACCCACCGCCGTCCACGGCCCGCCGCCGTCACGGACGTGACACACCCTGCACGGCCCCGCTCGACACCGCCCGGAGCCCGCGCCGGAACGTACGAGACGACCGGCCGCACACACCCTCGGGACGGCCGAAACCGCCTGGTGGCGGCATGGCCGGATTTCCCCGTTCCCCGTCGTCCCGATGGCCTCGGCCCTGCCGATCCGCCGCCGCATACAGCAAACGGGCCAGTGTATTTACGCCAAGATGGTCCTGGACAAGGTGGCCGAGACACTGCACGGCTTACCCTTGTCGATAAAGCAGCACCCGGTCGCCGTTGCCCGCGTGGGTCAAACAGAAGCTTCCCGTACCCGTGGAGCAGGTCTTTCTGTCAGGCGGTTCCCCTCCGCACCCTTCTCTTCGACCAGGGCGGACGTTTTCCCCGGAGAACCGGGCCACGCGCAGTTCCGGCCGACGTCTTCGGCCGACGTCCGCCCCGTCGCACGACGGCATGACCGTGCCGCTTTGTCACTCATCGGATCGCCAAGGGAGCAGTATGCAACTGGAACGGTTCGACTCGGGGCCCTGTTTCGGTCTTCTCGGCACCTCGGAAGTCCTCGTGGCGGGCCGGCGGATCAGCATCGCGGGAGTGCGGCAGCAGACGCTCGTCGCCATGCTCTCGCTGGACGCCGGGAACACCGTGGGGGCGGGCCGGCTCATCGAGGGCATCTGGGGCGCCCGCCCGCCCAAGACCGCGGACGCCCAGTTGCGCATCTGCGTGTCGCGGCTGCGCCGCCGACTGACCGAGGCGGGCACACCGGGTCTGATCAGCACCGAAAGCCACGGCTACCGCCTGGCCGTGGCACGGGACCAGGTCGACGCGCACCGCTTCACCGACCTGTTGGACGAGTCGCGGCAGGTGGAGGCCGCGGGGGACCGCGCGGAGGCCGTACGACTGCTGCGCACCGCGCTCGACCTCTGGCGCGGCCCGGCCGCCGAAGGACTGACCAGCCCGTTGATGCGGGCCGCGGCGGCGCGCCTCGACGAGAAGCGCGTGGGGACGTTCGAGCACTGTTTCGGCCTGGAACTCAGGCTCGGCCGGCACCATCACATCCTGCCGGAACTCATGGCCCACGCCACGGCTTACCCGTTCCGCGAACGCCTTCAGTTCCAGCTCATCACGGCCCTGTACCGGTCCGGGCGGCAGGTGGACGCGCTGCACGCCTACCGGGAGATCCGGCGGAAGTTCGCGAAGGAACTCGGGATCGAACCCTCGCAGTTCCTGCGCACCCTGGAACGGAAGATCCTGGTGCAGAGCCCGGAACTGAACAACGGGACCTATCCGCAGGAGACCAGGGTTCCCGCCTGACCACACCGCCGCGGCACGCCCGTAGCCGACCCGTAGCCGGGCGAGTGGGGCGTGGCAAGGGCACGGCGGCACGCGGTACTACCGCACAGCAGGGCCGTAGTCGCCTGCTGGTGGCGCCCGGGCCCCGGGCGCCACCAGCAGGTAGGTCCCGGGCACCACCGGCGCCCCGCCGGGGGACCCGTCCCCCGCGTACGACACACCCTGCTTTCCCCGCCCCAGCTCGGCACAGCCACCCGCCGGCACGCCGGCTCCGCTCAGTGCAGCGCACGGGCCAGCTTGACCCGGGAGTCCACGTTGAGCTTCCGGTAGATCTGGCGCAGGTGGTAGTTGACGGTGTGCGGGGAGCGGGCGACCCGGTTGGCCACCTGTTGGTTGGTCAGCCCCTCCGCGACCAGGCTGGCGATGCGGTGCTCGATCTCCGTCAACTCCGTCCGCGACCGGGTGCCGCCCGCCCGTCCCAGCCGTCTGGCCGGACCGGCCGCGGGTGTGGGTGTGGGTGCGAGGGAGGAAGCGGAGGCGGTGGTGGGCACGGGCGCGGGCACGGAGGTCGGCGCAGGAGCGGAGGTCTGCGCAGGCGCGGGAGCAGGGGCGGGCACCGGAACAGGCGCGGATGCGGGCGCGGGGGCCGCGGCCTGCGTGCCCCGCCGGGGCTGCTGGGGCCCGCCGCTCCCCACGTGCCTGAGCAGCGTCTCGACCCGGGTGACGGCGGCGAAGGCCCCGATGGAGCGGTACCCCTCCAACGCCGCCCCCAGGTGTCGGCGGGTGGCGAACCGCTCCGCCGGCCGCTCCAGGAACAGGGTGCCCAGGTCTTCACTGGCCGCCGCCGCTGCCCACGGCACGCTGTGCGCGACGGCCGCGTACTCCAGCGCGTCGACGTCCTGGTGCAGCAGCCCCCGGGCGTGCCCGGCCGCTGCGGCGATGCCCTCGTAGCCGGCGTTCTGGTCCGCGAGCCGCGTCACCCGCCGGGTGACCGCCTCGGCCAACGCCGTCTCCCCCGCGGCCCGGCACAGCCGCACCAGATGGGCGGCCCGCCCGGGATCGAGCAGCAGCACGGAGGTCTTGGTCAGGAGCTGCGGAAACCGCTTCACCAGCAGCCCAACCGCCCCGGCGGCGTCCATGCCGGCCGCGGTCACCCGGAAATCGGCCCATTCGTGGCGCACCAGCGCACCGGGCTGGGCCATGATCTCCGAGCGGGCCTGCCAGATCTGGTCCGCCGCCTCCGACCAGTGACCCTGGTCGAGCGTCACCTGCGACAGCAACGACAGGCCCTGGGCGGCGGTCACATGGGCATCGGCCCGCTGCGCCCTCGCCACCCCCGCCCGGACCTCCGCCGCGGCCTGTTCCGTACGTCCCGTGCCGACGAGCAGCCGGCCCCGGGTGATCGACGCCTCCGCCAACGCCCACGCGTGGTCGAGCCGCTCGGCCAGCCGCCGGGTACGGGCGAGGTGCGCTTCGCCCTCCGAGAAGCGGCCGAGGTGGATG
This sequence comes from Streptomyces sp. 796.1, assembly GCF_047525675.1. Classification (NCBI taxonomy): domain Bacteria; kingdom Bacillati; phylum Actinomycetota; class Actinomycetes; order Kitasatosporales; family Streptomycetaceae; genus Streptomyces; species Streptomyces sp. 796.1. The sequence goes on along the minus strand of NZ_JBLIWA010000017.1, from coordinate 93,863 downwards.
AGCATGACGGACAGCGTCAGCAGCGGGTACGGGCGCCATGCGAGGGGCAACACGCCCTGGTCCATCCGCAGCGCCGCACGGCCCCACTCCAGTGCCTGGTCGACCCGGCCCGCGACCCAGTCGAGGTTCGTCAGCACCAGGGCGGCGACCACCGTGGCGATGCTGCGCTCCCCCGTCGCAACCAGCGCCTTCGCCCGGTCCCGCTGCTCCGACTCGCCCGAGCCGAAGAGGGCGAGTATCCGCGCGAGGTCACCGCCGTCGCCCGGCGAACCGTCGACGGGCTCGGGCGCCCGGGCCAGGGCTCGGCTCAACGCCGCGACGGTGTGCGCGTCCAGCGGCCGGCCCGGGCCCTCCCGACAGAGCAGCAGGGCCGAGACCAGGGGCTCGGGTGACTGGTCGGCCGCGCGGGCCGCCGGTGCCGCCCAGGCGGTGGTGGCGGGCTGCCGGGGACGGTCGTCGAGGCCCGGTGCGACCGCGGCGGACCCGGCCGGCCGGTGCAGCGAGGCGCCGCGTAGCAGGGCCTGCCGGACGCGGGCGGGAATCCGGGCCTTGAGCGTGTGGCACAGGCCGGGCGAGCGGAACATCAACCCGTTCCCGGCGAACCCGATCACACCCGCCGCCATGGTCTCTTCGAGCGCCGCCATCATGGACAGCGCCGTCACCGACTGCACGCGAGCGACCTCTTGTAGCGTGAACGCCTCGCCGATGAGCGCGGCGGCCTGGGCGAACTCCAGCGCGTCCGGCGACAGTTGGGCCAACTCCGCCGGCGCGTCCAGCGGTGGCTTTCGCGGCATCAAGTAGTCCGGCATGCGAGGTGTTCACCAGCTTCGGTCGGCCAGCTCTCGTCGTTGCATCGTGAGTGTTACCGACCGCCCGACACCCGAACAAGCCCGCTCCGCTTCCCGCACCGCTGCGGATGCTCCGGTGATACGGCCGTGATACGCGACGTCTCTCGACCCACCGCATATCCGACGAAAGACCTCCCGCCGGCCCGCGACCAGCAGGCTCCGCCCTCCTTGCCTGGCACGCACCACCACCGCAAAGGCAACGGGCGGCGGGGGCCAGTCGGCAGAGCGCAGAGGGTACGGGGAGTGGGCGACAGGTAGTACGCGACAGGTAGTTGACACAGATGTCCCAGCCGGGCCGCAGACGGCAGACCCGGCGCACGGCACGATCGGTTGGGTGGCAGCAAATCTGGCGGCGTGGCAGGCGGTACACCAGAGAGGGTGGGCCCCTCCCCCTGCCGTACGGGCAAGCAGCACACCCAACACGGGCTGCGAGGCGAAGACACCCACGGACGTCGTCGCCGCCCGCCACCACACGCCCCCGAGCCCTCCCCGCGGAACGGAGTCCGACATGGCAGTCGACCTCGTCTACGAGACGCATTCACTCACCGAGGACAACGAGAACGGCATCGCCTCCGGCTGGCTGCCGGGCAGGCTGTCCGCGCGGGGCCGGCGCCTCGCCGCCGAACTCGGCGCCCGCCGCCGCGACACCGGTCTGGCCGCCGTCTACGTCTCCGACCTGCACCGCGCCGTACAGACCGTGGACATCGCCTTCGCCGGTACGACGCTCCCCGTCCACCAGGACCCCAGGCTGCGCGAGTGCGACTACGGCGAACTCAACGGCTGCCCGGTCTCCGTGGTGGCGGCCGAACGCTCCCGGCGCATCGACACCCCCTATCCGGGCGGCCAGAGCTACGGCCAGGTCATCCGGGCCACCTGCGCCTTCCTCCACGACCTGGCCGGGGCCCAGGACGGTCGGCGCGTCCTGCTGATCGCGCACTCGGCGAACAAGTGGGCCCTCGACTGCCTGCTGACCGGAGCCGCGATCGAAGACCTGGTCGACGCCCCCTTCAACTGGCAGGAGGGCTGGCACTACACCCTGCCCACTGGCTGGCTCGAAACCGAAACCGAAACCGACATCGGCACCAGCACGGGTACGGACACAGGTACCGGCCCAGGCGCCAACCCCGGCCGCCACCGCCCTGGCCCACCCCCACGGCCCCGGCCGGAGCAGTAGCCCCTCGCCACTCCCCTGTCCTGAAGAGGATCACCTCCAACCCTGGGGAGCGACACGTCCAACCCTGAGGGAGGCAGCCGGCGAGGCTCACGGCGCGGCGAAGTCACGCGAGGCATCGGCCACCCCGCACCGAGCCGCGTCAGGTCCGGTCGAGCTGCGCGGCGGCCTCCTCCAGTTCGTCGACGGTTCCCGACATGATCGTCCGCAGGTGCGTGGTGATGTGCTGCACGGGCCAGTCCCACCAGGCCACGGCGAGCAACCGGGCGACGTCCGCGGCGTCGTAGCGGGTACGGATGAGCCGGGCGGGGTTGCCGCCGACGATCCCGTAGTCGGGAACGTCGGCGGTGACCACGGCGCCGGCGGCGACGATCGCCCCGTGGCCGATGCGCACGCCGGGCATGACGGTGGCGCCGTGCCCGAACCAGACGTCATGGCCGACGACCGTGTCGCCCCGCCCGGGCAGGTTGGTGATCAGGTCGAAGTGCTCCGCCCAGGAGCCGCCCATGGTCGGGAAGGGGAAGGTGGACGGGCCGTCCATGCGGTGGTTGGCCCCGTTCATGATGAACCGGATGCCGGTCCCGAGGGCGCAGTACCTGCCGATGACGAGCCGTTCGGGCCCGTAGTGGTAGAGGACGTTGCGCGTCTCGAACGCGGTCGCGTCGTTTGGATCGTCGTAGTACGAGAAGTCGCCGACCTCGATCAACGGCGACGTGACCAGCGGCTTGAGCAGCACCACGCGCGGGTGCTCAGGCAGGGGGTGGAGCACGGTGGGATCGGCGGGAACGGCAGGGACGGCAGGAACGGGGGGCATTGCGGTGGGTGGTTCCTCTCTGGCGACTCCTCAGCGACAAGTGTCGCGTTAGGATGCTGGCATACCCCTCCACCGTGATCAACCGCATATGGATCGCCGATGACAGACCCTCTGGACACGCCGTTGGACTCGCCGTTGGACGCCCCGTCGGACCGCCGCTCCGGCGGTCGCTCCGCCCGAATCCGCACCCAGGTCCTGGACGCGGTACGCGCCGAACTCGCCGAGAACGGCCACGAGAGCCTCACGATGGAGGGCGTCGCGACCCGGGCCGGGGTGCACCGCGCCACGGTCTACCGGCGGTGGCGCGACGTCGGCGGCCTCCTCGTCGACCTCATCGACGCCACCGGTGAGATCGACTGGCAGCCGCCGGACACCGGTTCGCTGCGCGGCGACCTGACCGCGCTCAACCAGGAGATCCAGGACTCCCTGCTCGTCCGCCCGTCGTTCGCGGTGGCCCTGATGGCCGCCTCGTTCCACTTCGAACGGGCCGCCCAGGCCCAGACCCGGTTGTGGACGGATCGCTACGCCCAGTGCGAGGTCCTCATCGAACGCGCGAAGGCACGCGGCGAACTCCCCACCCCCCACACGGACGCCCACGCCCTGCTCCTCCTCGCCACGGCCCCCATCTACCACCACCTGGTCCTCCTCCGCACACCCCCCGACCCCCACCTCCCCGAACGCGCCGCAACGGCAGCAACCCTGGCCGCCGCGGCGGGGGCGTTCTCGGTGGGTCGGGGTGGGGGCGGGGATGGGGATGGGTGAGCGGGGCGGGAGGGTGCGGGCTCCGTAATCCGTCTTCCCGCCGGTCAGGCTCCACGGGTCGTTCAACCCTCGTTCAACGCCAACGGCGACGGTCGGGGCTTCACCCACAGAGAGGCCCCCATGCAGCGCCGTGACTTCGCCGTCGTCCTGGCCACCACCGTCCCCGCAGCCCTCGCCGCCACCCCGGCGCTCGCGCACGGCCGTCCCGGCGGTGGGCAGCCCGCCGGTCAACTGCCGCACCGGATGCTGCAAGCCCTGGCCGGAGAGTTGGAGGACCGGAACACGGCGGCCGACCTGGTTCCCCACCTGTACGACGTGGGGTTCGAGTGGGAATCGGAGACCGCTCCCCTCGGCAGGCTGGACTTCCTCATCGCCTACGGTTTCGGCAACCGCCCGGCGGTCGGCGGTGGCAACCCCACGAAGGTGCTGCCGGAGCCCGGGCCGGTCAACGAGGAGCTGGCCGACACGGTTGCCCGCATTCGACGCCGCCGGCGCATCCCCGTCTACGCGCAATGGGAGATCGCCCGGTTCCTCAAGGACAAGCATCAGATGAAGGACGTGACCTCCATCGAGCCGGTGATCGAGCCGGACGGGACCATCACTTATCTGAGCACCGACGGCGTCGCGGCCCAGGTCGCCGAGGCCCGTCGGCAGCTTCCCGGCGGCATCGGCACGGCAGGTGTGATCGGCTTCCGCGACCACGTCAAGCGGTGCGTGCAGACCACCCGTGACCGTGGCATCACCGCGTACGCGCCGCGCGGCTTCGAGATGCCCGGCACCTACGACCCGCAGTCGGGTCAGCCCTGGACCCGGCGCCGGGACCTGTACCTGGTCCACGACATGGCGGCCCAGTGGCAGGTCCTGCGGCAGAAGATGATCACCGCTGCCTACCCCAACGGCTGACCCACCCGGGCCGCCGGGACCGGCCCCCGCCCCCGGCATCTGCCGGCCTGGCCGTCAAACCCCGACGACGACCAGGCCGGCAGCACACCAACGGACGCGGCGCCTTCCCACCCTCCGGCACCCGCGCACCGGTCACGAGCGCACCGACGCCAGCCCACCGCATCCACACGCACACCCAGCAACACCGTCAGGAATCGACAGGAGCCACCTCCTCGCCCTTCTCCCCCTCACCCTCCAACCCGCTCAACTCTCAGCTCCCGATCCACCGTCACCCCGCCGCTTCTCACCCGCGCACCAACCCCCCACACCACCGCCCCGCACACCGCGAAGCCGGCTCCGAGCAGGCTGGAGCCGGTCCAGCCGTGGGTGGCGAACAGAGCGGTGGTCGTGGTCGCGCCGAGGGCTGAGCCCAGGGCGTAGAAGACCATGTAGCCGCCGATGACGCTGCTGGTCCGGTCGGGGTGGGACGCGGTCAGAAGGTGTTGGTTGCTCACGTGGACGGCTTGGACCGCGAAGTCGAGGGCCACGACGCCGATCGCGAGCAGCCACAGCGACCGGGGCAGTTGTGCGATGGCGAGCCAGGAGAGGGTGAGCAGGCCGAGGGCGAGGCCGGAGACGGGGATCGCGCGGCCCGCGTCCGCCCAGCGGCCCGCCCGGGCCGCGCCGAGCGCGCCGGCGAGTCCTGCGATGCCGAACAGGCCGATCTGGCTCTCGGTCAGCCTCCACGGCGCGTCCGCCAGCGGCAGGGAGAGGCCGTTCCACAGCGCGCCGAACGAGGCGAACAGGAAGAACGCGATCAGCCCGCGCGTCAGGAACGCCGGCTCGCGGAACGACCCGCCGAGCGCGCGGACCGCCCTCCGGTACCCCGCGCCCACGGGTGGGCGGGAGCGCCCTTCCGCCGGCAGCAGGTACAGGACCAGGGCGGCGAGGAAGAGGGAGAGCACCGCGAGCGCGAGGTAGATGCTCCGCCAGCCCCAAGCATCGGCCAGCGCGCCGGTCACCACCCGCGCGCCCAGGATGCCCACCACCACGCCCGAGGTCACCACGCCGATGGTGTGCCCGCGTTCGGCGGGCGCCGAGGCCGAGGCCGCGTAGGCCACCGTGGTCTGCACGACGACCGCGAACACCCCGGCAAGCGCGAGTCCCACGAAAGCCATCCACGCCGCCGAGGCCACAGCCACCGCGGCCGTGCCCACCGCGGTGACGACCAGGTGTCCGGCGATCAGGCGCCGCCGGTCCAGCACGTCGCCGAACGGCACCAGGAGCACCAGACCTGCCAGATACCCGAACTGGCCGATCGCCACGATCCACCCGGCGAGCGAAGCCGAAAGCCCCAGGTCACGCCCCATCGGTTCCAGCACGGGCTGCGCCGCGTACACGCTCGCCACCGCAACACCGCACACCACGGCCAACAGCAGCCGCCGCCATACGTCCATCGGGCCCCCAGGGAAATCGGTAGCAGATTGCAACTGATTTGACCGTACGGCATGATGGTTTCAATCTGCAACTCACTGCGAGGTGTCATGCCACGGGCCACTACGAACACGTCCGCCGTCGACTGGACGGACGCCCCCTGCCCCGTCGCCCGCACGCTCGACCTCATCGGCGACCGGTGGAGCATGCTCGTCATCCGCGACGCAATGGACGGCGTACGGGCGTTCACCGAGTTCCAGCGGCGCACCGGAATCGCGCGCAACATCCTCACCGACCGACTCCGCAAGCTGACCGCGTACGGGTTGCTCGCCCAGCGCACCGCGCCGTCGGGCCGCCGCCAGGAGTACGTACTGACCGACGCCGGGCGCGACCTCTTCCCGGTCGTCCTCACCCTGCGCCAATGGGGAGAGCGCCACGCCTTCGAACCGGGTGAGCCCCACTCCACGCTGCTCGACCAGCACGGCTCCCGGGTGCCCGACCTCGCCCCCACCGGCGCCGACGGGACCCCGCTCACCTGCGAGACCACCCACGTGCGGAAGGTCGACGAGCAGCCGGCGGCACCCGACCAGCGCCCCGGCGACGCCGGGTGAAGCAGGTCCGCTTCACCCCTGCGACAGGGCAACTCCGTTCGCACGCAGCAGTTGGAGGGCGAGGGTTGCACCCCAGGCTCCGCGCCACTGGCCACGCGCGGGGAGACGGCACCTTTCCGACAGCGCCTTTCCTGCGGCACCGCTCGGCGTGTGCGCGGGACCCCGACACACCCTGTATGATCATCAGCATCGCTTCACCGCGCGGCATCTTCACACCGAAAGATGCTCGGCGGAGGGGTTGCGCGTCTGTGGTCCAAGGCAAGACGTCCGCCAACCGGCGGGAGATGCAGGTGCAAGGCCTGCCGGGCGCTCCAAGTACGAGGGTCTCGCACACCGTGTGTGCGAGACCCTCTGTCTTTTCCAGACCTTCACGCCGTCAGCCACCACAGCCGGCTGCCGCGAGGCCCGCTGTGATGGCTGACGGTCGGTGGGTTGCGCGAATGAGTGCATGACACCGGTGGACACAGCACCGTGACCGCCCGTAACCAAGACGGCCCACCCCCACCGAGCCGGGCGCGCTACGCCAGGTCGGCGAGGAGCCCGTCCAGGGCCTTGGCGAGCGCCGCGGCGTTGGCCGGGGCGAACCAGGTGGTGCGAATCCGTTCGTTGTTCCCGCCCGGCGTCTCGTGGTCTGCGGCGAGTTGGTGCAGGGGGCGGGCCCCGTCGCCGAGGGAGTGGCCCACGTTCTGGAAGAGGCCGCGCACGTACCGGTCGGCCGCGTCGGGGGCGATGCCCTGGTCGGTGGCCCAGTCGGTGAGTGCAGCGAGGTAGGCGTAGTGGGTGGTGAGCGTCCCGGTCAGGGCGGAGAAGGCGTTGAACACGCCTTCGTCCGCGACGGGAAGCACGCCGCCCAGTCGCTCGAAGAGGGCGTCAACCACCGGGTGCGCGGGGCAGGTCACGGTGACGGAGCGGCGCTCGCGCACGGCGGGCAGCGGGATGGCGCGGACGATCGGGGCACCGGTACCGAGGGTCTTGCGCAGTTCGCCCGTGGCGACACCGGCCATCAGATGGACCACGGTCGTGTCGTCGTCCACCTCAAGACCGGCGAGCGCCTCCCGGTGGTCCTGCCGGCGCACGGCGATGACCACCACGTCCGAACGGTCCACCACCTCCTGGTTGTCCGCACACACCCGGACCCCCGCGAAGCGCTCGGCGAGGACCGCGGCGGTACGGGCTCCGCGGGGCGACAGGAAGACCTCAGGCGGCGCGCCGTCCCCGTGGTGCAGGCCCTCGACGATGGCCCGGCCTATCTCGCCCACTCCGATGATGCCGATGCACTGCACTGTGTCGTCCTCCTGCTGCGGGATGGTCGTGCCCTGGGGTGGTACGGGTGGTACGCGGGGTACGGGTCCGGGCGGTCGCGCTGGGCCGGAGCCGGCGGTCGGCGGTCCACGTACGAGGCGGACCAGCCCACTCCGCCGAGCCGACCCCAGCCCAGCCCAGCCCAGCCCAGCCCAGCCCAGCCGCCAACAGTGCCGCTTACCGCACATCCCGGTCAGCTCACGAGCGCGGCGCGCAGGAAGGCCAGGACCTCCGACTGCGCGGCCTCGGCCTGCGGCTCCACGCCGGGCAGCGCGAGGAACCCGTGCCGCGCCCCCGCGTACTCGGTGAGCCGCACGGGGGTCCCGGCCGCCCGGAGCCGCTCGGCGTAGCGGCGGCCGTGGTCGGCGCCCGCGCATCGGCGGAGGCCCGGAAGCGGTTCTCCGCGTCGCGGTAGGCGCGCAGTTCCTCGGCGGTGATCGTCGCGTAGTCGGGCTCCGGCGGGCGCGCCGCCCTCGCGGTCCGGTTCATGTCTCCCTCTCCCCCGCCGGCCACCCGTCGGATGCTTCATGGCCGGCCAATGCGTTGCCTCCATTATGCACGCGGTGCGTGCAACGGCAAGCGCATAGGCTAAGGTGTGAGGAACGAAAGGGGCGAGATGGCGGACCGCAGGCGATGGTCGACCGAGGAGATCCTGGACACGGCGGCGGAGGTGCTGCGTACGAGCGACGCCGAGTCGTTCAGCGTGCGCAAGCTCGCCGCGGTGCTCGGTACCGACTCCTCCAGCCTCTACCGACACTTCCGCAACAAGACCGAGCTGCTGCGCGCGGTCGCCGACCGGATACTGCTCGCCGCCATGGAGGGTTACGAGCCCGAGGGCGACTGGAAGCAGCGCGTCGCCGCCCTGGCCCTGCGGGTACGGGAGGCGTTCGGCGAGCAGCTCCAACTCGCCGCGGTGTGGGGACGGTACGGGTCGGGAGGCGCCGGGTCCCGCCTGGTCATGGAGGAGTTGCTCCAGGCCCTGCGCGCCTCGGGGCTGCCGGACGAGGAGATTCCGGCGCGCTACCACCGCATCGTGATCCTCTTCGTCGCGCTGATCACCGCCGAGGCCGGCATCAGCAGCATCAGCCCCAAGGAGTACGAGCAGGGCATGGAGCAGTTCCGGGTGGCCGTGCTCGGTGCCGACCCCGAGCGCTTCCCCGCCCTGTCCCACTTCGCGCGCGACATCCGCCCGCTCGGGGCCGACCGGCGCACCGCCTTCGAGGAGATCATCGCCGCCCACCTCGCCCAGATCGAGGCCCAGTTCCCCTGACTCGACCACCCACGTGCCCCGGCAGCCGCGCCCGACCGAGCGGCGCCGAGCCCCCACAGCAGAGGCAGCACGCCCTGGCGGCGCCGGGCCCACACACGCACCCTGGCCGGGTGACACCGAACCCCCGCCGCACCACGACCGGGTGGCACCGAGCCACGGCCACCGCCAACACAATGGGGCCATGGACTCCCACCCCACGGTTTCCGCCCCCGACGTCACCAGCCAGCGGCTGCGGCTGCGCCCCGCGCACGACGGCGACGTAGCGGGCCTGATCGAGCTCCAGACCGATCCACGGGTACGGGCCCACCTCGGCGGGCCGCGGCCACGGGGTGCGGTGGAGCAGTACTTCCGGGCGAACGGTGTCGGTGCCCTGGCGGCGAAGCCCGGTGCGTACGTCATCGCCGACCGGCAGACCGACGTGCTGCTCGGGACGATCGTCCTGGACCGGCGCGCCGCCGACCTGCCCGGGCACGTCGTCGAGCAGGGTGGGGAGTTGGAACTGAGCTACCTGCTGCGGCATGACCGGTGGGGCGCCGGGCTGGCCTTCGAGGCCGGGACGGCCCTGCTCCGCGCCGCCGCTGACGAACTGCCGGACCAGCCGGTCCTGGTGGTGACGCAGACCGCCAACGAGCGTTCCCATAGGCTCGCCGCCCGCCTCGGCTTCCGCACTACGGGCACCTTCGAGCAGTACGCCGCCGAACAGACCCTGGCCGTGGCCGACCTGCACACCTTCCGAACGCCCGTGGCAGGGCGTCCTGCCACGCCGCCCCAACCCGCGTGACGCACGGGCCTGCGGGGCCCTCGCCAGCGGCTGTCCCCCGGCGCTCACCGGCGCGGCTACGCCACGATGCGGCGCTGCCAGCGAACCTCGCCCTCGTACCAGGTGTCGGTGGGGGTGAGTCCGGCGGCCGTGGCGACGGCGGCTGACGCCCGGTGCTCGGGGTGGATATGTGCGATGACGGTCTGCACCGACTGCCGGCCCAGCCAGTCGACCAGGGCCCGGGTAGCCTCGGTGGCCAGGCCCCGCCCCTGCCACGCCACACCCGTCACCCAGGCGACCTCGGCGACGCGCCCGTGCTCGGACCCGGACCCGAACGCGGCCCCCGCGTGGCTGACGGTCGCCTGCACGGTGCCCGTCAGGCAGGACTCGGTACGGAGCCGGATCACCCAGTTCAACCAGGCGACGGCCGGGTCGGGAGAGCCCGCGACCAGGCGTGCGTAGCGCGAGCGCAGGGCCGGCAGCTCGTACGGGGCGCCGCCGATGAAGGTGTGCAGCGCCGGGTCGGCCAGTACGCCGGCCATCTCCTCGGCGTGCTCCACGCGCAGCGGCAACAGGTCCAACCGGTCCGTGCGGATGACCTCGGCCTGGCAACCGTTCATCCTGCAACCACCCACACCCGACCGTCGCCCTTGACGCCCACCCCGCCGGCTCCTTTCGACCACTGCCTGTGGGCCCCATCCTGCCCCATGCCCCACCGGCCCGCCGGTCAGGGCTTCGGGCAGGGCTTCCGCGCCACCAGCCCCCACTGGTCCACCGCCGCGGCCGGCCCGTCGGGGGCCGGGCGCCAGTGGGTGACGGGGACCAGGCCGGGTTCGAGCAGGGTCAGCCCGCGGGCGCAGGCCAGGATCTCCTCCGGGTCGCGGCACCAGTAGGGCGTGGTGTCGCCGCTGGCGTACGCCTCCTGGGCCCGCAGGGTGTCCGGGGTGCGGATGGTGTCACAGGTGATCAGGAAGCTGCCGGGGGCGAGGTGGGTGAGGTAGCGCTGCATCAGGTCGGCCGCCTCGGGGGCCGGCAGGTGGCCCAGGGTGGAGAGGGCGAGCAGGGCCGTGGGACGGGTGAGGTCCAGGGTGCGGGCCGCCGCCGCCAGGACCGTGGCGGGGTCGCGCAGATCGGCTTCGATGTAGGCGGTGGCGCCACCGGGTGCGCTGGTGAGCAGCGCCCGGGCGTGGGCGAGTACGACCGGGTCGTTGTCCACGTAGACGATGCGCGCCGCGGGCCTGACGTCCTGGGCGCTGCGGTGGGTCGGCATGGCGGTGGGCAACCCGGTGCCCAGGTCCACGAACTGGTCGATGCCGTCCGCGGCCACCTGCCGCACCGCCCGGTCCTGGAAGGCGCGCGAGGCCCGGGCCAACTCCCCTGCCTGCGGGTACGAGGCAGCCACGCGCCTGCCCAGTTCCTCGTCGGCCGGGTAGTGGTCCTTGCCGCCCAGCCAGTAGTTCCACACCCGGGCGCTGTGCGGCAGGTCGGTGCGGAGGTCGACGTCGCTGCGGCTGCCGGGCTCGGACTCGGGCTCGGGTGGGAGCGCGGCGGGTTCCGGGCGCGGGGCACGCGTCGCTTCCGCGTCATGGGGGCGATGCTGCATGCCCTCGATCGTGCCCGAGCCGCGCTCGGCTCGCCGACGGATCGGGCGTCGGTGCGTACGGTCCAAGCCACCGGTCGTACGGGCCCGCCGGCACCTGCTGCGGCGGCCGGCGGCGGGCGGGCGGCGCGGCTGGCGACCGCCGCGGGCCGACGGGCGGGGCGCGCGGCCGGGGTGGGTGGTGGGTTGCGGCAGGGCGCGGCGAGTGGGAGGTCAGCGGGGCGTCGTCGGACCGGTGGGGCCCGCCCGTACGCCGTCACGGGGCGCCCGCGGCACAGCCGGGCCAGGGCCGGAACTGCCTCGCTGCCAGCCGTAAATGGCCGAAGACAGGCCCGCCGACCCCGCGCCGTCAACGTGGCCACGGGCCAGATCCCTGGGCAGCGACGGCGGCGGCAACGTCTACACCCTGGGTTGCAACGGCGGCGACCACCAGCGCCGGGGCCCGTGACCCCACGACGACTACACCACCGACCGCCATCCCGCCCTGACCCGACATCAGCACCCGCCCTGCCCCGACCCCGGGGCAGCGCGCCTTCCCACCGCGCGCCCCGGGGCAGGCCGTGCGCCGGTCCCGTGTCAGAGGCCGCGACCGCAGGTCCTACGACGGCGTCGGCCACACCACGGCTTGGGCGACGATGACCCGCTCGCCGTTGAAGGTGATCGCAGGGCCTTCGTGCAGTTCGTAACCAAGAGCTATCGCTTCGCTCACGCGCTGGCAGAACGCGGCGTCGTCCGGGCCGGTCAGAACTCGGTACTTGGGCAGTCCGTCTGGTGGTGTACTCATGGAGAGAAAGATCTCACGCGCGCCCGACCGCCGAACCGGGCGATCGGTCTGGCAGGAACCGAGTGCTCCACAGGACGAGTTGACCCTGTCGTGCCGTGCTCCGCTCCCGCGGCGTTCGCGGAGACGTGCTCCATGCCGCCCGGCCGCGCGTACGTCGGCAGTTCGCCGGACTCTGGGGGTTGGCGCCGCCGCACCCCGACGGCGGGCGGCCCTCGTGGCAGGCGCCACCTCCTCGTGGCAGGCACGTCACCCTGACGGCTGGCATCTCCCTGGAGTACGAGCCTCACGCCGGCAGGGCTTCCTCGTCTACCAGCCACCTCACCCCGGCGGCAGCCCCAGCACCGTACGGGAGTCCCCCACCAGACGCAGTGAGCCGAAGACGACGATCAGGCCGTCGGGGCCGGCGAGTTCGGCGGCGCGGTGGAGGGCTGCTTGTGGGTCTTCGGCGGTCAGGCAGGGGCCTTGGCGGTCCGGGGAGAGTCTGGCGTGCAGGGAGTTGGGGTCAGCGGCCTGGTGGGAGCCGGTGCGGGTGAGGACCAGGGGCCAGTGGGTGGGGAGCGGGGCGATCATGCCGGAGACGTCCTTGTCGTCCATGGCGGCGAAGACCAGGACGGGTGGAACGGCTCGGCCGGCGGCAGCGTGCCCCCCGGCGGCGTGGTCGGCAGCGTCGTGGCTGGCGGCGGTGGGGCCGCCAGCGGCCTGGTCGGCGGCGGCGTGGCCGGCCGCGTGGCGCAGGATCTCCGGGGTGACGGTCGCAACGCCCTGTGGGTTGGTCGCGCCTTCGAGCAGGACGCGGCCGGTCCAGGCGCCCAGCCGGGCCTGCGGGACCAGTTCCAGGCGGCCTGGCCAGCGCGTCGCCGCCAGGCGGGCGCGCAGGGGGTCGGCGGCCGGCTGTCGGAGGTGGCCGCGTTCGATCAGCGCGTCCACGGCGGCGATGGCGACCGCCAGGTTGTGGTGCTGGTGTGCGCCGGGCAGCGGGCAGGGCAGGGCGCGGTGGACGCCGCGCGGCGTGGTGACGTCGACCAGCGTCTGCGGGGCGCCCTGGCTGTCGCGGCCGGCGACCCGGGCCGCGTAGTGGACCTCGTGGCCGACGCGCCACACGGTCAGTCCCGTACGTTCCTTGAGTACCCGCTCGGCGCTGCTGGCGGCCTCGGGTTCCAGCCGGCCGATGACCACGTGGTCGCCGTCCCGTACGGCTGCGATCTTGGCCTGCGCGATCTGGGCCAGGGAGCCGCCGAGGAGTCGGGTGTGGTCGAGCCCGACGCCGGTGAGCACCTTCACGTCCAGGCCGAGTTCGGCAGCCGCGGCCCGGCTGCCGCCGATGCTCGCCTCGGCCACGGCCAGGCCCACGCCCGCCCGGCGGAAGTGCACGGCGGCGGTGGTCGCGAAGAGGCCCTGGGACAGGACGGGCAGGGCGTGGTGTTCGATCGCACGCCACACCTCGGCGAACGCCGCCGTGTACGCGGCGCGCGAGACGGGGACCCCGTCGACCCGGATGCGCTCCCGGGGCTCCTGGAGGTGGGGACTTGGCATACTGCCCACCCGCACTCCGGTCGCGGCCATCGCCGACACCGCGAAAGCGCAGGTCGAGCCCTTGCCGTTGGTCCCGACCACCAGCATCCCGCGCAGTTCCCGTTCGGGGTCACCGAGCGCCGCGAGCAGCTTGGGGACGTTGGCCTGTCGCGCTTCGCGGGAGAGGCCGTGAGGGTTCTCGTGGACCTTCGCGAGGAGGTCCACGCACCGTTGGTAATCCACTCGCCGCATCATGCCACCGGGTGCGACGGGCCGAGAACAACGGCCGCGGGGCGTGCCTGCCACCGCGCCCAACAGCCTTGCCCCCGCTGCCCGGTGGCCCTGGCAGCCGGGTTTCCGGCTCCCGCCCAAGCCCCACCCCAGGGCTCCGGCCAGGCCCCGCCCAGCGTCCCACCCAGGCCCCCGCCGCCCCGGGCCCAGCCCCAGGGCACAGCCCAAGACAGAGCCCGGGGCTCAGTCCGTGGCGTACTGGTCGCGGCGCGCTTGCGAGCGGCAGGTGCGGAAGAAGGCGTCGATCTGCGCGGGATCGTCCTCCACCAGCAGCGCCAGCCAACTGCCGTCCGCGAAGGTCAGCCGGCAGCGCGGGAGGTCCCGGCCGGCGACGTGGGGGACGTCGGGGCGGGCCGTGGCGTACGGGATGCGCGCGAGGACTTCCAGCCCTGGGGCGCGCCCCTTGGGCCAGGTGCGGGAGGGTGCGGCGAGCAGGACGAGTTCGCTGCTGGTCGGCACGAGCAGGCGCGCCGCGTCCGGGGCCTGCTCGTACCAGCTCAGCAGGGTGTGTCCGGCCCTCCCCGACCAGTCGCCGTCGAAGGCGTCGTACAGGCCGAGTTCGCGGGCCCGGGCCTCGCGGGACTTCAGTGCCTCGCGCGCCGCCCTGCGCGCCCGGCGTTCCTCGCGGGTGAAGGCCGGGTCCCAGCCCTCCAGGGCCACCGCGATGAGCAGCGGTGTGAGCAGCACGGCGGTCAGGGCCGACAGTCCGGCGCAGGCCGGGCGCCGGCGCGGGCGCAGCCTGGGCTCGCCGGCCCGCCGGCGTACCTCGGGCGGCGGTTCAGGTATCGCCGCGGCCAGCCGGCACCAGGCGGCGGATTCGGCGAACACCCTGGTCGGGCCGGGTTCCTGGGCGATGAGTTCGGCGGCCCGGGTGCGCATGCGGTCTCCCATGCGGCAAGAGGATAGACAAGGGGGCGCGGGGACGGCGGCCGGCCACACGCCGGACCTGCACGGCCGCCGCGGGACGCTTGCCGCTCGGTCACCCGGGGCGCCCGGTGCCCGGCGCGGCGCCCGCCGTTCAGTCGGCCCGTACCAGTCCCAGCGAGGCGAACGTGTCCAGGCACCAGTTCAGCGCGCTCTTGGCCGTGCGCCACTGCGCGTCGTCGGGTGAGAGGTACGGCAGGATGTAGGGCTCGGTGATCTGGTCGGGCAGGTCCTGCCGGTAGCAGGTCTGCGGGGCGTAGCCGTAGTTGTGCCGGTACATGCGGCGGGCCACGGCCCGCGGTGCGCTGTCCCAGACCGCCAGCCAAAGGCGGCGCAGCATCGCCGGGTGGGCCACGGCGAACATCAGCCGCCCCATGTCCAGGGGTTCCGCCGCCGAGATCACCCGTGCCATGCCGACGTGCCGGTCGACCGTGCCCACGTACGTGCAGAGGCCGGACCAGACCTCCACGCTGTGGCCGGCCTCGACGATGGCCGAGCACAGGGCGGCGAGGGCCACGCCGCGGTGGTGCACGGCGGTGTGCGGGGTGGTGTGGACGTAGCCGGCCGGGATGACGAAGGACACCACCCGCCCGCGGGTGGAGATCCGCTGCGGCACGGCGTCCACCATGCACTCGGGGACGCCGCTGAGATAGGCCCCGATGTCCACCTCGCTTCCGGTCACGTCCCAGGTGGGGGCCAGTGTGGTGGCCAAGGCCAGGTCGGCGATGCGCTCCCGCAGTTCGGCCACTTCGGCGTCGACCGCGGGCAGCAGGGCGCTCCAGCCGTCGGTGGCGAGCCGGAGGGCCTCCTCCCAGGTGGCACCGGCCCAGTTGCCCGACCTGATGGCGCGCCCGGCGCCGTGGGAGATGGTGTCCGGTGCGCGCGCCCGGTCCACGAACTCCTGCCACGACCACATCGGCGGCAGCTTGTGCACGGTGTCGGCGGGGCCGGGGACGTGCCAGATCACTGGCCGGCCTCCGGGATGCCGGGTCCGATGCCCAGGGCCGCGCGGTGCGCCTGGGACATGCCGCGCACCGCCCGCCAGTTGAGCACCTGGTCCAGGCTGGCTCCGGCCTCAAGGAGCTTGGCCGCGTCGATGCTGGCCCGCGGCGAGAACATCAGCGGGAGCCGCTTCTCGGCCGCCACCGCGCGCAACCGCCGTACTTCCAGGAGGATTTGGCGGGCCTCGTGGGCACGGGAGGGTGCGTGGGCGAGCGCGAGGCGCTCCTCAAGTTCCTCGTCGACGGGGACGTCGATGAGGACGTACCGGTCGAGCGTCGCCGCGTCCAGGGCCTGTCGGCCCACGTACTGCCGGTCGCCGCCGGTGCCGTAGGTGTTGGCCGTGGCCAGGAGGCGGAAGTCGGGGTGGGCTTCGACCATGCCGTCGGCGAAGGCGCACGAGCGGATCGACAGGGCCTGGTTGAGCTCGGCGAGCAACCCCGGGTGGCCGCTGTCCAACTCGTCGAGAAGCATCAGCCCACCGTGCTCGAACGCGTCACGGAAGGGGGTTCGGTGGTAGTGGCCGTGGGCGTCGTAGTAGCCGAAGATCTTGCTCATCGGTGTGGTCGGTCCCAGGGACAGGGCGTGGAGCTGCTGGTCGAAGGCGCGGGCGGCCTGGCCCGCCATCATCGACTTGCCGGTGCCCGCCGGGCCCACCAGCAGCACGTGGCAGCCGGCGCCGAGCGCGAGCAGCACCTCGGGCAGCACGGCGTGGGTGTGGCCGCCGATGCGCACCGGGTCGGCGCTGGCGACCCTCACCTCGGTGACCGGCGGGACCTCGCGGGCAGCCACCCGCACCACTTCCTCCCGCACGAACTCGCCCACGCTGCGCAGCAGTTCCTCGCGCGCCTCGGTCTGCGCCGTACGGATCCGGGCCAGCGTCTCGGCCTGCTCCCGCTGTCCCGCGTCGAGCATCTCCTGCCACTGCGTGTGTGCCTCGGCCAGCGCCGCCTGGATGCGACGGTGCGCCTCGTCCTGCTCGCGCTGCTCCGCACCGAGCGTCTCGTGCCACTGCGCCTGGGCTTCGGTCAGCGCCGTCCGGATGCGGGTCAGCGCCTCTTCCTGTTCCTGTCGCCCCGCCCCGACGGCCGACTGCCACTCGGCGTGTGCCTGCGCCAGCGCCTGGGCCACGGCCTCCCGGGAGCCCGCCTGTACCGCGCCCATCGCCTCGGTGACGAGGGCGGCGGCGGTTTTCTCGGCGACCCGTTCCGCGGTCTCGGTCGCGGTGGCGCCGGCGGCCGTCCGGGCAGAGCGGACGATGCCCTCGGCGTCCGCCACGCGTCGCGCGGTGGCCGCGTGGGCGACTTCGGCGGCCACGGTCTGCGCCGTCGACCGCATGGCCTGTTGGGCGTAGGGCGATCGGGCCAGGGCATCGGCATAGCGCACGACGGCCTCGCTCACGAGCGTCTCGGATATACGGCGGACGTCAGCCTCGGTGCTTTTGCGCATGGGGCGATCCTGCTGGTTCGCGGCGTGACCCCTCCCGTACGCCGGGCGCCGAGGGGCGTGCCGTCCGCGACGGACACGACCGCCCCTCGGCGTGGCGTACGACCACCGGGCACACCGGTCGCACCCGCCGCCCGCTGCTGCGCGGTGCGGCGCAGGTCCCGGTCCGGGGTCGGGTCGCCCGTTTACGGGCGGAGTCCGGTTCGGCGTCCCGGGCGCCGCGCTACGGGTGCGGTGTCATCGCCGCTTCCGCGGCTGGGGTGGCTGCCGTCGTGTCGGTGGCTTCCGCGACATCCGCGGCACCCAAGGCGTCCGCGGCATCCGCCTCCTCCGTCGCCGCCGCCGCTTCGGTCGGGACGTGGCGCAGCATCAGCAGGGCGACCGCCGCGGTGACGAGTGCGAGGCCGGCGCCGACGGCGGCGGTGGCGTGGAAGCCGGTGGTGAACGCGTCGCGCGCGGCTCCCAGGAGCTGTTCGGACAGCGGCTGGGGCAGGGTCTCGGCGGCCGATGCGGCGCTGCCCACCGAGTCCCGTGCGGTGTGCGCGGCTTCCGCGGGGAGCCCGGCCGGCAGGCTGTCGTCCAACTCCGCGCGGTAGATCGCGACGCTGACGGAGCCGGTGACCGCGATGCCGAGGGCCAGGCCGAGGTCGTAGGCGGTCTGGCCGGCGCCCGATGCCGCGCCCGCCTTCTCTGCGGGTGCGGCGCCCATGGCGAGCCCCGTACCGAGCACGCTGATGGGCGCGACGCCGAACATCACGAGGGTCGAGCCCAGCGCGGAGCCCCACACCCCGCCGTCGCCCGCGCCGGCCACGGCGATCATCCAGAAGCCCGGCACGGTCAGGACGACGCCGACGGCGATCACGTACGCCGGGCGGAAGCGGCGGGTCAGCAGCGGGGTGAGTTGCGAGCCGAGCACCAACCCCGCAGCGCTGGGCAGCAGCCACAGGCCGGCGGCGAGCGGACTCAGATCGCTGATGTTGAGCAGGAACTGGGGCACCAGGTACTCGATGCTGTTGAGCGCCATCATGCCGAGCAGTAGCGTCAGCAGCGCGCCGGTGAAGGCCCGGTCGCTGAAGAGCCGCAGGTCGATCAGAGGCGTGGACAGGCGGTGTTGTCTGCGTACGAAGAGGACTGCGAAACCGGCGCCGACCAGCACGGGCAGCGCGTGGACCGGTGCCACGCCCGATTCGGCGGCCTTCTTCACCCCGTACACGACCGGCAGCACGGCCAGCAGGAACAGCAGCACGCTCGGCAGGTCGAAGCGGCCGGGGTGGGGGGCGCGGTACTCCGGTACGAGGAGCAGCACGGCCGGCAGCGACAGGGCGACGACCGGCACGCCGATCAGGAACACCGAGCCCCACCACCAGTGTTGGAGCAGGATGCCGCCGATGACGGGGCCGATGGCGATGCCCGTCGACAGGGCGGTGACCCACAGGGCGATGGCGCGGGCGCGCTGGCGCGGGTCGGTGAACATGTGGGTGATCAGCGAGAGCGTCGACGGGAGCACCGCGGCGCCGGCCACGCCGAGTACGGCCCGGGCGACGATGAGCGTCTCCGGGTTGTTGGCGTAGGCCGCGATGAGGGAGGCGGCGGCGATGCCGAGGGAGCCGAGCACAAGGAGTCTGCGGCGGCCGATGCGGTCCCCCAAAGCGCCCATGACCAGCAGGAATCCGCAGGTCATAAAGCCGTAGGCGTCCGTGATCCAGAGCAGTTGGGAGCTCGATGGTCCCAGGTCGGCTGCGAGGTCGGGGGTGGCCAGCCACAGCACGCCGAGGTCGGCGGTCATCAGGGTGACCGGCAGCAGCAGGGCGGCGAGTCCCACCCAGGGCGATGGGGTGCGGCTAGCCATGTCGGGCCTCCCACCCGGCGTGCGGCATCGACTGCCCGCCGACGCGCCCACCTCGTCCCTGGGGTGCCGTGGTCTGAAGGTGTCTCATGGCCTTCAGTCAACGGGCCGTTCGCTGGCTTGAGGATGGCTGTTTCTCCGGGGTAGATGTCCGTGCGTCTAAACTTGCGGCCGTGGATGACGCGCTTTCCCGACTGCTGCACGATGTCCGCCCGCACGGGGTGTTGCTCGACGAGTCCGTCCTCAACCCGCCGTGGTCGCTGCGTTTCGCCGAGGGGGCCCCGCTGAGCCTGGTGGTGGCGTTGCGGGGGTCGGCCTGGGTGACGCCGGAGGGCGGCGCGCCGGTGCGGCTGCCCACCGCTTCCGTGGTCATCGTGCGCGGCCCCGAGCCGTACGCCATCGCCGACGGTCCGGACACCGCACCGCTGGCCGTCGTGCACGGGGCGGATCGGTGCACCACGCCCGACGGCAGGCCCGCGGTGGACGGGCCGCTGCCGATGTGTGGTGACGGGGCCCGCCCGGAGGGCGCCACCGTGCTGCTCAAGGCCACCTATCAGGTGCGGGGCAGCGTCACCGAGCGGGTGCTGGCCGCGTTGCCGCGGATCGCGCTGGTGCCGGCGCCGCCCGAGGGCTGTCCCACCTTCGACATGATCAGCCGCGAGTTGCGCCGGAGCGCCCCCGGGCAGCAGGTCGTGTTGGACCGGCTGCTCGACCTGCTGCTCGTGGCCAGCCTGCGGGAGTGGTTCGAGCTCTCGGACACGCACACGCCGACCTGGTACCGGGCTCACCGCGATCCGGTGGTCGGCCCCGTGCTGCGGCTGATGCACGACGATCCGGCCCGGCCGTGGACGGTGGCCGGGCTCGCCGCCGAGGCCAGCACCTCGCGCGCCACCTTCGCACAGCGCTTCACCGAACTCGTCGGGCAGCCGCCGATGACGTACCTCACGGAGTGGCGCATCCGTACCGCCGCCGACCTGTTGACGCGTACGGAGGACACGGTGGAGGCGGTGGCGCGCCGGGTGGGTTACTCCAATGCGTACGCGTTGAGCGTCGCCTTCAAGCGCACCCTCGGGGTCCGGCCGAGCGAGCACCGCGCGCGCTCCCGCGGCGCCGCGGAGGCGACGGGCAGGGTGGGGGTGGCTGGCGCGGTGGGGGCCGACGGTGCGGTGGGAGTGGCTGGCGCGGTGGGGATGGCTGACTTGGTCGCCACCGCCTCGCCGGTGGGGGCCTGACGGGTGAGGGCCTGACGGGTGCGCGGGCGCCCGGCCCGACCTCGGGTGGAGGTGGCGGGCCGGGCGGCTCGGCTCGGGTCGCTCAGCTTGGGTGGGTTGGCTGGGATGAGTTGGCTGGGATGAGTTGGTTGGGGCCTGCCGTGGTGGCGGACGGGGTCAGGAGCGGCCGGTGGCAGGGGCGGGAAGCAGGATCGAGGAGTCGGGCTCGCCGTCGACCGCGAACCCGCCGGTGGTGCAGCGCCGTTCCAGGTCGACGAGGGTGACCCGGCCGGTGTCCAGTTCGCTGACGTAGGCGAGGGGGCGGTGCGGGTGGAGGGAGAGCGCCGACGGCAATCCGGCCAGCGCGATCGTCGCCAGCGGGCGCAGGGCCGGGTCGAGCAGGGTGAGGGTGCGCCGGACGATGTCGGTGACCAGCAGCAGCCCGGGCGCGGCGGGCCCGGCCGCGTAGACGCGCAGCGGGTCGCCGCCCGCCGTGTCGTACGAACCGGTCACGGCGAGGGTCGTGGCGTCCAGCGCGACCACCGTGCCGTTGCCACGCACGCCGACGTAGAGGGTGCGACCGTCGGCGGACAGGCAGCATCCCTCGGGCCGCGGTCCGGGGGTGGCCACCACCGGCGGCACCATCGGGTCGTGCGGGTGGAGGAGGCTGACGGTGCCGGAGTCGAGCCCGGTGACGTACGCCCGCTCGCCGTCGGGGCTGACGGTGAGCAGATGGGTCTTGGCGCCGCCGGTCGGCAGGGTGCGGGACGGCGCGGTGGCAGTGCGCGGCTCGTCGTAACCCAGGAGGACCGCATCGGTCTCGGGCAGGGCGTAGAGACGGTCGTGCCGGTCGATGGCGAGCCCGTGGATACGGCGGAACGGATCGGTCGGCAGCGTGCGCACCAACTGCCGGGCGCGCAGGTCGACCATCCACACGCCGGTGCCGCCGGGTCCGGGGTCGCCGGACATGCGGACGCCGTAGTGCCCGACGTAGGCGTAGCGGCGGGCGGCGTCCGCGACCACCTCGTGCGGGTAGTGCTCCAACGGTATGCGGGCCAGCAGCTCGCCGGACGCCGTGTCGTGGAAGGCGAGGCCGTGGCCGCTCTTCTGGACGACGGCCAGCACGTCGCCGGTGGGTGTGGGGTGGCGACGGGCCGGGTGGGTGGTCGCTCTGGTGGGGGTGGCGGGGGCCGGTGCGGGCCCGCTGGCGTGGGCCGGCCAGGAGGCGAGGGCCGCGGCGCCGGCCGCCAGGCCACCGCCGAGCAGGGCGCGCCGGGCGAGCCTGGCGCTGCCGATCCGTTCCGGTGCGGCAGGTGGGGCCGCGGTGGGTGTCGTCTGCGGTGCGTGGGGGGTGTCGGTTGTTGCCGCCTGGGCGTTCGGTCGCATGTTGGTTCCGATCTGGGTGGGCGACGTGGGGTCAGGATCGGGGCCGGTGATGCCCGTGGTGCGGTTCTTCCTTGGGGACGCGGGTTCGGCGTCCGCGCGTTGCGTGGGGCGGGAAGTGAGTGTCAGGGGCGGGTGGCGTAGCGCGGGTCGATGTGGCCGAGCCAGGCGTCCTGGTCGTCGGCGAGCGGGTGGGTGAGGGGCAGGGGTTGGAAGCGGCAGGCGAACACGAGGCCGGCATCGCCCCCGCCGCCGCGCACCCGGTGGGTCCACGCGTCGGGTGCGGTGGCCGGCGCCTGGAGGTGGAAGTACGTGGTACGGCGCGGCTGTTGGGTTTCGGGGTGGGGCTTGTCCTCCACCGTGAGCGGTTGTCGGACGGTGGCACCGTCAAGGCCGGTCTCCTCAACCACCTCCCGGAGCACGGCGGCGGCCAGCGACTCCCCCGGCAGCACACCACCGGCCGGCACCTGGGTGCCGGCCGCTGCCATGCCGACGTGGTCGAACACCAGGAGTTCGGGGGTGCCGCGCCGCCGCAGCACGTATCCGGCCACCCGGATGCGAGGTAGTGTCACCCCGCAATTCTGCGCCGTGAGCCGCAGAGTATGCGCAGCGCACCAGCAATGCACCGGCGGCGCCCCGCTCGGCAGGGTGGCTGGCTGGGTGACGCGGGCAGCGGGGCCGGGTGGGACGGGGTGGGAGGACGCGGAGTGAAGTGGGTGGGCGGGAGCTGGGTTGACCGCGGGGCGCGTACGACCATCGGGGCGTACCAGGCGCGTGAGAACCAGGCACACCGGTCCCAGCCTGTCCGGTCCCAGCCTGCCCGACCCCATCGCGTCGGCCCCTTCGCATCGCGCAGAAGCGTCGCGCAGTCGAGCAATCGGGCAGTGGCGGGCCGGCCGACCGGTGGCCGGTCTGTCCGCGTCGTACGAGGTCATCGCACGGGTGGTCGTACGAGGTCACCGCGCGGGTGTGGACGGGTTCGGCCGGGGCGTCGGCCGGGTGGGGTGGCGAGAGGCTGGCGTGCGGGGCGGTGGTCGGGGGCTGGCTGGCGGGGCCGGGCCCGGCACAAGGGCGGACAGCCACCCGAACCGGTGATGCCGAACAGGTGCGTGGCTTCCGTGATGTGACGCGCTCACACCCTGTCTGGTGAGTGGCACAACCCTCGTCCGAACGCCGCCAAACCCGCAGTACGCAGGGCAGATGCGCGCGCAGCGGGGTCGTGCGGGGCCACCGACAGGCCGGTCAAGTAACCTCACTCCCCAGCCTGAGACATGCAAACAGGGGCGCACAACGGGCTTTCATGAGTAGCATCCAGGGCCAACATCCCCCAAAGCACAGGAGAACGTGTGTCAGCCAAGAGTCGGAAGAGCGCGACCCCTGCCACCTTCAACCCGTCCGCCTCGGTGGAGTCCGTGTTGCGGCACATGGACGAGCAGCGCGCGGAGCTGGTCGACCAACTCGCCGAGCTCCAGAACCGACTGGAGCAGTTGGACTCGTCAAAGGCCCTCCTGCTCACCTACATCGGCTCGTCCGACGGTGCGTCGCAGGCGCCGGAGGGTTCCGCTGAGAAGGCAGATGAGCCGCAGGCTGCTGCGGCCACCGCGACCGTGCCGGGCGCGCGGCGCGCCGCGTCGTCCACCGCTCGGCGCACCGGGACGCGCACGGCGCGTTCGGGTGCGGCGGGTCGGGGCAAGTCGCGGAAGAAGTCCCCTGCGTCGAAGGCCGGTTCGCCGGCGCGGGGTCGGCGCGGCCAGGTGATCGTGGACTACCTGGCCGAGCACGGTGAGCCGCGGTCGGCGACCGAGGTGACCGCCACGTTGCAGGAGCGCCACCCGGAAGAGGAGTGGAGTCGGGCCGGGGTGCGCGAGAGCCTGGAGCACCTGGTTTCGAAGAACCAGGCCCAGCGCACCACCCAGGGCCGCTCGGTGTTCTACTCGGCCGCCGCCAGTGGTGCCGCTGTGGCCGACGCCGCTGCGGACGACGACGCCGAATCGGCGGGCGATGCCTCGGCGGACGCCACGGCCACGTCCTGACCCGCCGGCGGCCGAGCCGCGACCGCACCAGCGCAGCGAGCGAGCTGACATCTCGCTCGCTGCGCTGGTGTGTGGGTGGGGCTGGTGTGCGGGTGGGGCAGCGGTCGCGAGCGCTGCCGGGGCCCGGCCGTGCCGGTGGGTGTGGGTCAGACGGGCGGGAAGCCGGCGTCTCGACGCGACGTCACCGGCGCTGGTGGCCGGTGGGCGGGTCCGCTGGCCGACGGACCGGCCGGCGGGCGGCCCGGCCACCGGGGCGTGACCTGTCGCCGCACCCCCGACGGTGGGGCCGGTGGCCGGCGTCGCCGCGCACTGCGGGGCGGCCGGCCGACCGGTTGCCTCACCACTCCCGGGGCGCGATCAGCTCCTCGACGTCCGCGCTCGGGAATCCGTACGTCTCGGCGACGAACCAGAAGTCCCCGGCTATCTCTTCCCGCGCGGTCGTCTCGAACTCGCTGTCTGCCTCGTCGAACTCCGCCTCAAGGTCGTTGAACTCCTCCGTCGCCGCGTGCGTCAGCACGTACAGCGCCGGCAGGTCGGCCGGCCGCTCCGTCTCGATCCGCTCGCACAGCCGCACCAGGATCGCCTTGCCCTTGTCGACCAGGTGGTCGGGGAAGTACTCGTCCTCGTACAGCCCGTGCAAGAACGAGTGCTGGGCAGCCTGGGGGTGGGTGACGGCCATGTTGTGCTCCTGTTGCGGCCTCGGGTGGATCTGACACCGTCAGCATGCACCCCACCACTGACAATCGGCGGCGCCCGCGGGCCCCGCGGGCCCGGCCGGGTCACGGGATGCGGGCGACGGCCCCGTACCCGATGCCGGAGCGGGCCGGCAGGGTGTCGCTGTCGGGGCGCCAGTCGGGCATCAGCACCAGCCCCGGGTCGACCATCTCCAGGCCGTCGAAGAAGTGGCCGATCTGCTCCCGGTTGCGCAGGGTGAAGGGGATGACGCCGGGTTGCTCGTTGTACTGCTGCTCGGAGGCGACGACCGCGTCCGACGTGGGGGCCGAGTGGCCGATGATGAGGTGGCTGCCGGTGGGTACGGCGGCCACGAACTCCCGCACCAGCCGGTAGACCTCGGCGTGGTCCTCGATCAGCCCCAGACTGTCGGAGAAGATCAGCGCGATCGGCTGGGTGAAGTCCAGCGTCTCGCCGGCCAGGCGCAGCACGTCGGCGGTGTCGCGCATGTCCGCGATGAAGCAGGCGGTGCGCCCCTCCGGGGTGCTGTCCAGGTACGCCTGCTGGTACATGCTCACCATCAGGTCGTTGTCGACGTAGACGACGCGGGCGTCGGGCTGGTGCCGCTGGGCTATCTGGTGGACGTTGGGCTCGGCGGGCAGCCCCGCGCCCAGGTCCAGGAACTGGCGCACCCCGGCCTCGCGGGCGGCCCAGCGCACGGTGCGCCACAGGAACTCCCGGCCGGCCAGGGCGATCTCGCTCACCTCGGGGAGCTGTGCGATGACCGCCTCGGCCGCCTGCCGGTCCGCCGGGTACCAGTACTTGCCGCCGAGCATGTAGTTCCAGAACCGCGCCGGGTGTGCCACGGTCGGGTCCACTCCGGTGGGCGGGTGCGGGCGTCCGGCGGGTGTGACGTGGTTGGTCATCGGTAGTGCTCCTTCAAGGGGTCGTTGGGGCGATGAGGTCGGGCAGCGGGGCCTTGCGGAAGCCCGCCGCGGCCGAGGCGGCGTCCAGTCGTTGACGCCAGGTGGCGACCTGCTCGGGCGCCTCGATGATGGTGGTCCCGCCGGGCAGGTCGAGCAGGATCTGGTCACCGATCTCGTCCACGTCGAGCCGGAGCAGCCGGACCGGCGGTGCGCCGGTCATCGGGTGCCAACCGGCCGTCAGCGGCAGGATCTGGAAGGTGACCCTGGGGCGCGTCATGGTGCGCTCCAGGGCCTGGTGCTGGGCGCGCATCACCTCGGGCGGGCCGATGGCGGTGTACAGGGCGGCGGCCGAGACGACGGCCCAGAGCCTGGCTTGGCGCCGGCGCAGCCGCTGTTGGCGTTCGGCGACGAGTTCCACCGCCAGGTCGAGTTCGTCCGCGGTGTGGTTGGGGTTGCGGGCGCGGTAGAGGGCGGCGGTGTACTCCGGGATCTGGAGCAGGTCGGGGACGAGGCCGGGGTGCCAGACGCGGACCAGGGAAGCGGCGCTCTCCAGCGCGACCCACTCCTGGTAGTCGCGGGTCATCACGGGCCGGTAGCGCTGGTGCCACCAGCCTGGCCTGGCGGCCGTTGCTGCCTGTTCCACCAGGCGTTCCCGCTCGGCGAGCGGGATTCCGTACAGGGTCAGGAGTTGTTCGATGAGCCCGAGGTCGATGGAGGTCTTGGCCTCTTCGAGGCGCCAGACGGTGGTGTGGGCGACGCCGGCCGCCTCGGCCGCCTGGGCGACGCTGCGGCCGACCTCCTCGCGCACTCTGCGCAGCCGTTTCGCCACCACGCGGTGTTCCAGCGTGGGGCTGGGTCGTGGCCGCTGCGGCACATCTTCCTCCCCGTTCCGGGTCGCCGCCGCCCCTGGGAAGGGAGGCGCTCAGGAGTATCAGATTCCTGATTGACACATATTGCCAAGCGTGCAAACTGCGCGCATGGTGAGAGTATGAGCTATCGCTTACCAGAGGAACCCCCTCCGCGACACCCCGGCCAGGCCGCCGGTGCGTGCCGTAGCTGGATACCCGCGGAGCCCATGGGGCCGGCCATCGCCCGCCGGCAGGTCCGGGCGGCGCTGGAGCACTGGGGGTCGGACGAGCGCACCATCGAACATGCGGCGCTCCTGGTCAGCGAGTTGGTCACCAATGCGGTGGAACACGGCAGGCACCGCGGCCGGTTGCGCATGGTGTGGTGTCACGTCCGCCGCACGTCGGACGGGATTCGGCTGGGCGTCTGGGGCCCGCCGGGTGACACGGTGCCGCGTCCGCGCCGCCCGCTGGAGGACGCCGGGGACCTGACCGCGCTGGCGGAGTCGGGCCGTGGGTTGCTCATCGTGGACGCGTTGGCGAAGCGGTGGGGCACCCGTCGCGGGCGGGTCAGCCGTGAGGTGTGGGCGCTGCTCCCCGAGCCGGAAGGGGCCCGCTCGTGACGGACCCCTACGCCGCCGAGGTCGAGCGCGCGACCCGGGACCTGTGCGACGCGTTGGAGCGCCTTGAGGCGCTGGGGCAGGCGCCCTACCCGGTGGGCGATCCCAGTGGCCGCGGCCGGCCGCCTGCCGTCGCCGGCTGGGGCGAGCGGGGCATCCTGCTCCCCCGGGAGTCCCTGGTCTGGTCACCGCCGAGCGGCGCTCCTGGCGAGCCCGGCATGTGGATGCGCTGGCCGCACGAGTGGACGGCGCCCCGGGACCGGCTGTGAGCCGCGGGGCGCCGGCCTGGGTGGACCGGCACGGCGACCGGGCCGGATGCCGTACGGTACGGGCCGGCTCGGCGGGCCCGGTCGGGCAGGTCCGGCCGCACGCGCCGGGTCGGGCGACCGCGGCCAGCCAGGCTCGGCCGGAACGCACCAGACCCAACCCACCAGGTCAGACGTGCCTGGCCAGACGCACCCGTCAAGCCCGCCCGGTTGCTGCGGCGGTCCGTACGGCGGTCAGTGCCACGGTCGTGTAGTGCACGGTCATCGACCCGCCGAGCGCGTCGATGGCGGCCCCCACCTCCCGTACCACCTCGGCCTGTCGTTCCGCGTCGAGGGTGGTGAGGGTGCCGTGGGTGGGGAGTTGGTCCAGCCAGGCGGCGCGGTCGTAGGGCTGGTCCCACTCCGTGCGCCACTGTTCTGCGGGGGCGAAGCCACCGGCCTGCCGCAGGCCGTCGATCGCCTTGTCGGTCAGCGCCCGGTAGGCGTGCTGGGCCGGGGTGCCCACGGCGAAGGAGGTGTCGGGGGCGACGCGCTGGTAGGCGGTGGCGAAGGCGTCCGTCACCTCGGGCGGTGGCTGCATCACGTTCCACAGCGCGGCCAGCCGACCGCCGGGGCGCAGCACCCGGGCCGCCTTGGCCGCGCCCGCCACCGGGTCCACCCAGTGCCATGCCTGGCCCGCGACGACCACGTCGAAGGAGGTACCGGCCGGGTCCCAGTCCTCCAGCGTGGCGACCTCGACCGGCACGCCCGACCTGCGGGCCAGGGCCGCCATGCGGGCGTCGGGTTCGACGCCGGTGACGGTGCAGCCGGCCGCTTGTAGTTGGCGGGCGAGGATGCCGGTGCCACAGCCGACGTCGAGCACCGTGCGGCCCGGGCCGTGGTCGATGATCCGGGCCAGTAACTCGGTGGGGTAACGCGGCCTGGTGCGGTCGTAGCGCTCGACGTCGATGCCGAACGACTCGGCCACGGAGCGGAGTTCGTGGGGCTGGGGCCGGGGGCCCGGGGCGCGCCCCGGCGGTATGGTGGGCATACGCCCACTATTAGTGGGCACTTGCCCACTCGTCAAGCGGCGGGTGGGCCCGATCGAGCGAGGGAGCACTGCACCGTGCCTACCGGAGTGGCACTCCACGACGTCCGGGAGCGACTGTTCGAGGCGGCCGGGCGCATCCTGGCCCGGGGCGGGCCGAGCGCGCTGACCAGCCGTGCCGTCACCGAGGAGGCCGGCTGCGCCAAGGGCGTGCTGCACCGGCACTTCGCCGACTTCGACGCCTTCCTCGCCGCCTTGGTGGGCGAGCGGATCGACGGGCTCGCCGGGCGGACGGCCGAGTTGCGGCGGACGGCCGGGGCCGGAAGCGTCACCGACAACCTGACGGACGCGCTCACCGCGCTGTTCACCCCGGTGGCCGTGGCCATGGTGGGGTTGGTGACTTCGCGCGACGCGTTGCGCGCCCGGCTGCGGTCGACGACTCCGGTCGGCATTCCGCTGCTCACCGAGGCCACCGGGGTGGTCGCCGACTACCTCGCCGCGGAGCGCGCACTGGGGCGCATCGCCGACGACGCCGCACTCGACGTACTGGCTCCCACCCTGATCGGCACCGGGCACCTGCTCTTCGCCGACCGCAACGGCGCCCCGCCCGAGCCCGCGGCCGTCCGACGGGCCGTGCACGCGGTCCTCGCCGGAGCGCTCCGCGAACCGGACGCGTAGCGGGCGCGCCCGGGCTCGGCGAGATGGCGCCAGGAGTACGCCCCTCGCGGGCAGTTGGTCCTTTCGTGCAGGCCGCTTGACGGTGGGGCGGAACGGGGGTCAGTACACCGGCAGGGCCAGGAGGGAGCCGGCGTTGAGGACGAAGAGGCGGTTCCCCTCGCCCGCCAGCGTGCGGTTCGGCCCACCGGTGAGCGGATAGGTCTGGGCCGCGGTGGGGCTGGGGCCGAGCCTGGGCAGACCGCTCACCCCGGTGTCACCGCTCTCCACCACCCAGACGCTGCCGGCCTGCACCACGGGTGGCTGCCAGGGCGGCGCGACCCCGACGACGAACGCCGCGGCGTGCGCCTCTTCCCCGTCAGGCCGCAGGAACCGCAGCGCCTCGCTGTCCAGGGCGTACAACAGCCCGCCCACGACGGTGGGTGGGCCCCAGCCGTACGCGCCGCGCCGTACGGGCCCCAACGGTTCGCGGCTCCACACCTCCTTTCCGTCGCTCGCCCGCAGTGCGGCCAGGGTGTGTCCGCCGACGAAGACCGTGCCGCCGTCGACGGCCGGGGCGAGCGCTGCTGCTGCCTGCCCGCGGCGGACCCACGCCTTGGCCCCGGTGCGGGTGTGCAGCGCGAGGACGTCGCCGGTGACCGTGCACAGGACCAGCAACCCCGCGCCGAGTACGGCCACCGGCCGGCCGCCGGTCAGCGTGAGCGGTGGGGTGCGGGTCCACCGTTCACGGGCGTCGGCCGTGGTCAGACAGCGCACCGCGCCCTCGTCCGTGAGCACGTAGAGGTGGTCCGCGTCGGCGGCGAGCAGCGTGCTGGCCGCGGCGTCGGCGCTCCAGCGGGGCGAGCCGGTGGCGGCCACGTAGGTGTGGACGGTGCCGTCCCGGTCCGCGGTGGCCACCAGGCGGTCGGCGATCGACAGATAGCCCGCGTCGGCGTGCGCCTCGCCGGCCCGCCAGCGTGCGGCACCGTCGGTGACCTGGCGGGCCGCGACGCCACCGCCGGCCGCGGCGAAGACCACCACGTCACGCACCGGCAGCGGGCGCGGCGAGGTCGGTTCCGCCACCCCGGGCAGCGGCCCCCACAGGGGGCGGGGCGTGCCGTCCGACGGGCCCGGGGTCGCCGGCCGCGGCCGGACGGCCTGCGGTACGTCGAAGGGGTCGGCCGCCCCGTCGCGGCCGGGCCGGCCACCGGTGAACCACCAGGCGGTGCCGCCCGCCCCCGTCGCCAACAAGGCGCCGGCGGCGAGCGTGCCCAGCAGGCGCCTGCGGGACGCGGCCGGGGCGGCCGGGGTCGTGGGTGGCCGACCCGGGGGCGGTCCCGCGGCGCCCGGATCGTGAACCAGGCGCCGGGCCGCCGCCTCGTGGTCACGGATGTCGTCGGCCAACGGGCCGACCTGCCAAGGGAGTTCGGCGCCGCGGGGCGGGTCCGCCGCGGCCTGGAGCTGGTGGGGCAGCGGCCGGTCGGCCGGGTCCTTGGCCAGACAGGGCCGGATCAGGTCGCGCAGCGGCGCCGGGACCGCGTCCAGGTCGGGTTCGCCGTGCACCACCTCGTACAGCACGCCCGCCGCCATACCGCCGGGGTGGGCCGGGCGGCCGGCGGCGGCGAAGGCGAGCACGGCGCCGAGCGCGAACACGTCGGCGGCCGGCCCGGTGCGCCGGCCCAGGACCTGCTCGGGGGCGCCGTAGCCGGGGGTGGCCGGGATCTGTCCGGTGTGGGTGAGGGTCAGGCCGTGCTCGGGGCGGGCGATGCCGAAGTCGATGATGCGCGGGCCGTGCGAGGTGAGGATGACGTTGCCCGGCTTCAGGTCGCGGTGGACCAGCCCCGCACGGTGGATGTCGCCGAGGGTGCGGGCCAGGGAGTGCGCCACCTGTCGGCACGCAGCCTCGCCGAGCGGCCCGTACCGGCGCACCGCTTCGGCGAGGGTGGGGCCCGCCAGGTACTCGGTGGCGATCCACGGCCGGCCCGACTCCACGTCGGCGGCCCGCACCCGGGCCACCCCGTCGCTGGTGACCGCGCGGGCGGTCAGCGCCTCGCGCACGAAGCGCCGGGCGAGGTCGCCCTCCCCCACCAGCTCGGGCAGCAGCATCTTCACCGCGGCGACCCTTCCCTGCGCGTCGTGCCCCAGGTACACCCGTCCCATGCCTCCCGTGCCGAGCACGCCGACGACGCGGTAGGGACCGAGGCGCAGCGGGTCGTGGGGGCCGAGCGGTTTCACGCGGACTCCTTGGCGGTGGGTGGTTGGCAGGTGGGCTGAGGTGGGTGGGTGGTAGGTCGGAGGACGGGTTGGCGCGGTGGTTGGGTGGCTCGGGGTGGGTGGGTTGCTGGCTGGCTCGGGGGTGCCTCGGGGTGGGTGGGTGTCCGTTGCGGGGCCGGGCGGTGGCTGCGGAAGTGGCCTGGGTGGGGCTGCCCGTACGGCGCGTGGTCGAGCGACGGGGCGTCTGGGGCGCCCGGGCCGGGTGGGGGTTCAGAGCAGCGGGAGGGCGAACGTCTCGTGCTGTTCGCGGAGGTAGAGCCTGCCGCGGGCGGGGTCGGCGGTGAGCACCGTCGCATCGGTCTCGTACGTCCATACCGCCCGGTGCGTACGCCGGTCGACCGCGCGCAACCCCCGGTCATCGAGGCCGTAGAGGTACTTGGCACCGGCCACGGGCGGCGCCTCACGGTTCAGGTGCCGGCCCGTCAGCCCCTCCTCCATCCAGTTGAGGGTGCCGGTGAGGGCGTCGATGGCGGCGATCCCGCGGTCGCCCTCGGTGCAGTAGATGACGCCTTCGTGCACGGTCGGCGCCCCGTACCTGCGGGTCTGGCCCGCGTTGTCGCCGACGTCACGCAGGTCGCCGAATCGCCAGCGCAGATCGCCTTCGGTGATGCGCCGGGCGTCGATGACCGCGTCGCCGAGGTACACGTGGCGCGCGTCGTGCACGGGCCTGGCGGGCGGCTGGCCTTCGTAGTCCTCGGTGTGCAGCCACTCCTGCCGACCGTCGGCGACGGCGTGTACGGACAGGTCGACGGCGTTTTCGTAGACCGCCGGGCGGTGGAGCACCAGGTGGTCACCGCTGATCGCGGCGCCGAGCACGGGCCTGACGTCCGGGGCCGGCGGCGCGGCCAGCGGCCGGCGCCAGTACTCGCGGCGGCTGCGCAGGTCGACGGCGAGCAGGTACCAGCGGTTGCCCGCCGCGGTGCGGGCCGCAAGGTAGGCGCGGCTGCCCGCCACGCACAGGAGTTGGTTACGCGCCTCGCGGCCGTCCAGATCGGCCCGCTCCAGCAATGGTTCGCCCAGCTCGCCTCGGGTGGGGTCGACCTCGGCCAGTACCAGCTCGGTGCCCTCGTCCGCCTCGCGCAGCGCGTAGACGACCGTGCCGTCGGTGGCCCAGCGCCAGGCTTCGGAGACCTTCGACTGCCAGGTGCCCTCGCCGCTCTCGGGGTTGACGCCGGCCAGGACGATGCCCGCCGGCATCACCAGACCCCGCCGGGTGGGCACGATGTCGCCCTCGGTGTCGGGGCGCCGGCCGGTGAAGGTCCACAGCCGGTCGGGAGGCCGCTGCCGGGTCGCGGTGCGGGTACGGGTCGGGCGCGCGGCGGGTGCCCGACCCCCCTCGCCCCACCGGGCCCAGGCCGCGCCACCGGCCAGCGCGGCGCCGGCGACGGCGCCCGCGCCGGCAACCGCGAGCAGCAGGCGCCGGGTGGGGCCGGGGGCGGCGGTCGGCGCGTGGGGTGGCGGCAGCTCGGCGGGCGGCGGTGGCAGTCGGTGTGGCAGTGGCTGCCACAGGGTGTCGGCGCGCCGCGCGATCTCGCCGAGGACGGCCGGCGGCAGCGCGTCGGCCAGCAGGACCGCCCCGTCGCCCGCGGCGAGTTCGGCGGCCAGCTCCGCGGTGCTGGGCCGGTCGGTCGGGTCCTTGGCCAGGCAGCGGCCGAGCAGCGGGGCCAGGCCGGGCGGCACGGCGCCGAGGTCGGGGGCGGCGTGCCGGATGCGGTAGTGGAGTTCGTCGGGCCGGCCGGTGCCGAACGGGGGATGCCCTGATGCGGCGAAGACCAACACCCCGGCCAGGGCGAACACGTCGCCGGCCGCCGTGTGTTCCAACCCCGCGGCCTGCTCGGGGGACTGGTAGGTGGGGGTGCCGAGGGTGTGGCCGAGGCCGGTGAGCGGCTGGTCGCCGATCGCGCGGGCGATACCGAAGTCGATGAGCTTGGCGCCCGTCGCGGTCACGATGACGTTGGCCGGCTTGAGGTCGCGGTGCACCGCCTCGCAGTGGTGGAGTTGGCCGAGCCCGTCGGCGAGCGCGGCACCCACCTGGCGCACCGCGCGCTCGGGCAGCACCCCGCAGAGCCGTACCGCGGCGTCGAGCTGTGGCCCGATCACGTACTCCATCGCCAGCCAGGGCTGCGGGGCGACCGGGTCGGCGTCATAGACGGTGGCGGCGTGCGGACCCTGGGTGACGCGGGCCGCGTCCGCCTCCAACCGGAAGCGGCTGCGCACCGCCGGCTGGGTGGCGAGGTGCGGGTGCAGCGTCTTGACGGCCGCGGTACGCCCGCCGGCCGTCCGGGCCAGGTAGACGGTGCCCATGCCGCCGGCGCCGATGCGGGCCAGCAGCCGGTAGGCGCCGAGGGCGTGCGGGTCGTCGTGGGTGAGAGGGGAGAGCATCGCGTCAGGGCACCTCGGTGGGAAGCCGGGCAGCGAGGGTGTGTGCCGCCTGTACGGACAGGGCCGCGACGACGCGGCCAGGAAGGGGGGCGAGCTCGGTACCGGGGGTGAGGGTTCCGTAGCCTGCCGATGACAGCAACTCGCCGACGAGCTGGGCGGGTTGGGGCCTTGCTTCGGGGTCGCGGGCGAGGCAGGCCGTGATCGGCGCGCGCAGCCCCGCGGGGATCTCGGCGCGTTCGGGCACGGCGTGCCCGGTGGCCGCGTACGCCAGGACGGCGCCGAGCGCGTACACGTCGCCCGGCTGCTCGATCGGGCCGCCGGCGAGCTGTTCCGGCGCCAGGCACTCCTGGTCGAGACCGGGCAGACCGGCCCGCGACGCCCCGGCGGGTGCCGTGGCGCGCACCGCCCCGAAGCAGCCGAGCACCGGCCCGTACGCGGTGAGCAGGACCGCTCCGGGGCTGAGTCCCGCGTGGGGCGGGCCGATGGCGTGCGTGGACGCCAGTGTCTCAGCGAGGGTGGCGCCGATGGCCCGTACCGATTCCTCGGGCAGCGGGCCCTCGTGCGCGGCGAGCGCCGCGGTCAGTGGGACGGCCGGCCGGTAGGGCGTGGCGTGCCACGGGAACGCGGCGGTGCCGCCGACCTCCCGCACCGGCCACAGCCCCGGCTGGGCCAGCTCACCGGCCCGCCGCGCCTCGGCCGCCCAGCGCACCGGGTCCACCCCGGCCGCCGGCAGGCTCACCCAGACGGAGCGCGCGCCGTCAGCGCTGCGCGCCAGGTAGCGGCGCTCGGGCGGCGTGCGGGGCCCGTGCGCCGCGTCGAGGCGGGCCAGCGTGACGTACTGCCCGATGCGCGGTGGATCATCAGTCCTCAAGCCTTCCAAGTCCTGCTCCCTCAGCCGGCGTTGGCAGGCGAGCCTACTGGGGCTCGGGTGGGAGTGGGGTGTGGGAGGGGTGTGGGTCGCCTGCCCTGGGGGCCACGGCGCGGGCCTGCGGAGGGCCCGGGGCCTGCGGCGGACCGCCGAGTAGGGTGTGTTGGCCGACGGAGGTGTGTGGCTTGGCTTTTGTGCGTGGCTGGCCTTGCGAGCGGGTCGGCTTCGCCGCCTGACCGGGCGGCCGGCTCCGCTAAGTGGTCCTTGCCCTCGCAAGGTTGGTCCGACATACGGGTTACCGGCGACCAGCGTGAACGTGTGGTCCCCGCGCCTGCGGGGCGGTCCGGCCGGGTGGCTGTCGGTCGTTTGGCTGGTGGCGCGGTCCCCGCACGTGCGGGGGTGGTCCGATCCACGGCTTGCCCGCGACGAGCGTGAAGGTGTGGTCCCCGCGCAGGCGGGGTGCCCGGCCCCAGGCGGAGTGGCCGGCCTCGGATCGCCGCATTGCGTCGCGGGGTTCCTTCTCCGTACGGGGCTCGTACGGGGTGGTTCGGGTGCAGTCCAGCACGTCGGCAACCCACCCGAGCAACCGCCGCCCGTACGCCGCTCGGCCGTCCCCGACTCTCCCTCGCGCCACGCTCCCCCACGCCCGTACGCGTACGACCCGCCCCGCGGGCCCCTGCGACTCGCAGCGCCCCGCACCGTGCCGCTGCCCGATCGGGCAAGGAGGGCTGCCCCGGTCCCGCAGCGGTGAGGCTGGACGGGGCGTGGGCGGGGCGCTCAGCCTGGAGGGGCAGGCAGATGGGGGCGGAACGTCGCGAGGGAGTCGACGATGTACGAGCACGACCACGCCAGCGACCCCGAGCACCAGCACGAACACGGTGCGGCTGCCGCGCGGCAGCCGGGTGCCGAGGCCCAGGAGCAGGCCCGTACCCCGCACGTGCTGCGGGCCGCGGTCGCCGGCCGTACCGATGTCGTCGGCCGCTCGGGCATGGCGACGTTGCAGCGCGCCGTCGGCAACAGCGCCGTGCGCGCCCTGGTGCAGCGCGCGCGGAGCGAGGAGAACGGCGACGGGGCCGATGCCGCCGAGTCCGCGGCACGGCCGCGCTCCTCCGTGCACGACGTGCTGTCTTCGGGCGGTGGCCGCTCCCTCGATGCCGAAACCCGTACGGACATGGAGGCCAGGATCGGCGCCGACTTCTCCGACGTACGGGTGCACACCGACGACGCGGCGCACGCCT
The DNA here is from genome assembly GCF_047525675.1 of Streptomyces sp. 796.1. Taxonomy (NCBI): domain Bacteria; kingdom Bacillati; phylum Actinomycetota; class Actinomycetes; order Kitasatosporales; family Streptomycetaceae; genus Streptomyces; species Streptomyces sp. 796.1. Next base: position 58,208 of record NZ_JBLIWA010000017.1, on the reverse strand, counting down.
CCGCGCAAGAGGTCGGCGCCCATGCGTACACCGTCGGCAACAACGTCGTCTTCCAGCGCGACGCCTACGACCCGTCGTCCCCGCAGGGGCGGACCATGCTGGCCCACGAGCTGACCCATGTGGTCCAGCAGCGTTCGGGGCCCGTCGAGGGGACCGACGCGCCGGGGGGCATCCGGGTGAGCGATCCGCAGGACCGGTTCGAGCAGGAGGCCGTCGCCAACGCCGAGCGGGTGATGGCCCAGCCGCCGGCGGCTCCGACCGCAGACACCGGGCCGACGCCCGCGCCCGTCGCCACGCCCGGGCCTGCTGTGCAACGCGCACTCGCCCCGACCGTGCAGCGCGCCGACGACGAGGGCGAGGACGAGGAACCCGCCGACGTGCAGGGCGCGTTCGTCCAGCGGGCGGCGACGAAGCCGGAGGACCTGGAGAAGCAGGAGGAGCAGGACGGGCAGGAGGAGACGCCGGGCGGGTGAGTGCCGGGTGGGTAGGTCTTGGCTGGGTGGGTTTGGGCTCGGTGGGCGCGGGCCGGGTGGGCGCAGTGCGGGTAGCGCGGGCCGGGTGGGCGCGGGTGGTCCACCGCGTCGGTGCGCGGCCCGTGCGCCGGCTCACCACCTGGGCTCCCGCCGGCGACAGCAGATGGCCGCGCTGCCGGGGCGGCACGGCCACGCGCCGCTGCTCCCTGGGTACGCCCCCGCGCTCAGTCCAGCCATCGGCCGAGCCCCACCGGGCCCGCGGGGGCCACTCCCAGCCGGCCCGGCCGGCCGCACGTCCGTCCACCACCAACTGCGCGGGCACCCACCCCAACTCCGGCCCACCCGCGCGCCGACCCCGCTCCCCCGCTCAGTTCCGCGCCGGGGCGTCCGCACTGAGCAGTCCGCCCAGGAACAGCGATTCCACGCACTGGGTGGGCCGCGGCGCCTTCACCGGCTTGCCCACCTCACGGCAGCTCACCGAGATGGTGACCTTGCTCTTCGCCGGCACCTGGATGGGGGTGACGAAGTGGTAGTCGGAGTCCCGGAAGTTCTCCAGCGCCAGGTTGAGGAGTTGCCCGTCCTGGCTGGAGACGGTCAGCGTGCCGGCGTCACCCTGCGGGTTCTGCACCACGATGTCAGTCAGCGCGAAGGTCTTGCCCGCGGGCACCGTGTACGCGTCGCGGGTCGTGGAGGACCCGCCGACGGCGTCCTGCACCTGCACCCGGGCGCTCTTCGGCGCGGCCGGGCCGCCCGGCTCCCCGGGCTTCGCACCGCCGTTGCCGGCCGGCCCGCCCTGTCCGCTGCCGCCGTTGCGACCGCCACCCTGCCCCGTGCCTGCGGTGGCGCCGGCGTTGGCCGCGCCACCGTCGGCGCCGCCGCCGGACGCGCCATCGGTCGTGCCGCCGTTCGCGCCGTTGCCGTTCGCGCCGGGGCCACCCGCGGGGTCGCCGTTCTGCCCCGGCTGGTTGCTTCCCGCGCTCCCCGCGCCCGGCCCGTTCTTCCCGTCGTCGTCCTTGATGGCGGACTCGACGGCCTCGGGCGTGATGGCCTCGCGGGCCGCGGACCGCACCGTGGGCCGCAGCAGCGCGTACCACAGCCCGGCCAGCACCCCCACCAGCAGCACCGCGACCATCACCGCGCGGGGCAGCCAGTGCGGCAGGATCGGTTGCTGCTCGTACGAGCCGTCCACCAGCACCGGTTCGCGCGGTGGTGCCGCTCCGGCGTCGGACGCGTCCCGCGGGGTGGCCACCACCTGGAACGGGTGGGTGATCGGCGCACCGCGCCAGAGCCGGTTCGTCGGGCGCACCACGAGGTGGGCGAACTTCGCCTCGCCCGGCGGGACGGTCACATCGCCCGGCTCCACGGTCACCTTGGCCCGCTCCGCGCCCTCCTGCACGGTCAGCCCGATGGCCAGCCGCGTGTTGCCCAGGTTGTCGATGGCCAGCTTGTGCCGGCCGCGCCAGGGGCTGCGCGAGGAGCGGGGCACGAGTTCGGCGGTGACCTCGGCGAACGGCAGGACGGTGATGGTCCGTTCGGGCACCTGGGTGTGCTCGGTGTCATGGGTGGGGATCACCCGCAGACCGAGCGGCGTCGGCCCGGCGGCGATCCTGGCGGTCCGCGGCGGGCGCAGTTTCAGCGTCGCGGTGCCCGAAGCACCGGGGTAGAGAGACAGCGCCGCGGGTTCTACTGTGACCCAGGCGGCGCAGGGCCCGACCACCTCGAATCGGTACTCCTCAACGGTGGTTCCCGCATTGCGCACCTGTACGGAGAGGTCTGCCTCGCCACCGGGCTGCACCGATACGGGCGAGTCGTCCAAGCTGGCCGAAACACTCATGCCCGGAAGGTACGGCGCACCGCACGGGACGGGAGTGGCCGCGCAGGAACACTTTCGGGCAGAACCGGGTTCGCTCTGAGCCATCGCGCGCTTCCCGGGGTGCGGGACGGAGCATGTCCGGGAAGGGGCGCCACAGCCGAGGGGCCACACGGAGAGCGACCTGAGTGATGGCGCGGTTCCATTTGTGTCAGGTCCATGGCAGATATGGGGGCGATGGAACGGTATGCATTCAACGACGACGGAGCGCATCCTGGTAGATCTGCGAGCGCAGGACCCCGTCTCGCAGGCGGGTGTGGCAAGTCAACTTCGCGCCAGACCCGAGGTGCGCGTCATCGATCCGAACACGGCGGAGGACGCGCAGGTGGCGATCGTGGTGGTGGACCTCATCGACGACGAGGTGTTGGGCCAGCTCCGGCAGATCCAACGGGCCGGCACCGGGCGCGGCGTGCTCATCACCACGCACATCGACGAGCAGCAGCTCGTGAGTGCGGCGGAGTGCGGTTTCATCGGGGTGATTCGGCGTACGGAGGCGACACCGGAGCGGTTGGTGCAGGTCATCGCGGCGGTGGCCAGGGGCGAGGGGCACGTGCCGGCCGACCTGCTGGGCAGTCTGCTGGCCCAGGTGGGCCGGCTCCAGGGCGAGGTACTGGGGCCGCGCGGGTTGAACTTCACCGGACTCGCGGCCCGGGAGATCGAGGTGCTGCGGCTGGTCGCCGAGGGGTACGACACCGCCGACATCGCCCTCAAGCTCGCCTACTCCGAGCGCACCATCAAGAACGTACTGCACGCCGTGATGACCCGCCTCAACCTCCGCAACCGCTCCCACGCCGTCGCCTACGCGCTACGACAGGGGCTGATCTGAGGGGCACCCCCGCACCCCCGCACCCTCGCACTCCCGCCCCAGCCGGGCGGCTCGACCCGGCGGGTCCCGCAGCCACTGGCGCGGGCGTGCCGGGTGGGTGTGCCCGAGTGGGTGTGTCAGGCGGGTGTGTACGAAGGGTGGGTGCGGTCGGCACGTGGTGGATGTGTGATGGTCGCGTGGTGGGTGTGTCGGTTCTGCGGCGCTCCGGTGGCCGGGGGTGATCACGACTTCCACCTGAACTCACCTACTGCGAGCGGCAGTTGCAGTCACAGCCACGGCCGGGATGCGGTCGAACGGATGATTCCGGCCGCGGCGTCGCGACCCGCTGCACCTTCGGGCAGCCGCCGTACCCGAAGGGCTGGCTCGCACCCCGCTGACCGGGCGGTACGCCGGGGTCAGGCTGGTGCGCGGCGCGCGGGCCGGCCCGGCCGGCGACGCGGCGGTCCGGCGGCCGAGCGGGACCGGTGTGCGACGGACAGGACAGGTAGCGGGCCGGCCGGTCCGCAGCGGCAGGGGCGGCAGGGGCATCAGGGGCGGCATCGACCGAGTGGGGTGTGCTGTGCGGGGGGCGTGAGCGCTTTCCAACGCGGACCGGGACCGACACCGCGGGGCGCGCCCGGTGGTGGCCAGCCCGCGGTACGGGCGACCCGCCGGGCAGGGCCGGACTCGCCGACCACCCCGGCGTGTTCCGCATAGCGACCCTCACCCTGACGCTGTTGCTCGCGATCAGCGTCGTACCCGGTGCCGCCGTCGACCGCGGCTCGCCCGGCCCCGGCGCCGGCATCACGCCGGCGCTCGTCGAGCGCTCACTCGATCCGGGCGGTTCGATCGAGGTGGTCAAGGAGGTGCGGACGCCCGTGGTGCCGCCGCGGCCGGACGTCGTGCTGCTCGTGGACGGCACGTACAGCATGGACGCCACCCTCACCGACTTGCGGAAGGACCTCGGCACGATCACGACCGAGGTGCGGGCCGCACAGCCCGACTCCCGGTTCGCGGTGGCCAGGTTCGGTGACCGTACCGACAAGGACCTGGTCTTCGACGTGAAGCAGGGCCTCACCCACGACCTGAAGGCCGTCGCCGACGGCGTCGACGCGCTCAAGGCCGACCTCGGCAAGGGCAGCCCCGGTCCGGCCGAGGACTGGATCAACGCCCTGTGGCGGATCGCCGGCGGGGCCGACGGGGCGACCCGGTTCCGGCCGGACGCCAGCCCGGTGGTGGTCCTGGTCGGCGACGCGTCGAGCCACGATCCGAGCGAGGGGCACACCCTGACGGAGGCGACCAACGCGCTGGTCGACGCGGGCGTACGGGTCATCGGCGTCGACGTGGCGACGTACCTGGGCGACGGGTTGAACGGCAACGGCGACAACGGCAACGGCCCCGGCCAGAACGGCGAGCCGACCCACGAACCCGACCAGGCCAGCCGCGTCATCGAGGCCACCCACGGCAGCTTGTTCCAGGGCATCGACGCCGACCAGGTGGCCGAGAAGATCACCGAGGGCCTGACCAACCTGCCCACCACCGTCAGCCACCAGCCCGCCACCTGCGACCCCGCCGTCCAGGTGCGCCTCGAACCGGCTTCACAGCAGGTGACGAGCGGCGAGGTGGCCACCTTCAAGGAGACCATCAGTCTCACCGCCGACGCACCACAGGGCAGGACGGTGGAGTGCGGCATCCAGTTCCTGCTGGACGGCAAGGTGCCCGACCCCGACTCCACGACGTACGACCGACTGTTCCGGGCCGCGGGGCAGGGGCCGGACGGCGACGCCGCGGTGGATGCGGGCGGCGGTGAGCGCGGTGCCGTCGCGGGCGTGATCGGCGGTGGGGTCGGTGGGAGTGACGGCGGCCAGAACGCCGGCCTGGTCGCGGGTGTGCTCGGCGGCCTCACCGGCTCGGCCGACGGTTGCCGTACGGGAGCCATCGCGGGCCTGGTTGCCGGTGGCGTGGGCGGCTCCGACAGCGGGCGCAACAGCGGCGGGGTGGCCGGCGTACTCGGTGGTGCCATCGCGGGCAAGAGCGGCACCTGCGACGGCCACGCACACGGCGGGGGCAGCAACGGCCAGACGCACGGCGGTACTTCGGGTGCCACGGACGGCTCCGCGCACGGTGCCACGAATGGGGACACGAGCGGGGAAACCAGTGGTGACGCCGTCGTGGGGGGCGTGCTCGGCGGCGTGATCGCCGGCACGCACGGCGGCCAACACGGTACGCAGACGGGCGGCATGCTCGGCGGCGTACTGGGCGGTGCGACCTCGACCGGGGGCGGCCACCACGGAGGCCCCGGCGGCGACCCGGGTGGTGGCGATCCCGGTGGTACTCCGGGCGGTGGTGATCCGGGCGGACCGGGTGGCCCCGGCGGCCCGGGTGGCCCAGGTGGGCCCGGCGGCCCGGGTGGCGACCAAGACGGCGATCAGGACGGTGGCGACCCGGGCGGAGACCAAGACGGCGACCAAGACGGTGGCGAGCCTGGCGGCACACCCGGCGGTGGCACACCCGGCGGAGACCAGGACGGCGACTCGGGCGGCGGCGACGACGAGCCTGGCCCCGCCCCCAACTACCGCCAGCGCATCAGCATCGAGGTCAACGACGTCACGGCACCGGAGGTCGTCGTCGACGACCGCACGGTCGACGCGACCGAAGGCAACGGCGCGCGCATCACCTTCCCGGCCGCCGCCGTCGACCAGGTGGACGGATCGCTGCCGGTCACCTGTGACCCGCCGTCGGGTTCGCTGTTCCCGGTCGGCAGGACCACGGTGACCTGCACCGCGACCGATGCGGCGGGCAACGAGGGCGCCGGCACGGCAACCTTCACCGTACTGCCGGCCCCCCAGCCACCCAACCCGCCGAACCCACCGACTCCGCCGAACCCGTCCAACCCACCCAACCCGCCGTCCAACCCACCGACCCCGCCCGAGCCGCCCCGGCCGCCCAGCGCCGACGTCGCGGTCAGTGCGGGTGTCGCCCCCGCCCGCGGCTACCCCGGCCGGCCGACCACGGCCAGCTTCGTCCTCACCAACGCCGGCCCCGACACGGCGCGCGACGTGGTCGTCGACACCACCTGGCCGCGTACCAAGAAGACGGGACAGCGCAGCGTGGCGGCCCCTTCGGCGTGCACCCGGCGCGCCCCCTGTTCGATCGTGCCCGGTGGGCGGCTGGTCGTGACCCAGACGGCCAGCTACCGCACGGCGGTCACCGGCGACGTACGGGTGTCCGTACGCGGCTCGCTCGCCGACCCGGACCAGCGCGACAACCGCGCCACGGTCCCCCTCCGCATCCTGCAACCCAAGCTCACCCTCACCCCGAAGGTGGGCACGCCGGGTCAGGTGGCCCTCGTCCGCGGCACGGACTTCCCACCCGGAGCACTGGTCTCGCTGTCCTGGAAACCCGGCATCACGCCCGCACGTTCGACCGTGACGGTGCAGGCCGACGGCACCTTCGTCGCGCAGATGCTGATCCTGCGCAAGGACCGGCTCGGCCCGCGCGAGCTGCGTGCCGAGGTACGCGGGCTCGACCGGATGAAGAAACCGTTCCTGGTGGTCCAACGGAACCTGCAACCACCGGACTTCGCCGGCCGAAGCTGACCCGGGCCGCCCGCCCCGCACCGAGCGGGCGAGCCCCGCGGCGAGGACCCGCGCAGGCAACCGACAGAGGGAGAGGGACGCGTGATCCACGAGGTCGACGAGGTGCTGCGGTCACTGTTCCGTACGGATGTGCTAGCCGGCGCGCAGATCGCGGTCGTCTTCGACGCACCCACCCGCGAATGGGCGGCCAAGGTCAACGCCCCCACGGTCAACCTGTATCTGTACGACATCCGCGAGGACATGCGGCTGCGGGAGCGCGGGCTGCACAACGAGTACGACGCGCGCGGGGTCGTCGTGGCCCGCCGCCGCCCGCCGCGGTTCTTCAAGCTCTCGTACCTGATCACCGCCTGGACCAAGCGGCCCGAGGACGAACACCGCCTGCTTTCCTCCCTGTTGACCTGCCTGCTGCGGCACGAGTCGCTGCCGAGCGAGCGACTGACCGGATCGCTGGCCGAGATCGGTGCGGCCGTCCCGATGACGGTGGCCCTCCCGCCACCCGAGGACCGCTCGTTCGCGGATGTGTGGAGCGCGCTCGGCGGCGAGCTCAAACCCTCGCTCGACCTGGTGGTGAGCGTCCCGGTGACCGAATCCCCGGTCTATCCGGTGGGCCCGCCCGTCACCGACGAGGGGCTGCGGCTCGGCTTCACCGACCACGATCCGCAGGGCGCGGCGGAGGTTCCGCGCGAACGAGCCCCCGGCGGCGCCGAGTTGCCGATCTACGGCCGGCAGCCCGGCCGCCCCGACCCGGCCGTGCCCGACCCGGCCGGCGGGCCCGAAGCGGCCGGCGGGCCCGAAGCGGCCGGCGGGCCCGAAGCGGAACCCGGACGAGGCCGCCGGCGCCGCCCCGGCATCGGCCGCCGGATCTCGGAAGAACGGCCAGGATGACCAACGAACTCACTGATCTACACCGCGAGTTGAGCTTGCGCCACGTCCTCGCACGGGCCGCCCTCATTGAGGAACGGGTGCGCCGCGCGATCGACGCGCGCCAGGCCACCGACCCGAACCCGGACGACGCGTTCCGCGGCCTCTACCTGGACGACCACACCGTACGACGCCTGCTCGACGAGGGCCGCACCACCACCGACCCCGACCCGACCGACGCAGACCGACTCGCGGCGGCGGAAGCATGGGCGGACCAGGCGGAGGCCCTGACAGGGCAGGACGACCCCGGGGGCAAGGTCGGGGGCGCAGACACGGGTACGGGCACGGAGAAGGCGACGACCACCGCCGCCCCACCCCACACCCGACTGCGCGCCCTCACCCAGACCTTCGCCCTCACCCCGCTCGACGTCGAGGTCCTGCTCATCGCGTTGGTGCCGGACTTGGACGACCGCTTCGAGCAGTTCTACGCGTACCTCAACGACGACGTGACCCGGCAACGCCCGTCGGCCGGCCTGGCGCTCTCGCTGTGTGGCGTGTCACCGGCCGATGCGCGGGCGCGGGGCCGCCTTGACCCGGCCGCGCCACTGCGTGCCGGCGGGTTGTTGTTGGTCGAGGAGCCGGACCGCCCGTTCCTGGCGCGCGCGCTGCGCGTCCCCGACCGGGTGACGGCACACCTCCTGGGCGGCGACACCCCTGACCCCCGGGTCGCCGACGTGCTGGCATCCTGGCACGGCGCTCCGGGTACGGACTGGCGCCAGGCGCCAGGCGCGGGCGACCCGGCACCGTTGGCAAGGGCCATCGCCGGCGGCGTCGGGTTGACCTACCTGCGCGAGGAACAGGGCGGTGCGGGCACGGCACTCGCCGCGGCGGCGCTGGCGCGCGCGGGCCGATCGGTCATCGGCGTGGACCTGGAGCGCCTGGCGGCCGACCCGCACCCGACGGACGCCGTACGCATCCTGGTCCGCGAGGCCCGCCTCACCGGCGCCGGTCTGGTGGGCGCCCCCATCGACCCGCTGACCAGGGAGAAGCCTGAGGTGATCCGCCTCGTCGCGGAGGCGGAACTACCGGTGGTGCTGGTCGGACGAGCACCGTGGGACGCGACGTGGTCGGCCCGCCCGCCGTTGTTGCTGCCGGCCCCGCGGGTGGGCCCGGCCGAGCGGGCAGAACTGTGGCAGCGGGCGCACCCCGCGCCCCTCCCCCACGACCTCGACCTCCCGCGCCTCCTGTCCCCCTTCCTCCTCACCCCCGCCCAGGTCACACAGGCGGCGCACAGTGCGGCACAGACGGCGCTGCTGGACGGCGGCGCGCTACGGGCCGAGCACGTACGGGCCGGCGCCCGGGCCCAGAACGCGGCTGGCCTGGACCGTCTGGCCCGCCGCATCGAACCCGCCGTCACCTGGACCGACCTGGTCCTCCCCGCCGACCCACTGGCCCAACTCCGCGAACTGGCCGCCCGCGCCCGCCACCGCGACCGCGTCCTCGGCGACTGGGCCATGCGCCCCGGCGGCGGCCGTGGCCGCGGCGTGGCGGCCCTGTTCGCGGGCGACTCGGGCACGGGCAAGACGATGTCGGCCGAGGTCATCGCGGCCGACCTGGGCCTTGACCTCTATACGGTCGATCTGGCCACAGTCATCGACAAATACGTAGGCGAGACGGAGAAGAACTTAGAAAAAATCTTCTCCGAAGCGGCCGGCATCAACGGCGTACTCCTCTTCGACGAAGCCGACGCAATCTTCGGCAAACGCTCAGAGGTGAAGGACGCCCACGACCGCTACGCCAACGTCGAAAGCGCCTACCTCCTCCAACGCATGGAGTCGTTCGACGGCTTGGCCATCCTGTCGACCAACCTCCGGGCCAACTTGGATGACGCGTTTACGCGCCGCCTGGACCTGGTGGTGGACTTCCCGATGCCGGATGCGGAGCAGCGGCGGGTGCTGTGGGAACGGTGCCTTGGCCCACTGTTGCCCCGGGCGAAGGGCCTGGACCTGGACTTCTGCGCGGAGTCCTTTGAGTTGGCGGGCGGCAACATCCGCTCGGTCGCGGTGACGGCGGCGTACTTGGCGGCGGAGTCCGGGGGGCCGGTCCGCATGGAGGACCTGATCCACGCGGTGCAGCGGGAGTACCAGAAGCTGGGGCGGCTGACGTTGGCTTCGGAGTTTGGGGAGTATGTGGGGTTGTTGGTTTGAGGGGTGGTGGCTTGAGAGTGTCGTGGATGGGTCAGACCTTGGTGGTGGTGAGGGCCTTGCCACACAACATGCGCAGGTCCTCGGTGTCCGAGGTGAGCACGGTGACGGGACCGGGTTGGCGGAGAGCGGTGGCCGCGGCCATCGCGCCAATGGCGTACTTGCGGCCGGCGAGTTGGCCGGCGTCTTGGAGGAGCGTGACCGCGTGGGCGGCTATCCCCTTCGTCACGGGCTCAACCATGAGCCGTGAGAGCGCCCATGCCATGCGGGCCTTGTGCACGCCGCCGGGTGGCCTCGGGTATTGGCCCACTCGTTCATTCGCTTTCGGGAGGGACCCCTCTATTGCTCGAAGAGTTCAGCCACGCTTGCCGGCTGTTCCTCTAGCTTTCGCTCCAAGGCATCAGGAGGGATGATCGGGTGATTCCGCTCCGGAAAGCTGGTCAAACGCAGACCAGGGCGGCAAAGACGAAACTCCCGACCGCTCCGGTAGTACGAATAGGGGAGCCCCATTTCATACATAAGTTTGTTGATTTTCTGCTCGCGTTCGCCAGATTTGACGATTTTGACGCCCCGATCAAGAAGTTCAGGAATGACCATCTCATAAGACTCATCGCTTAGCGGATTCCCAGTCACGTCCAATCGCATCAGATGAGGGCATCGTAATAGAGGGCTCAGGTCCACAACACGATTTCTCATCAGTTCAACTACATTGACCGAGGTGCTGAAACTAGCCAATTCTTCTAACGCGCTGTCTCGTGAGATGACGACGCTGAGCGACGACATATTGGCCAGTGGCGCCGACGCCGCATCGCAGCCAGTCATAATGAGAATTTCGAGACCGCGGCACCTCTCTAGCCCGGTCAATGACTCTGCATGCGCGACCTGCAACTCTGTTATCTGCGCCAGCTTGGCGTCATTTGGCGGCTGGTTCGAGCCTAGCTGACCTGCAATTGCTGACATGAGGACCGAGTCCACTCGTGTCACACCTCCAGTGGTCAACCACTTTGCCCTAAGGCGGTTTTGGCGTTACCGAAATTTCGCAAAACTCTTGCGTAATTGAGCACCTGTATGTCCGCAAGTTGTTGGAGAGAGATATTCTTCATTTCTACTACTTTGACAGTCTTCTGCGTATGCTCCTCATCAATGCTGACCGTCTTGTGCTTATAAGTACCCGTCACTTCGAGACCGTATACCTCCTGCGGGAGGTTGGGGTCCAATTCACCATTCCAGATAAGGCCCCCATCGACAAGCTTCTCCTCTAAATATTCAAGGAAGCCCTCTGCATCTTCGCTCTTCCCCTCTGGATCTTCCTGGAAGGACTCAAACATTCCCCTTAGCCCGCCAGGAGCTATCCTGATATCTGGGTTAGGGGGGAGCTTCCGGTCTTTCGGATCCCCGTGATATATGGGGTCAGCCTCGGCACTGTAGGTATTTTCCTTGAAGCCTCCTGTATGAGCCGAGAGATTCCGGCCCGTAATTTCCTTGGTCTCGGCCGTCACTCTGAGGTCCCAGATAACGTCACAGGTGAACGACCTGAGTTCCGACTGTAGGGTGACCCATTTAGCAGCCTTCTCGATCTCGTCTGGATTGCGAGACCTGATGGCAACATCAAGCACTCGGGTGATGTAATTGGTGGGTATCCACTCATGGCGTCCGGGTCGCACTTCTCTGAACTGTTCCTTTACCCAATTTGCGTTAGCGCTGTTGGCGTTCCACACTTGAAGAAACTTATCCGACGTAAACCCCCCTACCTCTCCCCCGACTGCCATCACCTTGAGGAAGTTCACTATTTTTTCGGGGCCCGGCGCAGCTTGGACTGCCTCCTTTAAGTCAGGGTCGGCTTTAGCCCCCGTCCCCGGAAGGTCCTCGAAGGTACCGTATCGGTAATCGCCGAGCACGAACCTTATCTTGGGGATCTCATCGGCGACCTTCTCATCACCCTGCTCCATAGCCAGGTCGTTGACTTTGGCAGGGCCACTCCTCTGCATTCTCTTGAGCACGCTTGCGCCGAGAATTTCAAGAAAATTCTTTCGCACACCGTGCGGCGGAGAAGGGTCTTTGTCGTGAAATGTGTAATCGGTGAACTCTTTAGTCTCGGCTAGGTCCTTTGAACGCTTTTTGTTGAAGTATCCAAGTAATTCTTTGTGCGTGGAACTTTTCTCTAAGTACTTGAGGGATTCATTTTCGGTACCGTTCAGGTCGCCTCTCGTCCAGATGGACTGCCCTCCCACTTTTGACTTCTCGATCTGCTGGGCCCAGTCCTTGTAAACCTTGTCGCCCACGTACTTGTTAGGGGCATAATCCAGTAGGCTCTTTTTGATGCTCGAAACGAAGACCTTCTTCGTTTCGAGTTCTGTATCCTTACGCCTTCTGGGATTGACCGCACCATCGACCTTCCAGGTATCTCCCTCTTCTTGGGCCGTGAGTTCGGCAAGGCGATATCGTTTTTTGATTGAGTTCAACATCGGTCGAAGCGTGGTGGCCGACACAAGGCGCCCACTATTCTTGCTGAGTGCTTTGCTCGCAGCCGCTATTGCCTTGTTTAGTCTCTGCTGCTTATCTTCCTGGCTCTCGCTTTCTGGAGCGTTTTTGTCTTTCCTGCGCTCATCTTTGGATAATTTCTTTCTGAGCTTGCTCCAAATCCCCTTCCCCTTCCGCGCGATCACCCCCACCAACTTGTCAATCGCCCGCTTAACCGGCCGCCCCGCCGCCCGCAGTACGCTCTTCACCTTGTTGGCCAGCCCGCCAACCCCCACCAAGGCGGCCAGGAATCCAATCAACAGCGGAATGCTCGCCGCCAAAGCAGCCTCAACCATCTTCGGAACCCCAGCACTGCCCCCACCCGCAATGGCAATCACCGCATCAAGCACCGCATTGACGAACTCAACAATCTGCGCACCCTGATTAACAATGAAAGTAATAATGTCGATTATGCCCTTAACCGCCCGCACGAAAGCCGAAGCCGGTGTCAGCAGCGAAATAATCCACGAGATGCCCGCGATAATGACCGTCGGCACCAAATAAGACTTCAGGTCATCCAGAATCTTGGTCTTCAGGTCACCCGTGTCGGCCTGGATTTCGTCCATCGCGCCGGCCGGGCCCTCCCGCGACAGTGCCCCCGCCACCGGCACCGACTGCTCGACCTTCTCCATGGCCGGCTCGGGCACCCCCTTCGCGACGATGCGGGCGCGGAGGTTGTCCCAGGTGAGGCCGAGCATGGAGACGACTAGCTGGATGATGCCCTTCATGTCGAACTTGGCCGGGATCTCGATGCCTTCCTTGGTGGCGGTGCCGAGGAGCCAGGCGACCAGGCCCTTTTTCAAGTGGTCCAGGATGTTGGACGTGAAGAGGTTGAGGCCGGCGCTGACGGCCTTGACGAGGTTGCCCAGGAAGCCGATGGGGTCCTTGATGATCTTGCCGATGGCGGATGCGGCCTTGGCGAGGATGCCCATCAGGAGGTTCTTCAGTTCCAGGATGGTCTTGATGGCCCCGACGATCGCGTCCTTCGCCTTCGCGATCAGGCCCTTGTTCTCGTCCTGGAGCTTCTTGATCTCCTCATCGACCTTGTTGAGTGCCTCCGTGTACTTCTGGGCCAGGGTCTGGACGAGTTCGTCGGACTTCTCGTTGACCTTGGCTTCCAGGTCCTCGAACTTTCCCTCGAAGTCCTTGGCCGCCTCCTGGCCGTACTGCTTCAAATCCTGCGGGAGCTTGTCTACCTCCGTCTTCAGCTCCGTACGGCCCTGTTTGATACGGGCCTTGGCCTTGCCGAGTTCGGTGCCGATCGTGTCGGCGATGGAGGAGATGACGGTCTGCATCTTGGAGACGTAGAGTTTGCGCGACTCCTGGAAGATGTTCAGGCCCTCCTGGGGAAGGCCCTTGAACTTGTCCTTGACCCAGCGCAGCTTGCCGCGGAAACCCGAATACCGCTTGTCCTTGTACTTCTTCATGCGGCGCTTGTGGTCTTCGGTGAACGCGTCCCTGGCCGCCTTCTCCCCCTTGGCGAACTGGTCGTCCACCTTCTTGTCCAGGCCGCTCAGCGTGGATTCGACGTCCTTCTTCGCCGCGTCGAAGACCTTCTGGAGCTTGGCCGTGACCTCTTCGCGCTTCTTCTCGTCCTTCGACTTCGTCTCGCCCTTGCCACCGTCGACCTGCTGACCGGCCTGGGTTCGGGTCGCGGTCAGCGAGGCCATCGCACTCGCCCCGGCCGCAGCGGCGCCCGCCTTCGCGTCCGTCAGTTCCTGGTTCTCGGCCTGCCGGCCCTGCGGCCCGGCCTTCGTCGAATGCGCCTCCGCCTTCTTCTTCTCGCTCAGCGCCTCGTTGAACTGCGGCTCATTGCCCTTGGCGAGCTGTTCCTCGGTGACCTCCGCATCGGCCATCGCCGCGTCGTTGGCCTTCGGGCCCGCGGAGAAGTCCGTCACCGCCGGCGGCTGCTTGTCCGGCACCGCGTCCGCCGCGCTGGGCGCGCCCGGCTTCCCCGGCGGCTTGTCCGCCGTCATCGGGGTGACCTTCTTGGTCTTGGCCTTCGAGGTGTCGGGGGCGGCCTTGGTAGTGGTTTCGATCTCCTTGGCCGAGGTCTTCTTGCCGTCGGTGACCTTGCCGTCGACCTGTTCCTTGACCTGGTCGGCCTTGCCGGAGTCGGCGAACTTGTCGGCCTCGTTCAGGTTTTTCGGCGCCTGCGCGGCAATGGCCTTGTTGACCGCGTCGATGAATGCCTGTTTGTTGAACTCGCCCGGCTCGGCCGCGTTCATCTTCTCGGCCTGTGCCGCCTTGCCCTGGGCTTCCTTGTCGTCCGGCGGCGCCACCGCCGCGTCCTGTGCGGCCTTCGACTCCGTCGTCGCGGGCTGGTGCTGCTTGATCGCCTGCTTCTTCGTCCCGACGTCGGCCTTGACCCGACGGAAGCCCGGTGCCTGAGCGGGTGCGGGCTTCACCGGCGCCGCGTACCGCTGGGCGACCAGCCGGGAGACCGCCGCGTTCCCCGCGGCGCGTTGCAGCCGCTGTACGGCGCGCCGGTCGAGGCCGCGGCCTCCCGCTACCGGCGCCCGGCCACCGGCCGGCACGGCCCGGGTCGCCCGTGACGTCTCGGCGGCGGCTCCCGCCGCCGGCTCGGCCGCGGGTTCGCGCACCGCGGCGCTGCGCTGCGCTGAGGCGGGTCCCGCGGCGGGCGGGCGCCCTCGCGTGGTGGCGGGCGTGTCGGGGGCGCTCTTCACGGCGGCACCTGGCTACCGCCCGGGTGATGTGCGCATGGTCCGCTCCCCGATCCGCCAACTCCCTGTGTGCACAGGTGACTTGATCGCCCAGGGTGCGCCCAGGGCGCCGTACTTCCCAGGGCGGTCGGGGAACGTCGCCGTGCACCCCGCGGTGTCCGGTCGACGATCGGGCCGCTGCACCTTGGGGCAACCCGGACGGCACGCCGGGTAGCCCGAAGTCCTTTTCCGTTGATCGATTGGCTGAGCAGAATCGCTCTCGTTTCCCCGGCCAAGGAGAGTGGTATGCCGTCGCCGTACCTGTCCCCGGGCGTCTACGTCGAAGAGGTGGAGTCCGGGTCACGCCCCATCGAGGGTGTGGGGACCTCGGTCGCCGCCTTCATCGGTTTCGCCCAGAAGGGCCCCTTCAACGAGCCGACGCTGGTGACGAACTGGACCCAGTTCGTCACGGTCTTCGGCGATTTCGTGGCGGGGACGTACCTGGCGACCTCCGTCTACGGGTACTTCGCCAACGGTGGCGGCGTCTGCTACGTCATCCGCATCGGTGGGCCGCGGGCCGACCAGGTTCCGGAGCCGGCCGAAGGCGCCTCCCCCGACGTGGCGGACGGCGCCCCGCAGGCACGGCTGGGGCCCTACGTCGTACGGACCCTGCCGGGTGTCACCGGTGAGGTGAAGGTCGAGGTCAGCGACGCGGACGCAGAAGATCCGCCGCAGGACGTGTTCAAGCTGACCGTGCGGCACGACGGCAAGGTCGCCGAGACGTACCCGATGGTGACCACCAAGCGCAGCAAGGAGAACGTCGCCACCCAGGTGACGGCGCGCTCCCGGCTGATCGCCTTGGAGGAACCCGGCAAGGGCGCGGCGCCGCCGCGGCCCGAGCCGCAGTCGGTCACGCTGGCCGTGCCGGCGGGCGGCGGCGCCGACGTGGCGCCGCAGGAGGTGTCGGCCGAGTCGTACGTCGGCGATGCCGACCAGCGGACCGGCTTCGGCGGTCTGGAGGCCATCGAGGACGTCACGATGGTCGCCGTCCCCGATCTGATGAGCGCCTACCAGCGGCGCGTGCTCGATCTGGAGACGGTGATCGCGGTCCAGCAGGGTCTGATCGCGCACTGCGAGCTGATGGGCGACCGGATCGCGCTGCTCGACCCGCCGCCGGGGTTGAGCCCGCAGCAGGCCAAGACCTGGCGGGTGGAGACGACGGGGTTCGACTCGAAGTACGCCACTTTGTACTACCCGTGGGTCAAGGTGTTCGACCCGGCCGTCGGGCGCAATGCGTTCGTGCCGCCCAGCGGGCACGTCGCCGGCATCTGGGCCCGCAACGACGCCTCACGCGGGGTGCACAAGGCGCCGGCCAACGAGGTGGTGCGGGGCGCGGTGGCGCTCCAGACGCAGGTCACCAAGGGCGAGCACGACCTGCTGAATCCGATCGGCGTGAACTGCATCCGGGCCTTCCCCGGCCGCGGCATGCGGGTGTGGGGCGCGCGGACCCTGGCCAGCGACCCGGCCTGGCGCTATCTGAACGTACGGCGGCTCTTCAACTATCTGGAAGAGTCGATCCTGGCCGGCACCCAGTGGGTGGTGTTCGAGCCCAATGACGATGCGCTGTGGGCCCGGGTGCGGCGGACGATCTCGGCGTTCCTGGTCAACGAGTGGCGCAAGGGTGCGCTCTTCGGGCTGACCCCGCAGGAGGCGTTCTACGTCAAGTGCGACCGGGAGACCAACCCGCCGGAGAGCATCGACGCCGGTCAGGTGATCTGCGAGGTCGGGGTGGCGCCGGTCAAGCCCGCGGAGTTCGTGGTCTTCCGGCTCGCCCAGCTCTCCAGCGGTTCCGGCGCGGTCGACGAGTGATCTGGCCGGGTCAGGCCCTGGACCGCCACCCACTGATTCAAGGAGGCTGCTATGCCGCTGCCCGATCTCGACAGTTCCGTCGGGCATTCCTTCGGCCTGGAATTCGACAGCGTGCTGATCCGGCAGATCACCGAGGTCACCGGGTTGAAGATGGAGCAGGACGTCATCGAGTTGAAGCAGAACACCGCCGACGGCAAGTACGCGATCAAGAAGCTTCCCGGGCGGCCCAAGGCCGGTGAGGTGACCGTCACCCGCGGGCTGACCGAGGACAACAGTTTCGAGCGGTGGATCACCGATTCGCGCTTCGGTCGGATGAACAACGCCCGCCGCAACGGGTCGATCATCGTCTACGACTACGAGGGCATTCCGATCAAGCGGTACAAGCTGATCAACGCGTGGCCCAAGACGCTGGAGATCAGTGCGCTCAAGGCGGGCGACACCTCGGTGTTGACGGAGAAGCTCGCCATCACCTTCGAGAGCATTGAAGTCGAGTGATGCGCAGGCGGACCAGCATGCCCACCCTGCCGCCGGCGGACGCCGCGGCTTCCGACGAGCGAGCTGCCGACGGGCAGGGCGCGGGGCGCGACGGGGGGCGGGGCGAGCGGCTGCGTACGGAGTTCGGGTTCGAGCTGCCGCGCGGGTACGTGGACGAGTCGGGCACCGTGCACCGGGCGGGCGTGATGCGGCTTGCGACCGCGCGGGACGAGTTGGTGCCGCTGCGGGACGACCGGGTGCGGGAGAGCCGTGCCTACCTGTCGGTGGTGTTGATCTCCCGGGTGCTGGTCAAGCTGGGCACGATCGAGGACGTCCACACCGGGATCGTGGAGGACCTGTTCGCCTCTGACCTGGCGTTCCTCCAGGACTTCTACCGAAGGATCAACTCCGAGGGGCACACCAGGGCCTCGGTGACCTGCCCGTCGTGCCGGGACACGTTCGCGGTGGACGTCGCCGGCGGTGGTCGCCTGGGGGAATCGTGACGTACGCGGCGGACCGGATCCACGAGGAAGTCGCGTACCTCGCCTACCACTTCCACTGGTCGCTCGACCAGATCCTCGATCTGGAACATGCGGACCGGTTGCGCTACGTCGACCAGATCGCCCGGTTGAACGGGCAGTGAGCCGCGGGCCACGAGCGGGGAGGGCGGGTCGTTGAGGGGATTGCGGGCGTGGCTGTCCGGCCGTGGCCGGGCCGCACCGGAGCAGGGAGCGGCGGCTGGTGCCGCTGCCGATCCGTCGGCTGCCGGCGGGTCCGCGGACTCCGCTGCGCCGGGCCGCGGGGGGCAGCCCTGGCGGGAGGTGCCCCCGCTGCAACGGACGGTGGGCGCGGCGCCCCTGCTGACCGACCCGGAGCCCTTCCACGCCTCGCTCGGCACCTGGCAGGACGCCTCGCTCACCTCGACGCTCGGCCACCTCGTCAGCCCCGACGCGCCCGCCGGCCTCGGCCACGGCCTGACCGAGCCCAGCGAACCTGGCGACCCCGGCAGCCCCCTACCTGCTGCCGCGCCCGACACGGCGGCCCGGCCCGCCACGCCGTCCCCGTCCACTTCCCCGACCGGCCAACCCACCACCTCCGTACGGCACTTCACCACCGGAGCCACCCACCCGCCCGAGCCGTCGGCGGCGCTCCAGCGGATGGCCACCGAGCCGCTGACGTCGGCGCGCCCGCTGGAGACCGCCTTGCTGCGGGAGCTGGGGGAGGTACGAGAGGTACGAGAGGTAGGGGACGTGTCGGACGGGGCGCAGGCGACCGGGGTCGACGCGCATCGCGCGCATCAGCCGGCCAGCGCCGACGGCGGCCCGGGGGCAGCGGCCGTGCGGGCCGCGGATTCGGCCACCGTACAGCGGTCGATGCGGCCTGCGGGGCCGGCCGACGGCACCGCCACCGGTCGGACTCAGGGGACGCCTACGGGCCCCGGGGCGGCTGCGGGCGTACGGGGCGTGGGGCTCGGGGCACCGCTGGCCGGCCTACCGCCCACCGCGCAGCGCACCCCGGCGGCCAGCACCAGCGCGGGGCCCCCGCCGCCCGGCCCGTCCGCGGAGGAAGTGGCCACTGGTGGCGGGACAGATCCCACGGACGCGTCAGAGCCCGCCGCTCCCCCGCCGACGCCCGAGCCCACCGCCACCACCGATGCCGCCGCCGAGCAGCCGTCCCCGGCAGGGCCACCGGACCGGCCACTGCTCGCCGACGCGCCCCTGGTCGCCCGCCTGCCGCAGACGGAACAACCGGCCCCGCTCCCGCTGTCTCCGACCACCCGGGCCGGCGGGCCTCCGGTCAGCGCACCGTACGGGAGCGCGCAGCCGGTGGATGCGGGGGCGCCGGCCGCCGTACAACGGGAGGTCGCAGCGGGCCCGGCGGCGCAGGGCGCGGGTGCGGGGCCGGTGACGGGCGCCGTACAGCGGGCGCCGGTTCCCGTGCGGCCGGCCGCGGCCGACGGTACTCCGCTGCCCCCGCCTGCCGCGGCGGGCCCGGTGCGCCCCGTCGTGGCGCCGCTCGTGGCACAGCGTTCGGTGCCGCTGTTCTCCGCGCCGGTGCGGGAGGCGCTGGGTGACGATCCGCGGGACGCCGCGGCGGAGACGGCCGTACCGGTGCAGTGGTCGGAGCCCGCAGGGGCGGCACCGGCCGCGGCCGGTGCGCCGGCGCCCACCGCCGGCCGGCCCGCGACCGAGGTGCAGCGGTGGAGCGGACCGCGGGCCACGGTCTCGGGGAACGGAGCGGGTCCCGGCGCGCCGTCGGGCGATCGGACGTCGGCGGGCTCGGGGCCGGTGCCCCTCACGGCCGGCTCGGGCCCGTCAGGCAGCACTGGGCAATGGGCCTCCCTGCAACGGGCCGCGGCGCCCCGGCATTCCGCGCCCCGGCCCGCCGCGTCCGGGCGGGTCGAGTCCGCCCGGGGTGCGGCGGCCGGGCCACTGGTCGATGCCGGCGCGGTGGCAGTGGCGGCGGGGGTGGCGCAGCGGATGGCCGACGGTTCGGTGGTCTTCCAGCGGCCGGCTGCCACCCTGCCGACGGTGGTCCAGCGGGCGGCCGACCCGGATGAACCACCGCCCCCGGAGCCACCGGACACGCCGTCGGATCCGCCGCCCGACCCGGCGGGGGGTCCCGTAACCGCCGACGATCTCGCGCCAGGGGGCGATCCGGCGGCCGACGGGGAGCCGCCCGCGGGGGCGGAGCAGGGGGACGGGCGGCCTGCGGACGGCGGACGGGCGGCGGACGGTCCTGCCGTCACCGACGCCCTGGTACGGGCGCTGTTCGCGCCGCTCAGTCGGCTCCTCAAGGCGGAGCTCAGGTTGGAGCGCGAACGGGCCGGCCATCTGATCGAGACCAGGTACCGATGACGGGACAGCAGGCAGGACCACCAGCCAACCCCCGTGCACGAGCCCACGCACAGGCAACCGACATGTACGGGCACCCCCACGCACCAGCAACACCCATGACCAAGCAGGGAAGGGAGGTACGGCGTGAGCGTGACCGATGACCCGGCGGTGACCGTGTGTTTCGTCGTCACCATCGACGGCATCGAGCTGGGCTCCTTCAACACGTGTGAGGGGCTGGGCTGTGAGGTGGTGCTCGAACAGCGCGAGGAGGGTGGCAACAACGGTCACCTGTGGCAGCTTCCCACCCGGCTGAAGTACCCGAACGTCAAGCTGTCCCGGCCGCTGACCCGGGAGACGGAGCAGGTGGCCAGGTGGTTCGCGAGCATGACGAACGGGTTCAAGCGCAAGACGGCGCACATCGAGGCCAGGACCGGGGACGGGAAGAAGGTCGCCCAGTGGGGGCTGCTTGAGGTGGTTCCGGTGCGCTGGACCGGCCCCGCGTTCAACCCCGAGTCACCCAAGGTGGCCGTCGAGACGATCGAGATCGCCCACCACGGCTTCGTCATGGAGGGCTGAGCCGTGGGCGGGTGGCGCGGCCCGGTGCCGGGGAGGGGGAGGCGATGAGCGGCGCGGTGGCGTTCAGTGCGGCGGGCACCGGTGGCGCGGGCGGTGCCGGCGGTGCGCGGCCGAAGTTGGAACACGCCTACCTGGAGATGCGCACCCCGCCGCCCGGTGGCAGTCTCACCCCGGGCGGGCCGGCCGGGCGCATCGACTTCCAGTTCAACCCCAAGGAGTTGACGCTCACCAAGGCGGCGGCCTGGAAGCGCAGCCCGGCCAAGGGCGCCAAGAGCGCGGGGCCGCCCGAGTACCAGGGGCCGAAGCCGAGCAAGCTGACGGTGGAGATGTTCTTCGACGCCAGCGACACCCAGGACACCAGCGTGGTGACCTCGGTGGAGAAGCTGCTCGCCTGTTGCGTGCCGACCAGCGAGACCCGGCAGCAGCGGCGTTCGTCGCCGCCGTGGGTGGTCTTCCACTGGGGTGGGTTGACCGGCTTTCCCGGCTATCTGAGTCAGGTCCAGGTGAAGTACACCCTGTTCACCACCTCCGGGGTGCCGATCCGGGCCGTGTGCCAGGTGACGATGGAGGAGATCAGCGGGGAGACGCCGGGCCAGAACCCGACCTCGGGGGCGCTGCACGCGCGCCGGGTGCACCAGGTACGCACCGGCGACACGCTGCCTGAGCTCGCCTGGCGCGAGTACGGGGACCCCACGATGTGGCGGGTGATCGCCGAGGCCAACGGCATCGACGATCCGATGCGGCTGGCCAACGGTCAGGAGTTGCTGTTGCCGGCGCCCGACGAGCTGGCCAGGTTGCACGCGCCCACGCAGGTGGGGCGCTCCGGTCCCGTCGGCCGGGCTGCCGCCGGCGGCCCGGCTTCCGGCCGGCCGGCGGGTCAGCTCGCGTCGGCGCCGCGTGCGGTGGCCGGGTGGGGCCCGTCCGCCGCTCCCGGTGTGGCGTCAGGACCCGCGGCGGCGGGGGCGGTCCCGTGGTGAGGCACAGCGTCGCCAAGACGTTGGTGGTCGAGGTCGCGGGCCGTCCGCTGCCCGCGGTGTGGGCGAACGCCCTGGTCGAAGGGTACGTCGACGACAGTCGTACGCTGCCCGACCTGTTCCTGTTGCGCTTCCGCGACCCGAGCCGGGTCTTCCTGGAACAGGCCGGCATCGAGATCGGCGCCCCGGTGCGGTTGCTCGCCGAGGCCGGCGAGGGTGGTTCGGGACCGTTGCTCAGTGGGCACGTCACCGCCCTTGAGGTGGACATCGACGACACGGGGACGTTCACGGTGGTGCGCGGTCTCGACGAGTCGCACCGGCTGTTGCGGGGCCGGCGGGTGGCCAGCTACCAGAACATGACGCTCGCCGACGTCGTCGCCCGGGTCGCGCAGCGCGCCGGGTTGCGCCCCGGCACCGTGGACGTGGCCGGGCCCGTGCTGGAGCACGTGGCCCAACCCAACGTCAGTGACTGGGAGTTCCTGTGCACGCTGGCCGCCGCCGCGGGCGCGCAGGTGTGGGTGCGGGACGGGCAGCTCCACGTGACCAAGCCGACCGGGGCCAGTGGCGCGCCGGGCACCGCGGCCCGCGCCGACAGCAACCCGCTCGTCCTGGAGATGGGTGACAACCTGTTGCGCTGCCGGGCGGCCGTCTCGGCCGCCGAGCAGGTCTCCGCGGTTGAGGTGCGCGGCTGGGACGTACGGGCCAAGCAGCCGCTGGTCGGCCGGGCCGACGCCGGTACGGCCAGCACGCTGGCGCTCGGGCTGACCGCGGCGCAGGCCGCCGGCCCCTTCGGCGAGGCCACCTACGTGGCGACCGACGCCGGGTACGGCAGCCAGGCCGAGGTGGATCAGGCGGCGAAGGCGCTGGCGGAGCGGATCGCCGGTTCCTTCGCCGAGTTGGAGGCCGTCATCCGGGGCAATCCGGCGGTGCGGGCCGGCGGCGCCGTCACCCTGACCGGCGTCGGCAAGCCCTTCGACGGCCGGTACACGGTCACCTCCTCGCGGCACGTGTTCGACGCGGCGCGCGGGTACGAGACGTGGCTGACGGTCTCCGGGCAGCAGGAGCGTTCGCTGTACGGGCTGGCCGGCGGCCCGGCGGACGGTCAGGGCGGTGGCGGGCACCGGGCCGGTCTGGTGAACGCGACGGTGACCGACACCAAGGACCCGGAGGGCCTGGGTCGGGTCAAGGTGCGTTTCCCGTGGCTGTCGGACGAGTACGCGAGCGACTGGGCGCGCACCGCCCAGGCCAGTGGCATCGGCGGCGGCGAACCGTTCATTCCCGAGGTGGGTGACGAGGTGCTGGTCGGTTTCGAGCAGGCCAGGATGGACCGGCCGTACGTGCTCGCCGCGCTCTACAACGGGCAGGACAAGCCGGGCGGCGGCGGGCCTGCGGGCGGCGCGGCTGGTGGTGCTGGTGGCGGTGCCGGAACAGGGGGTGCGGCCGGCGGCGGGGCCGTCGATCCCACCAGTGGCGCGGTGACCAAGCGGTCCTTCGGCTCCAAGGGTGGCAACAAGTTGGAGCTGCTCGACGCGGCGAACGGCCCGCAGGGCCTGCGGCTGGTCACCGGCGACGGCAAGCTCAGCATCAACCTGGACCGCAAGGGCACCACCATCGTGCTGCACAGCGACGGCACCGTGGAGATCGAGGCCGGTCAGCAGGTGTCCATCAAGGCGGGCAGCGGGGTCTCGCTCGACGCGGGTCAGGGCGCGTTGGAACTCGCCGGCGAGGCGGTGCGGCTGACCGCCCGCAGCGGGGTGCAGGTGGACGGCGGCAACGGTCAGGTGAAGCTCGCCACGACAGGCTCCGTCGCCGTACAGGGCCAGCAGGTGGCGGTGCACGGCAGCAACCGCACGGAGGTCAAGGGTGGTTCGACGGTGTCCATCAAATCTCCGCTCATCCGCATCAATTGACCTTGTGTCAGCACACATTGGAGTGCACCGGACGGAGCACGGGACGGGGCAGCAGCACCACGCGGTACGTGGTGTGGCGCGGTACGGAGCCCCGGGGAGCGGGCCGTACGCGGCGTGGCCGGGCCGCCCGGGGAGCCGGCGGGAGCACCCGAAGAACCGCACGGGGCGCCCAGGGAGCCGGCCGCGGCGCCCTCCGGCGCACGCCGACAGATCGCCGAGGGGGATCGCACACATGCCAGCAGCCGCCCGGGTGGGCGACCCGACCGGGCACCCCGGGGTGCTGACCGGGCCGGGTGTGCCGACCGTACTCATCGGCGGGCGCCCGGCCGCCACTGTCGGCACCCCGCACCAGTGCACGTCACCGGCCGCGCACCCGGCGTCGGTCCTGCTCGCGCCGGGCAGCGCCACGGTGCTGATCGGTGGCCGGCCGGCGGCCCGGGTGGGCGACGCGGCGGGCTGCGGCTCGCCGGTCGTCGCCGGCTGTCCCACCGTCCTGATCGGAGGCTGACCGTGGTCCAGCAGTTCATCGGCGCCGGCTGGGCCTTCCCGCCCCGTACCGACGCCACCGGCAGCATCGCCCTGGTCCGCGGTGGGCAGGAGATCGCGGAGTCCATCCGGCTGATCCTGTCCACCGCGCCGGGCGAACGGCCGATGCGCCCGGAGTTCGGCTGTGCGCTGGGTGACTACGTCTTCGCCCCGGCCGATGCCGGTACGGCCGGCCAACTCGCCTACGAGGTGCGGCTCGCCCTGGAGCGCTGGGAGCCGCGGATCGAGGTGGCCGACGTGGCGGTGCGCTTCGACGAGGCGGACGAGGGCGTGCTCTACATCGAGATCAGCTATGCGATACGGGGCGCCAACGACCCGCGCAACCTGGTCTTCCCGTTCTACGTGATCCCCCGGCACGAGGAGGGGCCGTGACGCTGCCCAGTCCGCACCTGGACGACCGGCGCTTCCAGGGGCTGGTGGACGAGGCCAAGCGGATGGTGCAACAGCGCTGTCCCGAGTGGACCGACCACAACGTGTCGGACCCCGGCGTCACCCTCATCGAGGCGTTCGCCACCATGGTCGACCAGCTCATCTACCGGCTCAACCGGGTGCCGGACAAGAACTACCTGGCCTTCCTCGACCTGATCGGGGTGCGCCTCTACCCGCCGACCGCGGCCCGTACCGACGTCACCTTCTGGCTGTCGGCCCCGCAGCCGGAACCGGTGCGGGTGCCGGCCGGCACCGAGGTGGCGACGGTGCGGACCGAGGCCGAGGAGGCGGTGGTCTTCACCACCGGCGCCGCCCTGTCGATCGTGCCGTGTTCGCTGGAGCGGCTGGCGACCTGGCCGGTGCGGGCGGAGGCGACCGACACCACCGAGGAGTTGGCGCTCGGCCGCGACGTGCCCTGCTTCGGCAGCACCCCCCGCCCCGGCGACTGCCTGTACGTCGGCCTGTCCCAGCCGGCCCCCTCCTGCGTGGTCGTGCTGCGCCTGGACTGCAAGGTGGAGGGCGTGGGTGTGGACCCGCTCCGCCCGCCGTTGCGCTGGGAGGCGTGGGACGGCAGCGCCTGGGTGGCCTGCGAGGTGGACAAGGACGACACCGGTGGCTTCAACAAGGCGGGCGAGGTCATCGTGCACCTGCCGGCCGGCCATCTGGCCTCGGTGGTGGCCGGCCACACCGCGGGGTGGATCCGCTGCCGGCTGCTACCGGCCGCGGCCGACCAACCCAGCTACGTGGCATCGCCCACGGTGCGCCAGCTCACCGCGTTCACCATCGGCGGCACCGTGGAGGCCAGCCACGCCGAGACCGTCACCGAGGAGGTCATCGGCGTCTGTGACGGGGTGCCGGGGCAGAGCTTCCAGGTGGCCAGGCCGCCGGTGGTGCCGAGTGCGGAACCGTTCGTCGTGGAGGTCGCCGAGGGCGCGGGCTGGGTGGAGTGGACCCGGGTCGACGACTTCGCCCACTCCACCGCGTACGACCGGCACCTCACCCTGGACCCCAATTCGGGGCGGGTGGACTTCGGGCCGGGAGTGCGCGAGAGCGACGGGACGCTGCGGCTGTTCGGCGCGGTG
Organism: Streptomyces sp. 796.1; assembly: GCF_047525675.1. Taxonomy (NCBI): domain Bacteria; kingdom Bacillati; phylum Actinomycetota; class Actinomycetes; order Kitasatosporales; family Streptomycetaceae; genus Streptomyces; species Streptomyces sp. 796.1. The sequence goes on along the minus strand of NZ_JBLIWA010000017.1, from coordinate 32,516 downwards.
CCGCCGAAGGACAGCACGGTGCGGGTGCGGCGCTACCGCACCGGCGGCGGCCGACGCGGCAACGTGGCCCGGCACGCGCTGCGCATCCTGCGCAGTTCGATGCCGTACGTGGCCCGCGTTGACAACCGCCGCCCGGCGCTCGGCGGCGTCGACGGGGAGAGCGTCGAGGAGGCGCGGGTGCGCGGGCCGCTGACGTTGGCCACCTTGCACCGTGCGGTGGTCCCGCACGACTACGAGCAACTGGCCAGGGAGGCGGCGCCGGACGTGGCCCGGGTGCACTGCGTCCCGGTGGGTGAGGTGGCGGGCGCCGGGGACGGCGGCGGGCCGCCGGGCGGTGCGGACGCCGGCGGGGTACGGCTGCTGGTGGTGCCGGCCGGGCGCGGCGACGAGCGCGGGCGGGTCCGCTTCGACGATCTGACGCCGGCGCCCGAGACGCTCGCGGCCATCGCCGGCCACCTGGACGAGCGGCGCCCGCTGGGCACCAGGCTGCACGTGGAGCCGCCCTACTACCAGGGGGTGACGGTAGTCGCCACGGTGCAGGCGCAGCGCGGTGCGGCCACCGACCGGCTGCGCGAGGCGGGCCTCGCCGCGCTCTACGGCTACTTCAATCCGCTCTCGGGCGGACCCGATGGCGAGGGCTGGCCGTTCGGGCGGCCGGTGCACGCGGGCGAGGTGTACGCGGTGTTGCAGCGGCTGCCCGGCGTGGAGTTGGTGGAGGACGTGCTGTTGTTCCCCGCCGACCCGGTGACCGGCGAGCGGGCCGAGCCCACCAGCAAGATCGTCCTCGATGAGCACGCGCTGGTGTTCAGCTTCGAACACCAACTGCGGGTCAGGGAGGTGTGAGGTGCGCGCCGCGATCCCCGGGCTGCCCACGCCCCACCCGCTGGCCGATCAGCTCCCCGCCGTCTATCTGGACCAGGACTTCCTGGTGCGCTTCCTCGGCGCGTTGGACGAGGTGTTGGCGCCGGTGCTGTTGACCCTCGACAACCTGCCGGCCCATCTGCATCCGCGTACCGCCCCGGAGGACTTCGTGGACTGGCTCGCGGGGTGGGTGGCTGCCCGCACCGACCGGGAGCGTCCGGTGGAGCAGCGCCGTGCGGTGGTGGCCGGGGCGGTGGTGCGGCACCGCCGGCGCGGCACCCTGGCCGGCCTCGCGGCGGCGATCGCGGTGGAGACGGGGCACGAGCCCGAGATCACCGAGAGCGGCGGCACCACCTGGTCGCTCGCGCCCGGCGACCCGCTGCCCGGTTCGACGCCGCCGTGGGTACGCGTACGGCTGCGGGTGCCAGAACCGGAGCGCATCGACCGGGCCCACCTGCTCCGGCTGGTGGCGGCCGAGGTACCGGCACACCTCGGCTACCGGGTGGAGGTCCTGCCCGTCGACGAGGGGGCGGGCCCGGCATGACCTGCCCCGACTGCGGCCACCGCAACGAGCCCGACGCCCAGTTCTGCGCGTCCTGTCGGGCCTTCCTTGAGTGGACCCGCAGCGCGGAGCCCACCGGCCAGGGCGCGGGGGCCGCTCCGCCGGCGGGTACGGGCCGGCCAGCCGGTACGGGCACGCCGACCGCTCGGGCCGACACACCCACCCCGGAACAGCCCCAGCAGCAGCCGCAACCGCGGCCCCAGCCGCACCCACCGGACCAGCCACCCGCCCCCGCCCCGAGCCCCGCGACCGCTCCCCCGCCGGGCCCGGCCGACCTCGCGAACGGCCGAACCGGCACGACGAACGGCCCGGCCGACACCACGGACGGCCCGCCCGTAAGCAGGCCGCCGGCTGCCACCGCCGCGCCCCCGCCCGCCGCTGCCGCCCCACGCGGCACAGCAGGAACAGCAGGTGCGGGGTCCGCGGCAGGCGCCTCGCCGAGGACCCCACCGCCCCTGCCTCCCGCGCCCGAGCCGCCGGCCCATCCGCCGCACCGGGCGGAGCTGCGTACGGCGGGACGGGGCGCGCCCGACGCCGACGCCGCACGGCCCGGCCCCGAGCCGGCGGCCCCCCGTCGCCCCGGCGACCGGCACGGTGACGCGGAGGCCCCGGGGCCCGACCACCGGGTGCCGCAGCACACCGCGGCGGCCCCGGCGCCGAGCACGGGCGGCGGCGAGGTGCGGGGCAGCCGTCCCTGCCCGCGGTGCCGGGCGGACAACCCGTACGAGCGGCGGCTCTGCGTGCGCTGCGGCGCGGAGTTGGACGGCGCGGCCCCGGCGCCCGGCCGACGCCGCGCGTCCTGGTGGCGGCGGCTGTTCGGGCGGGACCGGGACCGGGTGCTCGTGGCCGGCAGCCGGCCCCGTCAGCGCACCTGGCCCCGGCCGCGGCTCACGCTGCCGCTGACGCTGCTGGTGTTGCTCGGCGCGGCCTACCTCGCCCGCTCCCAACTCTCCGACGCGCTCACCTTCACCCAGGACCAGACCGGCAAGCCGGAGGCGCTGCGCCCCGACGGCAAGCGTGCGTCGAGCGCGGCCGAACGCCACCCGGCGGGCGCCGCCTTCGACGGGTTCAGCAACCGTTACTGGGCGCCCGGGCCAAAAGGCCAGGCCACCGGCGAATACCTGGAGGCCACGTTCGACAAGCCGGTACGGCTGCGCAAGCTGCTCGTCATCTCGGGCCGCTCCCAGAACCAGGACGAATTCCTCACCCAGGCCCGCCCCGCCGAGCTCACGGTCACCCTCACCGACAAGGACGGCGACCGCTCGACGAAGGGGATCAGCCTCAAGGACCAACCCGGCCAGCAGACCTTCGACGTTCGCGGCTCCGACGTCGTCCGCGTACGCCTCACGCTCGACACGGCGTACGGGACCGGTGGCAAGGGCGAGGAGGGGCATCACGTCGCCGTCGCCGAGGTGGAGTTCTTCGGCCGGCGGTGAACGGGGGGGGCTCCGCTGGAGGCGGTCGACTGGCGTTCCCACGGGCGGGCGCGGGATGTGCGCCCACGGGTCGCGGAGCACGGGCACGCCTATCGGCCGCTCCCTCCCGGTGCGCCGCCCGGCTCCGCCCCTCTGGCGGGAGCCCGGGTTCCCCCAGCGCTGCGCCAGGCCAGTGCACGACGGGGGCGGGCCGGTGCCCGGCGGCGGATACTGCCGCTATGGGATTCATCGTCTTCATGACGCTGCCGGGGTTGGTCATCGCGCTCACCGCGGTCGCGCTCGTCGATCAACTGCTGCTCCGCGCGGGGCGGGCCGGGCTCTCGCCGTGGCGCAACAGCGCCCGGCAGGGGCAGATATCGGCAACCGGATTCGAGCAGTTGCACGCCACCTTCTCGGCCGGGAAGCAGCACGAGCTCAAGGAGCGGCAGTCGTCGCTGGTGTTGCGGGACGACGAGGAGGACGGAGCACCCCCGCACCGCACGACGGTGGACCTGACCGCGGGCACCGCGACCATCCGTACGGGGGCTGGCGGCCGACGGCCCGGAACCGGGCACCGGCCGTCCTGACCGCACCGCGCCGCCCACGCCGTACCGGCGCCGGCCCGCGAACAGCCCTCCCCGCCAGCGTCGCGAGGGGCAGCACCGCGACCGACAACGGCCGGATTCGTCCTTGACGCCGCCCCCTGGCACATGGAAGTCCGGGCCCCGGCAGCTCTGCTGGGAACGGCACCGCGCCCGTCCCGGCCCCCGAAAGTCCGCCCGCGGGCCAACGGGTGGCCGGCCACGCCGCCCCACCCGACGGCCACTCTGCCGTGCCCGAGCGGCCGGCCCGGGACCGCCCGGACCTGACAGACCATCACCGAAGAGGGCCGGTGGCGAGGTAAGGGCTTTACCAAGTCGGGGGCGGTGGTTCGGTGCGATTGCGGCGGGTGAGCGGGGTCGTTCGCCCACCTCGGGCACACCCGGCTCCGCACCCACCACGACCCCACCGGCCCCGTCAGCACAGGCCCGCGCGGCCCCAGCGGCGAACCCGAGCCCCACAAGTCACCGAAAGGGGGCGGCAGTCAGCGGGAAAATGACAACGGCAATTGGTCTAGTCCTATCTTGGTTCAGACCATTGACATGCCTATGACTGCGGGGATATTCCATAACCCCCAACCGCTGCGCACCCGGCAATTCCGGCGGTCCCCTTCTCACTCAGCTTGGATGAACATGAGACGCACGCGCTCGCTCCGCGCGGCCATGGCCGCAACCGTCACCGCTGTGGTCGCAGCGGGCCTGACCATGGTCGGCAGTGGCACCGCCCAGGCGGAAACCCCTCTCCCCTCCCGCGTGTTCGCGCCCTACTTCGAAGCCTGGACCGGCGAAAGCCCGGCGGCCATGGCCGAGCAAGCCGGCGTGAAGCACCTGACGATGGCGTTCCTCCAGACGGAGGCCAAGGGTTCGTGTACGGCGTACTGGAACGGCAGCACGAGCATGCCGATCTCGCCCGCCACCTTCGGTGCCGACATCAAGACGATCCAGGGCCGGGGCGGCGACGTCATCCCGTCCTTCGGCGGCTACACGGCCGGTACCACCGGCACTGAGATCGCCGAGAGCTGCACCGACGTCGACAAGATCGCCGCGGTGTACCAGAAGGTGATCACCACCTACGACATCACGCGCCTCGACATGGACATCGAGGTCAACGCGCTGGAGAACACCGCCAGCGTCGACCGCCGCAACAAGGCCATCAAGAAGGTCCAGGACTGGGCGGCGCAGAACAACCGCAAGTTCGAGGTGTCCTACACCCTGCCGACCACCACCCGCGGGCTGTCCGAGGGCGGTCTCGGGCTGCTGCGCAACGCGGCCAGCAACGGGACGCGCGTCGACGTGGCGAACATCATGACGTTCGACTACTACGACAACGCCCAGCACGACATGGCCAAGGACACCGAGACCGCGGCCCAGGGTCTGCACGACCAGCTCAACCAGATCTTCCCGGGCAAGACGGACGCGCAGCTCTGGGGCATGATCGGCGTCACCGAGATGCCGGGCGTGGACGACTTCGGGCCGGCCGAGACCTTCACCCTGGCCAACGCCAAGTCGGTGTACAACTGGGCGGTCGCCAAGAACATCAACACGCTGTCGATGTGGGCCCTCCAGCGTGACAACGGTAGCTGCCCCGGCGGCGGCGCCCGCGACAACTGCTCCGGCATCGAGCAGAACACCTGGGACTTCAGCCGCATCTTCGCCCCGTTCACCAGCGGCAACACCACCCCGCCGAAGAACGACTTTTCGGTGTCCACCACGCCCGGCTCTGGTTCGGTCAACGCCGGTAGCACCGCCACCACCACCGTGAAGACCGCCGTGACCGCCGGCGAGGCGCAGACGGTCGACCTCAGCGTCAGCGGCGCGCCCAAGGGCATCGCCACCTCGCTCAGCCCGCGTTCCGTGACGGCCGGCGGCTCCGCCACGCTCACCTTCACCGCAGCCCCTGAGGTGAAGTCGGGCACGTACACGATCAACGTCACCGGCAAGGCCGGCGACACCAGCCACTCCGCCGCGTACACCCTGACCGTCGTCGGCAACGACGGCGGCCAGTGCTCGGCCACCCCGTGGTCCTCCACCACGGTCTACACCGGCGGCCAGCAGGTCTCGCACAAGGGCCACACCTGGAAGGCCAAGTGGTGGACGACGGGCGAGGAGCCCGGCACCACCGGCGAGTGGGGCGTCTGGCAGGACCTCGGCGCCTGCTGATCCCGCACCTCCAGCACCCTGATGCCCGGCAGGCGGTCGCCTGCCGGGCATCACCCTTTTCCCGCCCCGCCCGTGCACCTCCGCGCGCCCCGGCGACCGCCGCGTACGCACTCGACGATCGCGTACGCCCGCGCGCGCCCGATGACCGCCGTCCCGCCCGCCAATGCCCCTTCACGGTCGGCCGGCCTCGGGACCGGGCCCGGGGGGGAAGAGCCGCCCCGCCCTGGAGGGCGTCACAGACCGGCATCTGACGAATCGTCAGTCACCGTCGGCAACGTGGCGTGCACGGGAAGAGTTCGTTACGAACAAACTCTTGACCGTGTCCCGACAATCAGTATGGTCTAGACCAAGAGGCGGTGTGGGCTGCCCCCACGGGACGCCGACGCCCCGCGCCCCACGCCAGGTCGCCGTCCGCACCACCCGCACCCCACACCGCCTGCGGCCAATACCTGCCCCCGGGCAGGCCCCCACCCAAGGAGCCGACATGAACGGTAAAAAGAAGCTCGCCGTCACCCTCGGCGCGGCCGTAGCACCGCTGCTGGCCGTCTGCCTTCCCGCCAACTCGGCCAGCGCCCACGGCTACATCTCCTCGCCCCCGAGCCGCCAGGCCCAGTGCGCGGCCGGCACGGTCGCCTGCGGCCCCATCAAGTACGAGCCGCAGAGCGTGGAAGGTCGCAAGGGCCTTCGGAGTTGCAGCGGTGGCAACGGCCGGTTCTCCGAGCTCGACAACGACGCCAAGGGCTGGAAGGTCACCCCCGTCAGCCGCTCCACCAGCTTCAGTTGGCGGCTGACGGCCCGCCACGCCACGAGCACCTGGCAGTACTACGTGGGTGGCACCAAGGTCGCCGAGTTCAACGACCACGGTGCCCAGCCCGGTTCGGTCGTGAACCACCAGGTCAACTTCGGCCAGTTCTCCGGCAAGCAGAAGGTGCTCGCGGTGTGGAACATCGCCGACACCGCCAACGCGTTCTACGCCTGCGTGGACGTCGACATCCGCTGACCCGGAGCCATCCCGCACGACACCGCGCCCGGAGCAGCACGTTCAGGTCGCGGCCCGAGCACGAACGGCGGGGCGTCGGCCCCATCCCTCCCGCATCCTGTCGCGCGCACCCGCGCGCGAGGCGGCGGGCACGGGGTGGGACCGGCGCCCCGCTGGCGTGTCGACGTGAGCGACGTCGTCGTACGCCCCACGGCACGAGCCGAGCCCCGGCACGGCGGCCCGCTCTTCCCGGCCCCGCCGTCATGCCAGGGGGCACGGGGCGCGGGCGGCGGATGCGGGTGGCGGGTGGCGGGTGGCGTCCGGCGACGCGTAGGAGCGCGGGGGCGGCGGAAAATCCCTGTCCTTGGGGCCGGTGAAGGCCGAGACTCCTCCCATGGTGGAGATGGAGAGGTTCCGGGGTGCGGTCACCGCTTGGGCGGCCGGCGGCCCCGGTGACCTGGCGCGCGAGCTGGCCGGGCGACTTGCGGTACGGACCGTCGTTCTGCTCGAAGGGCCGAGCGACGCCGCCGCGGTCAGCGCCGCGGCCGACGGCCGTGGCCGAAACCTGGCGGCCGAGGGGGTCTGCGTGCTGTCGATGGGCGGCGCGATGAGCATCGGGCGCTTCACGCAACTCCTGGGACCCCCCGGTCTCGGCCTTCGGCTGACCGGGCTGTGCGACGTCGCGGAGCGCGGCTTCTACGACCGCGGCCTGGAGCGGGCCGGCGCGACGGGGCGGGGCTTCTTCGTCTGCGACGCGGACCTGGAGGACGAGCTGATCCGCGCACTGGGCGTGGACCGGGTGACGGAACTGATCGGGGCGGAGGGCGATCTGCGGTCCCTGCACACCTTCCTCCGCCAGCCGGCGCAGCAGGGCCGCAGCCCGCGTGCGCAGTTGCGGCGCTTCCTGGGCACGAAGAAGGGACGCAAGATCCATTACGGGCGGGCCCTCGTGCAGGCCCTCCCTCCCGACCGGCTCCCCGCCCCCTTGGACGACTTGCTCGCCAGCCTGTGACCCTCGGTCCCGTCCGAGGCCCCACCCGCGGCACCACCCGCCGATGACCCGTACGGCGGCCAACGGCACGTACGACGGCTAGCAGTCAGGTCACCACGCGACTGCTGCGGAAAGGCGAGGCTCCGCCCCGGCCCACGCGGTGCGGGGGTGGTGGGCCGGGGCGGGGCGGGGTGCGACGAGGCTGCCGTGGACTCAGATCGGGAGGACGCACCCGAGGGAGACCGTGTTGAACGGGGCGCCGGACGCGGCGAGTGCGCCCGTCGCGGTGTCCACCGTGAACGTGCCGACCGTGTTGCCGTACTGGTTGCCCGAGAACAGCAGGTTCCCCTTGGGCGACAGGCTGATGTGCCGCGGCCAGGAGCCGCCGCACTTGACGGTGTCCAGCAGCCGCAGGGTGGCCCCGCCGTCGGCGACGGCGAACCGCGCGATGCTCTCGTGCCCGCGGTTGGACAGGTAGACGAACCGCCCGTCGGGCGAGACGACCACCTCGGAGGGGTAGTTGCGCGTGCCCGGGTTGGTGCCGTCGGGCAGTGTCGGCTGGCTGGCGCCGCGGGTCAGCACGCCGGTGGCCGGGTTGTACGGGCACACCGTGATGGTGCTGTCCAACTCGTTGGCCACGTACGCGTACGGGGCCGTCGGGTGGAACACCATGTGCCGCGGCCCGGCGCCGGGCACCGACTTGACCTCGGACACCGGGCGCAGCACGCCGTTGTCGAGCCGGTAGGTGTACACCTTGTCGGTGCCCAGGTCGACGGCGAAGACGAAGGCGCCCTTGGGGTCCGTGATGATCTGGTGGGCGTGCGGGCCCTCCTGCCGGCTGGGGTCGGGCCCGGAACCGACGTGTTGCACCACTGAGGTGCGGGCGCCCACGCTGCCGTCGCTGTTGACGACGTTCGCGGCGACGCTGCCGGCGCCGTAGTTGGCGCTGAGCACGTAGCGCCCGCTCGGGTGCACCGAGAGGTGGGTGACGTTGGCGCCGCCGGTGGACTGGGCCTGGCCGAGCGCGGTCAGCCTCCCTCCGGCACCGATGGCGAAGGCCCGTACGGCGCCCTCGCGCCGGGCGTTGTCCAGCGCGTAGAGCACCTTCCCTGAGGGCGCGAGCGCCAGGAAGGAGGGGTCGGTCACCGCGGCGAACGTGCTCTTCTTCGTCAGCGCGCCGGTCGCGGTGTCATAGGTGCAGGTGATGATTCCGCTGCCGTACGTACCGAGGAAGGCGGGCCGCAGTTCGGCGCCGCGGCGGCCGGGGAACGGCGCCGGCGCGGCCTGCGCGGCGGCGGCTCCGCTGCCCAGCACGGCGGCGCCCAGCACGCCGGCGCCGAGCGATCCGACGAAGGAACGGCGTCCGACGCCGGAACCTGAGTCGCTGCGGAGGGGGCGCTCCGAGCGGTGTGGGGACATGGTGGGGACCTTTCGACACCTGGGGTGGGTGTGACATGTATTCGTCAAAGAGACTGCTGCTTCGCACAGCTGAGGTACAGACCAATTACCGCCAAGGGGGGCGGCCGACGTCCGACACGCCCGATACCCACCCGCTCGGGGGGCCTGTCCGGCCGCGGGTGGCCGCACTACGTCCGTTCGGGTCAGATCCGCACCGGTCGTACGGGCCGGAGCAGCGCGCGATCCGGCAACGGGGACGGGCCGGCGGCAGCCCGCGCAAGGCGCTGATCCAGGGGGCTATGAGGTCTAACTGACGGGATGTTATGGCCAGTTGGGGGTTCTCCGGGCCGGACGGTCGTGCCAGGCTCCGCAGCGGCGGCGTACGGCCCCTGCCAGCACGCGACGGCCTGAGCCCGCCCGACACCCGCTTTCCCCCACGAAGGAGTGTGTGTGATGCCGTCCATCAGACGAGCCGTCAGACGAGGGGGCCGCATCAGCGGCCTCGCGGTCGCCGTCGCCGGGCTGCTGGCCGCCGGCTTCGGGCCCGGCTCCGCGCCGGCAGCCGCAGCGCGCGCCGACGCGGCGCCGGCAGCCACCGTCCCGGCCATGGCCCCCGCTCCCCCAACCGCAACCGCTCCCGCGACGACAGCACCGGACGCGCCGGCAGCCGCGCCGGCCGGGACCGCCACGGCCACCGAACTGGCCCTGCGCTACGGCTCCACCGGCCGCTCCTGGCGTACGGAGATACGCTCGCCCGGCTCCTCGTACGTCAAGGTGCACTTCGCCGCGCTGAGGCTCGTCGACGGGGACCGGGTGACCGTCGCCTCGCCCGACCGGCGCGAGGTGCACACCTACTACGCGGACCGCAGCCGCGGCTCGGACTACACCGTGCACGGCGGCCCCGGGTTCGCCGCGCTCTCCATCGACGGCGACACGGCGGTGGTCACCCTCCACGCGCGCGGGGCCAGGGACGCCGACCGGCTCGCGCGGGGCGGCTACGGCGTGGAGATCGACCGGTACTTCCGCGGGTACACCGCCACCGAGCGCGCCGCCCAGCAGCCGGGGTCGCGCAGCGTGTGCGGTGGCGACGCCCGCCGGGACGTGGCCTGCTACCAGACCAGCCACCCGGTGGAGTACGCGCGCGGCAACGCCGTCGCCCGCCAACTCCTGCGCGGCGTCGGCCACTGCACGGCGTGGCGGGTGGGCAACACCAACCGCATGCTCACCAACCAGCACTGCCTGGAGAACGCCGCCGACCTGCGCGCCAGCGAGTTCCAGTTCGACTACCAGTGCGCGACCTGCGGGGGCAACAACCCACGCCCCGGGACCAAGGTGAGCGGCCAACAACTGATCAGGCTGAGCGGGTTGAACGAACTCGACTACGCCCTGTTCAGCGTCAACAGCTTCGAGAGCATCCAGCAGTTCGGCACGCTCTACCTCGACCCGCGCACGCCCAGGGCCGGCGAGCGCATCTACATCCCGGGACACGGCGACACCAAGCCCAAGCGGCTGTCCCTGTACGAGGAGTCCGCGTCCGGCGCCACCTGCAAGATCGACGTCGTGTCGTCCGGTGTCAACACCGGCTACCGGTGTGACACCTCCGGCGGCAACTCCGGCTCCCCCGTCCTGGCCGGCTCCTCGCACAAGGTCATCGCCCTGCACCACCTGGGCGGCTGCCCGAACTGGGGCACCCGGATCTCGCTGGTGTACGACCAGATCAAGGGCGACATCGACAACACGGAGACCACCGCACGGGGCACGGCCAGCTGAGCTGCTGCGACGGGCCGGCTCCGGCGGGCCGGCCCGCCACACCCCGGCGGCCCACCAAGCCATGCAGTGCACCCACCGCACCCGGTCAGGGCTTGCGCGCCACCCCGCCGTACATGGCCACCCCGTAATCGGGCACGTCGCGCTGTGCGTCGCCGGGGCGCCAGTGGTGCACCAGCACCACGCCGGGGTCGAGCAGGTCGAGGCCGGCGAAGAACGCGCACGTGCGCTCGTAGGACCGCAGCCGCAGTGTCATGCCGCGCCGGGCGTACTCCTGGGCGACGGCCGTCATCTGTCGCGGTGCCGAATCCCCGGTCGCGGTGGTGAGGGCGAGGAAACTACCGCTGGGCAGCGCGTCCACCAGCCGCCGCACGGTGCCGTACGGGTCGTCGGCGTCCTTCAGGAACGGGACGACGGCGATCACGCTCAGCGCCGTCGGCCTGGCGAGGTCGAGGGTGGCGCGCACCTCGGGCGAGGCGATGATGCCGGCGGGGTCACGGAGGTCGGCCCGCAGGAATCTGGTGTGGCCTTGCGCGCTGCCGAGCAACAGGGGCCTGGCGTGGGTCAGCACGGTCGGGTCGTTGTCCACGTAGACGACCCGGCTCTCCGGCGCGATGCCCTGGGCCACCTCGTGCAGACTGGGGCGGGTGGGGATGCCGGTGCCGATGTCCAGGTACTGGCGGATGCCCTCGGCGCGGGCCAGGTGGGTGACGGCCCGGTGCATGAAGGCGCGGTTCTGCCGCATCGACAACGGCAGCGAGGGCCACACCTCGCGCATCGCGCGACCGGCCGCCCGGTCGGCCGCATGGTGGGTGGTGCCGCCGAGTATGTAGTCGTAGACCCGCGCCGGATGGGCGATCGAGGTGTCGGGTGGGGACGGGTTCTCACAGTCCTGCGTCATGTCTGCCTCTCTGACCCCGGGCCCCGGCACCGCCCCGACCGCGCCCAGCCCTGATCCCGGCACCACTGTCCTTCGGTGCGCCGCCACCTCCCCGGGTGTGGCGGGCGGCGCGCCAGGCGGGTGCGGCACCGGAAGGAGGCTTCTGCGTTTCTCTCGCGCCGGCACCGTACCGCGCAGTACACCGGTCACGAGACCCGCCGCGCAACCCAGCATCCTCCCAACTCCCTTTATCGACCCGCTAGTTGATCTGCAATGGCCAGGGTGATCACCGCATGCAGGTCCACGGGTGCGCGTCGTGGAGTGGGGGCGCGGCCGGCCGCTTCGCGCCGGGGCAGGCGCCCACATGCTCACACGGCTTCGCTGACGGCAGCGTGGGAGTCGGCCGGCTGTCATCGATGGGTGAGCACCCATCGACCTCCCACCCCAAGCCCCAAGGAGGCACCCTCGCACCCCGCCGCCACCATCGCTCTCGCGTCGCGCCCGACGCGCCGCGCGGCCGGATCATGGCGGAGTCGTGGGGCGGCGTGGTGGGGGGATCGGGGTCACCAGCTCCCACAGGGGCCGGGAACCCGTGGCCCAGGTGCCCAGCAGGCGGCGGTCGACCAGATGGATCTGTTGTGCCCGGCCCCAGGGTATGGCGGGGGCGGAGAACCGGCCGTTGGTCAGCACGACCGCCACATCCGCCCCGTGCACCTGCCGTGCGGTGCCGTTGACCTGCTGCAACACTCCCACCCCGACGGCCGAGCCGCGCTCGCCGTCCCTGCGGTGCTTGCACTGGATCGCCCAGACGCGGCCGGCCGGGTCGACGGCCTTGACGTCACAGGCGTCGTCCCCCGCGCCACCTATCCGCTCGGCCCGGCAGCCGTCCCTGCGCATGAGGTCGCGCACCGCGACCTCGAACTCGCTGTGGTGCAGCGCATCGAGCTCCGCCAGGCTCAGCCGCAACCCGCCGGCCCGCGCCCGTTCCCGAGCAGCGCGCTGCCTGAGCCACCCGTAACCGACCCACCCGGCAACGGCCGCGACGCCGACCAGCGCGACCAGCGCCCACCAGTGCGCCAGCAGCCACTGGACGAGGGTGATCAGCACGACGAACCCGACGCCCACGGCGATCAGTTGGGACTTCAGCCGCCGCGAGGCCGCGCTGTTGCGACGCCAGGCCGCGGATGAGCGGCCCCGTGCGGGGCGCCTGCCCCGGCGGGAGGTCGCGCGGGACGGCGAGCGGCGCGCTGTCCCGCGCGCAGGACGGCGGCTCATCGGGCCCCACCCCACAGCCCCGCACGAAACAGCTCCGTAGGACGGTCATGCGTCTGCGGAGGCCGGACCGGCGGTCGGGGCCAACGCCCCGCCCCTCCACGCACCCACGCCCCGCCGACACACCCCGTCCCGTCCGTCCGGCGGTCGCACAGGGGTGCCGTCCCACCCGCGCCCCACCGTAATCGGAGGTTGCTCCGCCGCGCGGTCCCCGGTCTGCGCGCCCCGGCGCACCGGTCCCGCGCCGTCCCCAAGTCGGCCCTCGCCATTCCCGTACTCCTCCCCCTCCCGTCGGCGCGCCGCCGGCCCCGCCTCCGCGGCCGGTCCGCCGCGCGCACGCCTGCCGCACGGCGATCCATGGACGCCGATCGGCCGCGCTCCACCATCAGACCACGCGCCACTGACAATGCGCTGAACTCCCGTCACGTTGCGCTGTCCCCGACTGCGGATCGCGGGCCGCCGTGCGTCACCCACCGCCGCCCCGGGCGCCGGCGTCGCGGCCCAGCCACCCAGCCGCCAACCACCCGGCCGCCAGTCGCCCGCCCGCCCGGCCGCGGCGGCGGGCGGTCCTCGCGACGGAGCATGGAGTGGCGCATTCCGCCAGGTCAGGGCGGCTGCGGGTATTCCGGTGAGCGGCATTCACCTGAGGTTTGGTGCCTGTCCGGGACGAATCCGTCCGCAGGCTCCCGCTGCCGCCGATCAGCGCCTTACGATGCACGAGGGTGGACACGGGACACGGGGGGTTGGATGTCCAACATGCCGCGCGGTGATGCGTCGTCGGCTGATGCGGTGCACGCGCTCGGGGCCGGGGGGCCTCGGCAACTGAGGCGGTTGGCGGGGCGGCTGCCGGCCGGCGTCGAGCTGTACGGCCTGCAACCCGGTGGCAGCATCCTCTTCGCCGACCGGGACGGGGCGCGTGAACTCGGGCCCGAGCGGGAGTTCCTGCGCTTCATCGACGACGGCCAGTTCGCGCACTACCTGGTCGGAGACGCGGCGACCTCACCCGAGCGGCCGTCCAACGCGACGGTCAAACTCGGTGTCGTCGGGCCCCGCAGCGCCTTCACCCCCCACGCGCACGGGGGCGAACACTTCGTCCTCAGCCTCGGCCACGCCAGTTGCGGCCTCTACGACCCGGACCGCGCCGAGGTCACCGAGGTGCCGCTGGTGCCCGGCATGATGATCCGCATCCCGGAGATGATGCCCCACTCGTTCGGCAACCGCAGCGGGGAGCCGCTGACGATCCTGGCCGCCAACACCGGCTACGGCATCGACCACGAGGACTACGCGATCACCGCGGCCGAGGCCGAGCGGCGTTCGACTGCGGCGCCCGCGCACGGCGGTACGGCCCTGAGCACCGTCCCCCGCACCAGCACCGGCACCGGCACCGACTTCGCCGCGCTCGCCGCGGCCCTGCGCGACATCGAGGGCGTCCAGCGGCTGCGCGGCACGGGCCGTACGACGGTACGTGAGCGGCTGGCCAGCCGGATGCGCGCGCTCGCGAACGTGCTGGAGGGACCGCGATGATCTGTCCGCGCTGCGAGACCTCGCTGCTGCGCAAGGAGCGGCCCCACAACACCTGTAGCGCCTGCCACCAGCGCTATGCGCTCGACCCCAAGACCAATCTGCTCAGACTGCACGACCTGCGCGTCCGCCGGGTCATCGACAAGCTCACGGACGAGGGGCGGCTGCCGTGCGCACCCGGCCAACTGTGGTACGCGCTCTCCCGTCGTTCGCTGCGGGACCAGGGCATCGAGTGGGGTTGCTTCGGCGTGCCCCTGTTCGCCGGCACCGTCGTCATCTGCATCGGCCTCACCGCGGCCACCTTCATGCTCGTCCTCGGTTCCGTCATGCTCGTGGTGGCCGTGAGCTACCTGGTGGCCGCGGCGCTCGGGTTCGGTCGGGGCAAACCGGACCTGCCGCGCGCGGACTTCCGGAAGTTGGTGCTCGACCCCTGGCAGGACGTGTACGGCGAGTTGCCGCGCGGGGTGGTCGACGACCGGAGCCATCCGACGCCGGGGCCGTTCCCGGCCGGTGAACCGCGCACCACGCTGCTGTGTCCCGACCCGTCCATCGTCGCCTTCCTCGCCGCCGACGGCCTGCCCCTGCGGTACGGCATCCACCTCGCGCGCGAGGTCGGCGACGTACTGCCGAGCGGGCCGGTGATCGTGCTGCACGACGCGAGCGCGCACGGACTGCTCGCCCCGTCGCGTGCCCGGGCGACCCTGCCGGGGCGACACGTGATCGACGCGGGGCTGCCGCTGCGTACGGTGCGGGCCCTGCCGAACGCGGTGCCGCTGCGCGAGTCCAAGCCCGGCCGGGCGACGATGGACGAGCTCACCGCCAGCGGCCAGTACAGCCCCGACGAGCTCAAGTGGCTGCGCAAGGGGTGGACGTTCCCGCTGGTAGCGGTGGCACCCGCGCGGCTGCTCGGCGTCGTGGAGCGGGTCGCCGAGCAGGCGAGCCGGGCCGCGGATCCCCGGCGGCGGCAGGCCGCGGCCATCGGCTTCCTGACCTGGCCCACGGAGGCGGAGCAATGATCTGTCCCCACTGCAAGGTCAACATCAGGTCCAGAGAACGGACGGGCAGGAAGTGCGCCCGCTGCCACGAAACGTTCGCCCTCGACCCCAGGCTGCACGGCAAGGGCATGCACGACCTCCGCATCCTGCGGCGGGCCAAGGAGGTCACGCAGGACGGGCGGCTCCAGGTGACGCTGCACCAGTTCTGGTACCTGGCCCGCGCGGCCAACCCGTACCGAGGCTGGATCGAGGCCCGACACACCCGTACCGTCACCGGCTGGCTGGTCGCCCTCCCCCTGACCGCGGGGCTGCTCACGATCGCCGTCCTGGTTCCCTTCCCACCCGCCGTCAGCTACTGGCCCCACCTCCTGGTGTCCGCCATGTTGCTGCGCTGGGCGGCGCACCGACAGGATGACGACCATCCCAGGATTCCGCCGACCGCCAGCATCACACCCGACGAGTACACCTTCCGCAGGCTGCTCACCGAGCATTGGGCCCAGCGGTACGAGGGGCTGCCGCCGGGGATCATCGACGAGCAGAAGCACGCCGGCCGGGCTCCCGTACCGACCGAACCGGTGGCCGCGCTGCTCAGTCCCGGGCACGCGGTTTCGGTCTTCCTCACTGCCAACGGGATCGTGCAGCGGCTCGCGGTGCACCTGGCCACCACCCTGGACGACCTGCCTGCGGACGTGCCGGTGATCGTGCTGCACGACGCGAGCGCGACGGACCTCATGCGCGTGGCGGTCGTGCGGGAGGCGCTGCCCGACCGGGTGGTCGTCGACGCCGGCCTTTCGGCCCGGGTCGCCCACGGCCGGCAACTCGTCCGTCTGGTGAAGCCCGCCGAGGTCAGCGCTCGGCAGTTGCGCTCCGAGCTGGGGATGGACGGGCAGTTGGCGGCCTGGCTGGCTGACGGCTGGTACTCGCCGCTGGCGGCGGTGCCACCGGCGCGGCTGGAGGCCGTCGTCGAGCACGCGGTGCGGCGGGCGGTGGCGCTGGGCCGCCGGGACGAGGCGCGCCGTCAGAAGCTCGCCGACACCGGCTTCATGAGCTGGCCGGCACCGTCCGGTCGTACGACACGGAAAGGCGATTCAGCATGACCGCACTGGGCTCTGCGGCCCGCCCCGGTGGTGGGCGGCGTGCCGGCCGGGCGCCGCTGGCCGGCGGACTCGCGGTGCAGCTCGTCGACCGGGCGATCACGGTGGCCGCCCGGCGCGCCGGCGAGCCCGGCGGCATCCGCTTCACCGAGCGGCAGCTCTACTACGCGACCTGTCGGGTGCTGCGGCCGGTGCCGCCCGGGCTGCGTCGCATCCCCCGCTCCCCAGGCCCCGCGCTGCGGCTGCCGCTGTTCACCCGGGTGCTGGCCGCGCGCACCGCGCCGGTGCCCGGGCTGTTGGACGCCGCCGCGTTGGAGGCCGCCGGCCCCGCGGCCGGCCCGGCCCGGGAGCCCGACCTGTACGACTACGGGCTGCCGCGGCTGCTGGTCTGCCAGGACCTCTCCATCGCCCGCATGTTGGTGGCCAACCACGTGCACCTGGAAGCGGCCTGCCCCGTCTTGTCCGCCGCGGAGTGCCGGCCGCTGGACCCGCGCCTGCTGACCGGGTTGGCGCGGGCCGGTGGTGCGACCGTCCACGTGCTGCACGACGCGAGTCCGGCCGGGCTCGCCCTCCCCGGTGAGTTGCGGGCCGCCGTGGCCGAGGTCCCGGGGGTACGGGTGGTGTCGCTGGGGTTGGCGCCGCGGCACGCCACCGCGCTGCACCTGGCGTCGGGGCGTGCCCGCGGCCCGCTGCCGCGGCCGGCGCCGCTGCCCGGGGGCCTGCGTCCACAGGAGGTGGCGTGGCTGGCCAGGGGCCGGTTCGCGCAGGTCGCCGCCGTACCGCCGGACCGGTTGCTGCGGGCGGTGCTGCGGCTGACGCGCGGGCCCCGACCGCCGCGGCCCTCGGTCCTGACCGAGCTGCGTGGCCTGCGCGCGGCCGGCTTCATGACCTGGCCGACGACGTGAGGGCGTCGGTGTACCGCACCAGCCGGGGCAGTCAGTTGCCCGCCCACCGCACACCCGAGGACCACAGACGATGAACCGGCCACGTGAGATCGGCTATACGGACGAGCTACTCGCCGACGGCAGTGTGCACCGCAGCTACGAGGACGGCCGGCAGGAGTGGCGCCGACGGGGCGCGGGGGGCGTCGTGCACTGGCACGACGACCGCGGGGCCGCGGGCACGGACGAGTTGTTGGGCGAAGGCATCATCAAGCGCGTCGCCGCGGACGGGACGGTCACCTACGGCCGGGACATCGGTTACGGCCGCACCCTGTGGGGCCGTGGCGAGCGCGTCCTGATCAACCGGACCTCCTTCGGTGGCCGCACCGGCGCCGTGCTCGGCGCGTTGGGCGTGGCCGCCCTGGCCATCACCGCGGCACAGTTCCCGCCGGTGAGCCTGACGCCGGCCGAGGAGGAGGCGCTGCGCCAGCAGCAGGCCGCCCAGTCCGCACAGGGCGGCGGCGGAGGAGGCGGGGACGCGGGCGGTGGTGAGAGCGGCGGCGAGGACGCGGGCTGGGAAGGGAACTGGGACGCCGACGACGGCGGCTGGGCCGACGACGACTTCGGCTGAGCCGCCCCTGCGGCCGGCGCTGTGCGGCCGGGCCCGCACCGTCGGTACGGGCCCGGGGCCGGTGACTCGACCGTCACCCGCCGCCTCCGGGCCCGCCTCCGCTCCCGGCCCCGGGGCCGGCCCTGTCTTCCCCCTGCCCCCTTCCCCCTGCCGTCGGTCCCGTCCCGGCCTTCGCCGTCAGTACGTCGGCACTGCCCCCGCTTCGGCACTTCAGCACTGCCTTCACTTCGAGCGAGACTTCAGTTCAAACGAGAGGAGCCGTCCATGGCGCGCTTGTGCGCCACGCTGGCCGCGGATGTCGGGGAGGCCCGGGCCCACCTGACCGCCATGGGGGCCGTCTGGGGCAACGGCGCGGAGCCCCGCGCGGGCGCGCGCCCGGACCCGAGCGCGGCAGCGGACACCGCCGGGCCCGCGCGCCCCGGCCCCGCCGCCGGTCTCCGCCCCGCCGCCGGCCTCGGCCTGGTCGCCGGTGAGCCGGGACATGCGAGCGGCCCGTTCGCCGCGCGCGGGCTGACCGGCGTCGGCGAGGTCACGGTGCACAACCGGCCCGAACTCCTGGCCGCGCTCGCCGACGCGGGCGCGGCGGTGCCCGCGCACTGCACGGACGGGGAGTTGCTGCTGCACTGCTGGGCGGTGCTCGGCGAAGCCGGCATCGCGCTGGCCGACGGCATGTTCGTGCTGGCGGTCGTGGACGGCCGCGACCTGCTGCTGATCCGGGACCACGTCGGGGCCCGTACGCTCTTCTACGCCCGGGCGGCGGGCTGCTGGGCCGCGTCGAGTTCGCTGCGGGCGCTGCGCCGCTGGCCGGCCCTGGACACCGGGCTGCACCTGGCGGCCGTCCGCTCGTTCCTCACCTTCGCCTACCTGCCCGGTGACGAGACGCTGCTGCGCGGCGTGCACGAGGTGCTGCCCGGACGGGTGCTGCGGCTCTCGGCCGACGGTACGCGCACCGAGCGGGTGTACTGGGAGCCCCGGGAGCAGCTCGCGGACCCGGTGTCCGAGGACCCGGCTGAGGCCGTGCTCACGCTGCGCGCGGCGCTTGAGGAGGCGACGGCCCGCCGGCTGCCCGCTGCGGAGGCGGTGGCGGTCCTGCTGTCCGGCGGGATCGACAGTTCGCTGGTGACGGCGCTGGCCGCGAAGGCGCACTCGCACCCGGTCCACACGTACTCGATCAGCTTCGGCGACGAGCTCCCGCACGAGTTGGGTTACTCGGGCCTGGTCGCCACCCACTGCCACACCCGGCACCGGGTACTGACCGTCTCCGGGGAGGCGGTCGCCGCGCGCCTTGCGGACGCGGCGGCGCTGTTGGACAGCCCGGTGGGCGATCCGTTGACCGTGCCCAATCTGCTGCTGGCCGAGGCGGTCGCCGGGGACGGGCTGCGGGTGGTGCTCAACGGGGAGGGCGGCGACCCGGTCTTCGGCGGGCCGAAGAACCTGCCGATGCTGGTCGACGAGATGCACCGGGACCCGGCGGGGACGGGCGAGGACCGGGCCACCGCCTACCTGCGCTCGTACCGCAAGTGCTGGACCGACCTGCCGCGGCTGCTGACACCGGAGGCGCTGCGCGCGCTGGCGGACGCCCCGGCGCCCCAGCGGTTCGTCGCCCCGTACCTGACGGCCCCGGACCGGATGCGCTACCTGCTCAACCAGTTGCTCCACTGCAACCTGCGCACCAAGGGCGCCCACCACATCCTCACCAAGGTCGAGCGGCTGACCGCGTCCCAGGGGTTGCAGGGGCGTTCGCCGTTGTTCGACCGGCGCGTCATCGACCACGCCTTCGCCACGCCGCCGGCGTTCAAACTGCGCGGCACGGTGGAGAAGTGGGTGCTCAAGGAGGCGGTGCGGGACCTGTTGCCGGCGACCGTCGTGGACCGGCCCAAGAGCGGGATGCGGGTGCCGGTGCAGCAGTGGCTCAGCGGCCCGCTGCGGGACCTCGGCCATGACCTGCTGCTGGGACGGGCTGCGCAGCAGCGCGGGCTGTTCCAGCCGGCGACGATCCGCACCTGGCTGCGCGGCGAGGGCACCCTGCTGCCGCGCCAGGGCGGCAAGCTGTGGCTGGTCCTCACCCTCGAACTGTGGCTGCGCTCGTACGACCTGTGAGGCGCGCGCCAACCGCCCCGCCCGCGCTGCGGGCCGGCGGGGGCGGTGCGACCAGGCCCGACGGCGGGGCCACCACCAGCGATGACACCACCATCAGGAGGACGTAGGCATGGACACCTCGACACGCGGTTCGGCCTCCGTTCCGCTGCTCGATCCGCGCACCGGTCGGGTGCGCGGCACTGCGGACGCGGGGCGCGAGGGCGAGGTGGCGGAGGCCGTCGCCGCCGCCCGGGCGGCCCGGCCGGGCTGGGGCGGGCTGACCCCGCGGGAGCGGTCGCAGCGCCTGGAGCACCTGGCCGCGCTCGTCGCCGAGCAGGCCGACGCCTATGCGCAGCGGGAGTGCGCGGGGACGGGCAAGCCCACGGGTGAGGCCGCCGGCGAGGTGGCGCAGGTGGTTGATCTGCTGCGGTTCTACGCCTCGGCCGTACGGGCCCAACTGGCACCGGCGGCAGGCCGGTTGGTCGCCGGGCACGAGAGTTGGGTGCGGTGGGAGCCGATGGGTGTGGTGGGGGTGATCGTGCCGTGGAACTACCCGCTGCTGATGGCGGCCTGGCGGTGCGCGCCGGCCCTGGCGGCGGGGAACACGGTGGTGGTCAAGCCGGCGCAGTCCACGCCCGACTCGCTGGAGCTGCTGGCCGAGCACGCCGAGCGGGCGCTCGGTCCTGGCGTGCTGGTGGCGCTGCCGGGCGACCGGACGACCGGCCGGCTGCTGGTCGCCGCGGACGTGGACATGGTGGCGTTCACCGGTAGTGGTGTGGCCGGCCGCGACGTGGCGGCCCGCGCCGGCGCCCGCCGGGTCAGCCTCGAACTCGGCGGCAACGCCCCCGCGCTGGTACTGCCCGACGCCCCGGAGGACACCTGGGAGCAGTTGGCCGCGGCCTGTACGTACAACGCGGGGCAGAGCTGCGCGGCGCCGGCCCGGGTGATCGCGTTGCAGGAGGACTACGAGCGGGTGGTGGAGCGGCTGTCGCAGGCGATGGCGCAGCGGCTGGCCGGGCGGGACTTCGGGCCGCTCAACAACGCCGACCAGGTGGCGCGCTTCGACCGGATCGTCGCCGCGTCGGCGGCCGGGCACAGCGCCGCGGCGAAGGTGGCGCCGGGGCCGGGCGAGGAGGGCGGCCTGTGGCGCGCGGCCCGGGTGCTGGCCGATCTGCCGGACGATGACCCGGCGGTGGTGGAGGAGGTGTTCGGGCCGCTGCTCACCGTGCAGGCGGCGCCCGACGTCGATGCGGCCCTGGCGCTGGCCGACGGGGTGCCGCAGGCGTTGGCGGCCAGCGTGTGGACCCGGGACGTGGGCGTGGGGCTCGCGGTGGCGGGCCGGCTGAACGCGGGCGAGGCGTGGCTCAACTGCCATCTGGTGCAGACGGCGGAGCTCCCGCACGGCGGCCGGGGCGCGTCGGGGCACGGCACGGACCTGAGCGTGCTGGCGCTGCACGAGTACCAGCGGCCGAAGACGATCACGGCGCGGCTGACGATCGGGCCGGCGGGGCACGGCGGGTAGCGGGGGCGGACGGATGTTGGAGCGGTTGGAGATCGAGGCCCTGATCGTGCTGGCCGAGGAGTTGCACTTCGGCCGCACGGCCGAGCGGCTCCACGTGTCGCGGGCCCGGATCAGTCAGACCATCACGGGGTTGGAGCGGCGCATCGGCGCCCCGCTGTTCGAGCGCACCAGCCGCAGCGTCCGGCTGACGCCGCTGGGGCAGCGGCTGCACGCCGAGGTGGCCCCCGGCTACCGGCGCATCACCGCGGCCGTGGAGCAGGCGCGGGCGGCGGCGCGCGGGGTCGACGGGGTGCTTGCGGTCGGCTACCTGGGCACGGCGGCCGGCGAGTTCGTGATGGACGTGGTACGCGCCCTCGCCGGCCGGCATCCGGGCACCGATGTGCACATCCACGAGACGCAGATCAAGGACATGTTCGGGCCGCTGCGGTCCGGCCGGGTGGAGCTGCTCGTCACCCAACTCCCGGTGGTGGAGCCCGATTTGGAGTGCGGCCCGGTCGTGCTGCGGCTGCCCCGGATGCTGGCCGTGGCGACCAACCACCCGCTGGCCCGCCGGGCGACGGTGTCCGTGGAGGACCTGGCCAGGGACCGCGTCTTCGCCTGCCTCGGGGACGTGCCCGCGTACTGGCAGGAGCATCTGGCCCCGGCGCTCACCCCCACCGGTCAGCCGGTGCGGCGCGGCAGGTCGGCGGCGACGTTGCAGGAGACGCTGGCCATGGTCGGGGCGGGGCAGGGCATCACGCCGGTGGCCGCGGACGTGGCCCGCACGTACGCACCGCGCGGGGTGGCGTACGTGCCCTTCGACGACGCCGAACCGTTCGAGTACGGCCTGGTCTGGCGGGCCGGCGGGGACACCGCCCGGGTGCGGGCCTTCGTCGAGACCGCGGAGCGGGTGGTCGCTGCGGCCTGATCTCGGCGCCGCACGGCCGGTAAGCCTGGCTTACCGATCGTTGCGCAGATACGGGCTGTTGCGGCGCCGGTCGGCGGCAAGTCTGGAGGGCGTGACACACGATCCCGTCTGCATCGCAGCACCAGCGCCGGCCGGCACCGATGGGCCCGGCCCCGCCTCCCCTCCCACTCCCCCGGCATCGACTTCCCCCGCCCCGGGCCAGGCCCCGACCAGGACTGCGACCGCGGCCGAGACCGGGGCCGCGACCGCCGGGCCGCCGCCGACGTCCAGTGCCGCGGTGCCACCGCCCGCCCGCCGTGGGCGTCCCGCCGCCGCGCTCCTGGCCCTGGCGCTCGGGGCGTTCGCCGTCGGCACCACGGAGGTCGTCATCGCCGGCCTGCTGCCGGAGGTGGCCGCCGGCTTCGACGTGTCGCTGACCACGGCCGGGCTGCTGGTCTCGGGGTACGCGGCGGGCATGGTGGTGGGCGCCCCGCTGCTGACCGTGCTGGGCGCGCGGGTGCCGCGCAAGCGGATGCTGCTGTGGCTCGCCGGCCTGTTCGTCGTGGGCAGTCTGCTCAGCGCGCTGGCTCCCGGCTTCGGGGTACTGCTGGTGGGCCGGGTGCTGTCGGCGCTGGCGGGTGGGGCGTACGTGGGCATCGCCGCGGTGGTCGCCGCCGACGTCGTGGCGCCCGAACGCAAGGCGAGTGCCATCGCCATGGTCTTCATGGGGCTGAGCCTGGCCAATGTGGTGGGTGTGCCGGGCGGTACGGCGCTGGGGCAGGCGTGGGGGTGGCGGTCCACGTTCTGGGCGGTCACCGGTCTCGGCGTGGTGCTGCTGGTGGCGCTCGCACTGCTCGTACCGCTGGTTCCGGTCACCCCGCGCGGCGACCTGCGGAGCAGGCTGACGGTGTTCCGGCGCCGCCGGGTGTGGATGGCGCTGGCGGCCACGGCTTTCGGCTGGGCCCCGTTCCTGACCGTGCTGACCTACATCGCCCCGCTGCTGACCGACGTGACCGGGTTCGCCGAGCGCACCGTGCCGCTGGTGCTGGTGCTGATCGGGCTCGGCATGGTGGTGGGGACGCCGCTGGCCGGCCGGCTCGCCGACCGGGCGCTGCTGCCGACGCTGTACGGGGCGCTGGTCGGGCTGGTGGCGGTGTCGCTGCTGCTGCTCGCCGCCGTGCACAGCAAGCCCGTGGCGGTGCTCGGCTTCCTCCTCTTCGGCCTGGTCGGTGCCGCCGTCATCCCACCGCTCCAGACCCGGGTGTTGGCGAGCGCGGACGGCGCGGGCGATCTGGCGTCGGCGGCGAACATCTCCGCGTTCAACATCGGCAACGCCGGGGGCCCGCTGTTGGCGGGCGGGGCGCTCTCGGCTGGCTGGGGGCTCACGGCCCCGCTGTGGATCGCGGCCGTGCTGGGCGCCGTCGGCCTCGCCTTCGGCGCCGCCGGCAGCCGCCGCTGATACGGCCCGGGCGGGCGCGGGTGCACGCGCGGTGCACTCTCGCCCGCCCGGGCCGGGCCCGCCCATCGCGGCCGGGCGGCGCCGGGGGCAGGCACTCATCGGGGGCAGTGCCGAAAGGTGCGGCACCACCGTGGCCAGTGCCGCCAAGGCTAGGCATCACCCTGGCGGGAGGCACCACCACAGCTAGGCACCGAGGTGCGGCCTCACCGGGCTCACTTCCCGCAGAACTCGGCCTCGATGACGCGGTCGTAGGAGCCGACCCAGTCGCCGTTGACGTTGAACGAGAGCGCGTGCTCGCCGTGCGCGGTGGTGAGGGAGTTCGAGACGGACCCCTGAATGCCGCCGCTGTGGCCCCACACGGCGCCGCACGAGGTCTGTTGCTTCATCAGGCCGAGCCCGTAGGAGAACGGCGATCCGGGGCTGACGGGCACCGTGGTCGTCATCTCCGTGAGCTGCTCGGGCTCCAGCAACCGGCCGGAGAGCAGGGCCCGGTAGAACCGGTTGAGGTCGCCCGCGGTGCTGATGACCTGCCCGGCCGCGTCGGCCAGCGAGGGGTTGAGCGAGGTCACGTCGTAGACCGGGCTGCCCGGCGCGCCGTGCCCGCCGAGTTCGCCGGTGAGCTGGGAGTACGCCCGGGCGCTTGGCTGCGGCATGGCGGCCGAGGTGCCCGGCAGGGTGGTGGCGTCCAGGTGCAGCGGGCGCAGGATGCGCCGCTCGACCTCGCGGGCGTAGGGGTGGCCGGTGGCCCGTTCGATGACCATGCCGGCGAGCACGTAGTTGGTGTCGGAGTAGTGCCAGCCGGCACCGGGGTCGGAGTGCGGCGGGTGGGACATGGCGAGGGCGACGATGCGCTCGGGCGTCCAGGTGTCGTACCGGTGCTGGAGGAAGTCCGTGCCGAACTCCTGCCGCATGAAGCCGGGGTCGTCCGTGTAGCTGTAGATGCCGCTGGTGTGGCCGAGCAACTGGCGCAACGTGATCCGGGTGCCGTCGTGACCGTTGCCGCTGACCACTCCGGGCAGCCAGTGGTCCACGGTGTCGTCCAGGCTCAGCCGGCCCTCGCCCGCCAGTTGGAGCACCACCGTGGCGATGAAGGTCTTGGTGATGGAGCCGACGCGGTAGCGCTCGTCGGCCCGGCGCGGGGCACCGGTGCGCAGGTCGGCCACGCCGGAGTGGCCGGCCCACGTCCCGCGGGCGCCGCTGGACCGCGCCACCATTCCGGGCACACCGGCGGCGACGACCTCGTCCATCGCCTGCTGGGTGGTGTGGTGGTCGTCGCCGTGCGCCCGGCCGGTCGGGGTCTGGGCCGCGGCGGCGGGCAGTGCGCAGGTCACCGCGAGGGCGGCGCCCACGAGCGCCGTGAGGCTGCGGCGCACCGCGGGCCGGCGCTCGGCCCGGGTGCGCCGACGCGGCGGGCCGGACCGCTCCGGCGCGACCCGGTGACCGGGATCGAGGCCGGGGTCAGAGTCGGGGCCGGGGTCGGCCCGGTGGTGGCGGGCGGTGGTCGGCGCGTGGTCGAGCACGGAACGTCTCCTGTGGATCGCACGGGACTTGCGGACCGCATCAGCCTCGCGGACCGCGCGACCGGAGAGCACCCGGCCCGCCCCCGATCTTGGTCGGGGGCCAGCCCCACCCCGTACCGCACCGTCCGTACCGCGGGGGCGGAACCCGCGGCACGGACGGAAGCACGGATTACGGTCAGCGGCACGGGTTTCGGGCGGGAGCGCGGGCTACGGGCGGGCCGTCGGCACCACCGCCAGAGCCGGCAGCCCTGCGAGTACCGGCCTCCGTTGCCGCGCCCCCATCACGCCTGCGCCGTGGGCCGTTCGGCGGCGAACTCGGCCCCGCGTGACCTGCGCAAGCGTCGTGCGGCCTCGCGCTGGACCTTGCCCGACTCGGTGCGCGGCAGGTCGTCGACGAACTCCAGGAACCGTACGCGCCCCGCCTCGGGGAGGTGGTCCGCCAGGTGGCTGAAGAGCGCCTCGGCGGTGGCCCGGCTGGCGTTCCAACCGGCGGCCAGTACGACGTACGCCTTGGGCACCAGCCCGTCGGTCTCGGTCACCGGGACGACGGAGAGTTCGGCGACGGCGGGGTGCAGGACCAGGACGTGTTCCGCCTCCAGCGGGGCGATCGGGGTGCCGTCCGGGCCGTCGAAGACGTCCTTGCGCCGGCCGAGGTAGCGCAGCGACCCGTCCGCGGCCCGGCGCACCAGGTCGCCGGTGCGGTAACGGCCCCCGGGGGTGCGGCTCGTGGCGTTGTCCTCCGGGTCGTGGTAGCCGCGCATCATGCCGACCGGGTCGTTCGCCAGGTCCAGGCAGAGTTCGCCCTCCTCGGCCGCCTCGTCGGTGCCCGGCCGCAGCACGACCAGGTCGTACCCGGGCAGCGGGTGCCCCATGGACACCGGGTCGACGGACGAGTCGGAGGTGACCCCGACCAGCGCGGTCACCTCCGACTGCCCGAACCCGTTGCGCACCCGCACCCCGGCCAGCGCCTGGACCTGCTGCACCACGTCGCCCAGCAGCGGCTCCCCGACGCTGACCGCGTGCCGCAGCCCGGGCAGACCGCCCGGCAGGCCGGTGCGGATCAGCGCCCGCCAGGTGCTCGGCGGTGCGCAGAAGCTGGTGATGCCGCCGGTCTGCAACACCGTCAGCAGCCGCTCGGGGGTGGCGTCGGCGCTGTCCATGGAGACCACTGTGGCCTCCGCGTTCCAGGGTCCGAACAGCGAGCTCCACGGGTACTTCGCCCAGGCCGGCGCCGAGACGTTCAGGTGCACGTCCCCGGGGCGCAGGCCGTTCCAGTACATGCTGGCCAGATGCCCGATGGCGTAGCTGACGTGGGTGTGTACGACGAGCTTGGGCCGTGCGGTGGAGCCCGAGGTGAAGTAGGAGAAGAGGGGTTCGTCGGCGGGGGTGGGGCCCTCGGGTGTGAAGGTGCCGCGGTGGGTGGCAGCGGACGCGTAGTCGGTCCAGCCGGCCCGCGCCGGCTGCTCCCCGCCCACGACGATCTTGGTGTGCAGCCCTTCCACCGCGAGCCGCGGCGCGATGCGGTGGTCGGCGATCACGTGCCGGGCCCCGGTCCGTTCGATCCTGGAGCGCAGTTCGTCCGGGGCGATGGTGGTGAAGGCGGGTGCGATGACGGCCCGGATCTTGATCAGGGCGAGCATCAGCTCCCACAGTTCGATCCGGTTGTCCATCAGCAGCAGCACGCCGTCCCCGCGGCGTACGCCCTGGTCGAGTAGCCAGTCGGCGACTCGGGCGGAGCGCTGGGAGAGCTCCTGGAACGTCGCCTCGCCCTGGCCGACGATGCGCAGGGCCGTGCGGTCGTTGCCCTCGGCGATCCGGTCGAACCAGTCGATCGCCCAGTTGAAGTGGCGGGGCCTTGGCCAGCGGAAGGTCTTGCGGGCGGTGTCGTGGTCGGCGGCGTGCAACAGCACGTCGCGCGCCGCCCGGAACTCCTCGTACGCCTCGACTGCCCCGTACGCCCCGCGCCCTTCGTCCTCCGCTGCGTGCTCGGCTTCGTGGTCCACTGCGTGTTCTGCTGCGTGTTCTGCTGCGTTTTCTGCGTCGTGCTCAGACACCTGGTCTCCGATCACTGGACGGCGTGGGACTTGGCGCGGCGCAGCACGCTGAGCGCGATCACGTCGGCGTCCCGGGTGAACGAGGTGGACACGCCCGGCCGGCCGTTGCCGATCTGGGTGAACCAGCACGCGCCCTCGGTCGGGATGCCCAGCGCGTACAGCGCCCGGTGCGGCCGGCCGTCGGCCGCGACCACCCGGCGTTCGGCCGCGGTGACGTGCAGCGCCCCGGTCGCGTACGACTCGTCGGCGGTACCGTGCGTGAAGCCGACCGCCATCCGCTCGGCGACCAACTGCCGCAGCAGCGGGTCGGTGTTGCGCACCAGCCCCGGGGTGGGGATGCGCGAGTCGATGAGCACGTCGCAGTGTTTGCGCGAGCCGTCGACGGCCGGGGACTCCAGGTAGAACCGGCCGCGTTCGGCATCGTGCCCGTGCGCCACCTCGGGCCCCACGACGTCCAGCACCCGGGCGTCGATGAGGGCGAGGAACTGTGCGGTGCGGCTGCGCGGCGGGCCGGTGAACAGCGGCGAGGTGCGCGAGGCGAACCGGCCGAGGAAGTCCGCCCGGTGCGAGCGCGCGGTCAGGCCACCGAAGTCGACGGCGTGCCGCAGGACCTCGCGGGAGTCGCGGATGGCGTCCAGGGCGGCCTTGAGCGGGCCGTCCACATTGCCCCGGCCGGCCTCGGCGATGTCGTCGACGAGCAGGCTCCGCAGGGCGGCGAGGAGGTCGGAGCCGGAGCCGAAGCGCCGCTGGTGCAGCGGCCTGGCCAGCCGTTCCAGGTCCACCGGCGCCGGGTCGTGCAGCCCGCTGCGCTCGGCAACCGCCCGCCACCGCGCCGGCTCGGGGCCGAGCGCGGTGAGCTGTTCGCCGAGCCGTGCGGCCCGCTCCGCGCCACCCTGCTGCCTGGCCTGGGTGGTGTAGTACGCGTAGGTGACCTCGGCCAGCAGCAGCGGCAGTACGTCGCGGTCGAAGTCCAGCGCCGGGGTACCGTCGCGCTGGACGCGCTGTTCGCGCAGCCGGCCGACGGCCGCCGAGGTGAGGAACCTCGGCGCGGCGCGTTCGGTGACGCCCTTCTGGTTGCGTCCGCGCGAGCGGATCGGCAGGCCGCTGCGCGAGCCGGCGACCACCCAGGGCTCGTTGCCGCTCGGCACGTAGAAGACCGTGCCGTCGGGGCTGTCCTTGAACCGTCCGCCGCGGCCGACGGTGAAGGACATCACGATGTCGTAGAAGGAGAGGCCGAGGCCCACGACGCCGACCTCGGTGCGCGGGGCGATGGTGTGCAGGTCCAGGTCGGCGGCTGAGTCGCCGCTCAGGTAGCGCAGCCCCGGGGAGTTGCGTGCGTGGTCGGCCAGAGCGCGCTGGTGCTCGGTCAGCTCGGCCTCGGCGTGGCCGGTGGTGATGACCACCGCGTCGACGGTGAGGGCGAGTTGTCCCGCGGCGGCGCCCTGCGGGTGGGTGTCGACGGTGAGTTCGTAGCGTTCGGCGCGTTCGCGGACCGCGGTCACCCGGCCGGCGATCTCGGTGACCTCGCCGCGGGTGGCCATGTCGCGCCGCACCGCGTCGTAGACGTGGTGCAGGTACCGCCCGTACGCGTACCGCGGTGCGTAGTCGTCGCGGCCCAGGGCGGCGAGTTCCGGGTCCGGCTGGGTGCCCAGCCACTGGTGGAAGGACAGGCCGGCGCCCGGTCGGCAGGGCCGGCCGTCAGGGACCCCGGAGAACATGCTGATCTCGCCGACCACGGTGTTCATCAGGAAGCAGCTCTCCTGGTCGACCCGCCAGATGCGGCCGGCGCCCAGTTCCACCGCGTCGATCAGCCAGATTCTGACGTGCCGCGGCTCCGGCTCGGCCGCGAGTTGGGCGGCGATCCGCTCGAAGACGGAGATCCCGCGCGGACCGGTGCCCACGATCGCAAGGTCGAGCACCTCGTCGGTCAGGTGTTGCACGGCCTGTCCCTCCATCGGTAGCGCCCCGGGTCAGCGGGGTGTCGCGGCTAAGTCGTCCACGTCAGGAAGTCGGTCGAGCGAGGCGGCGATCAGCTCGTCAGGGGCTGCCATGTCGGTCATGGTTCCGCTGAGGAACTGCTGGTACGCGGAGAGGTCGAGCAGGCCGTGCCCGCTGAGGTTGAACAGGATGACCTTCTCCCTGCCCTCCCGCTTGGCCACCAGGGCCTCCTCGATGGCGGCGCGGATGGCGTGCGCGGACTCGGGGGCCGGGATGATGCCCTCCTCGTCGGCGAAGCTGAGGCCGGCCTCGAACACGGCGCGCTGCGGGTAGGCCACGGCCTCGATCAGCTTCTGCTCGTACATCGCGCTGACCAGCGGGGCGGCGCCGTGGTAGCGCAGGCCGCCGGCGTGGATGCCCGGGGAGACGAAGGTGTGCCCCAGGGTGTACATCTTGGTCATCGGCGTGATGCCGGTGTAGTCGTTGTAGTCCCAGGCGTAGCGGCCCTTGGTGAGCTTCGGGCACGCCTCAGGCTCGACGGCGAGGAACCGGGTGTCCAGGCCGTCGTGCACCTTCTTGTGGAAGAACGGCAGGGTGATGCCGGAGAAGTTGCTACCGGCGCCGACCGCGCCGATCACCACGTCGGGGTAGTCGCCGATGGCCGCGAACTGGCGGATGGCCTCCTGGCCGATGACGGTCTGGTGCAGCAGGACGTGGTTCTCGCCGCTGCCCACCGACAGGTTGCAGCGCTCCACCTGACGGGCGTGCTCGAAGGCTTCCGCGTTGGCGATGGAGAGGCTGCCGTCGGTGTTCGGGTCGCGGGCCAGTGCGGCCCGGCCGGCCTCGGAGTTCTCGTTGGGGCTTGAGATGACCTTGGCCCCGTTCATCTCCATCATGATCCGGCGGTAGGGCTTCTGGTCGTAGCTGACCCGCACCATGTAGACGGTGCATTCGAGCCCGAAGATGCGACAGGCGACGGCGAGCGCCGAGCCCCACTGGCCGGCGCCGGTGCCGGTGGTGAGGCTGGTGATGCCGGCTTGCTTGTAGTAGTACGCCTGGGCCAGCGCGGTGTTGAGCTTGTGGCTGCCGGTGGTGTTGGTGCCCTCGTACTTGTAGTAGATCCGGGCCGGGGTGTCGAGCAGTCGCTCCAGGCGGCGGGCCCGGTGCAGCGGGGTGGGCCGCCAGCGCAGGTACTCCTCGCGCACCGGCTGCGGGATCTCGATGAAGCGCTGCCGCCCCATGCTCTGCCGGTACATCGACAGGGGGATCTGCGGGGTGACGGCGCCGCCGCCCTGCCGGGTCTCCGGCCTGGCCTGGCGCAGCTTGGCCGCGTCCGCCACGCCGGTGAGGTCGGACAGCACGTTGTACCAGTGGGTGGGGACGATGTCCTCGGCGCTCAGCGAGGCTTCTGCATTCACCATGGCGTTTCCCGTTCCTCGCTTCTAGGAATTTCCGACGTGCGTCTGGACCAGTTGCACGAGATCGCCGACCTGGCGCAGCGGGACCGCGAAGACCTCGCTGTCCCCGATCTCGATGCCGCATTCCTGCTCGATGCGTACGACGATCTCCAGGATGGTGAGCGAGTCGACACCGATCTCCGGCAGCTCGTCGGCCAGCTCTATGCTTTTCGGGGCGGCCGAGCCGAGCACTTCCGTAATGATTTCGTAGAGCTGGTTCTCGACCTTTTCGGGAGACGTCAAGGCAATCCCTCTTTCCGGGGAATTCCTGGGGATTCGAAGGGCGCTCCGTTACGCGGCGGGGCTCGCCATCACCGCGGTGCGCAGGCCGAGGACCAGCAGGATCGCGGCGCTGGTCCAGGCGATCCCCATCCGCACGGCCGGCTTGGCGAGCAGCCGTCTGGCGAAGCCGACCACGGCCACGACCACGGCGTACCACGCTGCGCTGATCATGATCTGCACGGCCGTCAGGGTGATCACGTCGGCGGGCGAGCCGCCGTCGGCCGGCAGGAACTGGGGGATGAGGGCCAGGTAGACGGTGGCCATCTTGGGGTTGGCGGCGCTGGTGACCAGCCCCGGCCGGTAGGAGCGCCACACCGTGGCCGTGCCGTGCCGGGCGGCTGCGTCCGTCTCCTGGCTGCCGAAGCTGCGCCGGTTGCGGACCGTCATGACGGCGAGGTAACAGAGGTAGGCGGCGCCCGCCAGCTTGAAGGCGGTGAACACCAGTTCCGAGGTCTGCGTCAGTGCGGCGAGCCCGAGGGCTGAGGTCGCCGCCCACATCAGGAGGCCGGTACTGCTACCGAGAATGGTGACGAGCCCGGCCAGCCGACCGTAACGCAGCGTTTCATTCACCAGAACGACGAATGACGGTCCCGGTGCGGCCACCATCGCGAATACCGTCGCAATGAAGACCCCACTCACCATGGGACTGCCAGAGTTTCGATCTTCCTATACCCGGGGGGCGACTCTGGAACTTGCGCCTGCAATCGAAAATCCCCCTTAAAGGTTCGACAGCACCCGCTCTCTCGATCGCCGCTCGCACACCGTATCGACTCCGAATGCGGCGGGCAACAGTTTGTTAAAGGGGGCGGTGCACATGCCGGGTAATTATGAACCAGGAGGATGACGTTTCGGCCACCCCGCGGCGGGGTCACGAAGGCTCCACGTCGTATGGCTGCCGTTTGGGAGTGCACATTCGGCCGGGCTGAGATCGATTCCCCGAGTCGGTCGGGCACCGGCCACCGCACCCCGGCCACTCCAGGAGGTGTGCCGCCTTACCCCCACATAAGCACCGTGCACCAGCACGGTCCGCGGCCCCTGCGTACGGGCGCTACGCATCGGCGCCGCACGGGAGCGGTCGCACCGCCCGGCCGCGTACGGCCGTCTCTGCGTACGGGACGGCGCGCGACACGGAGCCGTCCCGCGCAGGGGACACAACGGCGAACGGGTCCGCGCCGCGCAGGGGGCACGGCGCCGGGCCGTGCTGCCGTGCACGCGCGGGCCCCGCCGGGGACCGGTTCGGGTCCGCGGCGGGGCCGTGGTGGGCGACCGTGCGCGGGTCGACGTCCACGATCTTCTCGCCGTGCCAGAAGATC